>NZ_WWIR01000106.1 GCF_009863025.1 Streptomyces sp. SID4985 | reverse complement strand
CCCCGACCGGGTCGCCTTCGGCGGTCGGGTGGGGGGCGGGGTGCGGCGCTGCCGCTCCGTCGGCTGCTTGACCGGTGGGTACAGCGTCCGCTCTCGGGCTGGAGGTGGTGCCACCCTCGCCGGGACCAGGGCTGACGGCTTCCGCCACCGGGGCGGCGGCGGGGGCAGCGTCTTCAGCCCCCGGAGCGGCGGAGCCATCGGCTGCTCGACCGGTGGGTACGTCGTCCGCCCCCAGGTCCGAGACGGTGTCTTCCGCCACCGGGGCGGCGGAGCCATCGGCCGCGCGGCCAGTGTCGGTGTCGGAGTCGGTGTCGGTGTCGTCCAACTCCAGGACGGGAACAGTGCCTTCGGTCTCGGGGACGACGGCAGCCCCCTGGGAGGCTGAACCAAGGGACATATCCGACACCGTCGAGCCAGCGGCAGCGCCCTCCGCCTCGGTCGCCGACCGCTCCGTCGCTCGGGCGTTCCCGCTCAACCGCTGGGCCACGGCAGCACGGAGAGCCGCTCGCGCGATATCCCCGGCCCGGACGGGCTCACCGGACGCGCCGGGCTCTCCCTCTCCGGAGGGTTCACCGGACGGGGAGGACTCACCGGTCCGCACGGGCTCACCGGCCCGGGTGGACTCACCGGTCCGCTCCGATCGACCGAACCGCCCGGACTCCTCGGCATCCACGGGCTCCGCGCCCCGCGCAGCCGAAGCCCCCGGACGCTCCTCCCCCGCCCCGGAGGCCCGTTCCCGCGCCTCCCGCAACGCCCTCCGTGCTTCCTCCGCCGGGCTGGAGCTGGACTCCGTCATGACGGCCTCCGCAGCGAGACCAGGTCGGAGAGTTCGCGGTCGGTGAGTTCGGTCAGGGCGGCCTCGCCGGAGCCCAGGATCGCGTCGGCCAGGGCGCGTTTCGCCGTCAGCATCTCCGCGATGCGGTCCTCAACCGTGCCCTCGGTGACGAGGCGGTGGACCTGGACGGGCTGGGTCTGGCCGATGCGGTAGGCGCGGTCGGTGGCCTGGTCCTCGACGGCCGGGTTCCACCAGCGGTCGAAGTGGACGACGT
This sequence comes from Streptomyces sp. SID4985, assembly GCF_009863025.1. GTDB lineage: Bacteria > Actinomycetota > Actinomycetes > Streptomycetales > Streptomycetaceae > Streptomyces. Next base: position 5,035 of record NZ_WWIR01000106.1, on the reverse strand, counting down.
GGCCCGCGCGGGTGAGGTTGAGGCCGGTGCCCGCCGCCTTCAGGGAGAGGACCAGGACCGGGGTCTCGCCGGCCTGGAAGCGGTCGACCATGCGCTCCCGCTCGGGGACGGGGGTACCGCCGTGCAGGAGGTCCACCGGAACCGCGCGGGCGCCGAGGTGGGCGGTGATGAGCTGGGCCATGCCGACGTACTGGGTGAAGACGAGGATCGAGCCGTCCTCGGCGAGCACGGTGTCCAACAGTTCGTCGAGGAGGGCGAGTTTGCCGGAGCGGGCGGCGAGGCCGTCCGGGCGGGACGGGCCCTCCTTGAGGTACAGCGCGGGGTGGTCGCAGATCTGCTTCAGCGCGCCGAGCAGCTTGAGGACGAGCCCGCGCCGGGCGATGCCGTCGGCGGACTCGATGGCCGCCATGGACTCGCGGACCACCGCCTCGTACAGCGCGGCCTGTTCGCGGCCGAGCGGGACCGGGTGGTCGGTCTCGGTCTTGGGCGGCAGTTCGGGGACGATGCCGGGGTCGGACTTCTTGCGGCGCAGCAGGAAGGGCCGGACCAGCCGGGCCAGGCGCTCGGCGGCCTCCTGGTCCTCGCCGTTCTCCACCGCGCGCGCGTGCCGGGCGCGGAAGGACTGGAGGGGGCCGAGGAGTCCGGGGGTGGTCCAGTCGAGCAGGGCCCACAGCTCGGAGAGGTTGTTCTCGACGGGGGTGCCGGTGAGCGCCACGCGCGCGGGGGCGCCGATGGTGCGCAGCGCCTTGGCGGTCGCGGAGTACGGGTTCTTCACGTGCTGGGCCTCGTCGGCGACGACCATGCCCCAGGGGCGGTCCGCGAGCTGTTCGGCGGCGGAGCGCATCGTGCCGTAGGTGGTGAGGACGAAGCCGCCGGACACCCCGTCCAGCGTGCGGTCGGCGCCGTGGAAGCGGCGGACGGGGACGCCGGGTGCGAAGCGGTTGATCTCGCGCTGCCAGTTGCCGAGCAGGGAGGCGGGGCAGACCACGAGGGTCGGTTCCGGGCGGGCGCGCTTGAGGTGCAGGGCGATGAGGGTGACGGTCTTGCCGAGGCCCATGTCGTCGGCGAGGCAGCCGCCGAGGCCGAGGGAGGTCATGAGGTCGAGCCAGGCCAGGCCGCGCAGCTGGTAGTCGCGGAGGGTGGCGTCCAGTCCTGCCGGGGGTTCGGCGGGGGCGAGTCCGGCGGTGATGCGGTCGCGCAGGGCGGCGAGGGCGCCGGTGGGGACGGCCTCCACGGTCTCGCCGTCCACCTCGGCGGTGCCGGTGAGCGCGACGGAGAGCGCGTCGACCGGGTCGAGCAGGCCGAGTTCGCGTTTGCGGGCCTTGCGGACGAGCGCGGGGTCGACCAGGACCCAGCGGTCCCGGAGCCGTACGACGGGACGGTGGGCCTCGGCGAGGGCGTCCATCTCGGCCTCGCTGAGCGGGTCGCCGCCGAGCGCGAGCTGCCAGCGGAACTGGAGCAGGTCCTCGCTGTCGAAGAAACCGGTGCCGTCGGTGGCCGAGCCGGGCGCGGGGCGGACGACCGCGGAGGCGCTGAGGTCGTGGGCGAGGTCGCGGGGCCAGTGCACGCCGACCCCGGCGGCGGCGAGCCGTCCGGCCGCGGTCCCGAGCAGGTCGCTCACCTCGTCCTCGGACAGCGCGAGCACGTCGGGGACGTCGCGTTCGGCCAGCCGCTCCAGGGGCGCCCACACGCGCGCCGCGCGCCGTACGGCGAGGGCGGCGTCCACACGCGCGCGGGGTCCGAAGGCGGTGTCGGCCTCCCCCGCCCACAGGGCGGCCGCGTCCGTGACCAGGGTGGGGTCGGCGAGGCTGTGCACCTGGACGACGGCCGCGCCCGCCGCGCGCGAGCCGCTGTCGTCGCCCGCGTCGAAGACCGCGTACGCCGAGAGGTCCAGGCGCAGCGAGATCCGTACGCCCGCGTCCATGCCCGCGGCGACCTCGGCCGCCCAGTCGTGGGCGCCGGGCAGCGGCTGGGGTTCGCGGGCGGCGAAGGGGCGGCCGCCCGTATGCGGGGCGGCGGGGGTGCGGGGCAGGGTGTCGGCGACCGCGTCCAGGAAGGAGCGGACCAGGGCCTCGGGTTCGGGCAGCCGGAGCGGGCCCTCGCCGGGCAGCGGCACCGCGTGGCCCTCGGCGGGCAGGGCGGCGGCGACCGCGCGCAGGTGCGCGATGTCGTCGGGCTCCAGCGGGCCCGCGCGCCAGGCGTCGTGGCCGCTCGGGGTGAGGCCGGGCAGCAGTCGTCCCCGGGCGGCCAGGCGCAGGGCGTGCAGCGCGGCGGCGCCCCAGCAGACGGTGGCGGGGTGGGCGGCGGCGTCGTGCCGGGCGTTGGCGAGCAGGGGCAGCGCGTCCATGAGCGGCAGGGTCAGCGCGGGGACCTGGCGGCGCCGTACGGTCGCGCCATGGCGGCGTACGACAGTGAGCTCAGTGATCGTCCCGCTGGAGCCGTCCGGCTCGGGGAGCGGGGTGCCGTCGGGCGACCAGAGGGCGATCCGGCCCTCGCGGGGCAGGGGCGCGGGCAGGTAGAGGGTGGCGAGGTACGCCGGAATCCGGCCCCCGATCGCCTCGGAGTACGCGCGCTCGCTCAGCACGGCCGTGCCGCCGTCCATACGTCCTGTCACCTCCCGCCCGTGTGTCGGACCAGTTGTCTCCGACTGTACGGGCGGGGTCTGACAATCGGCTCCGGCGAGGGCCGGGGCCCTGTCACGGCACCGTGCGGGAGACCGCGTAGACCATCGGGAACCGCGGGTCGGAGAGGTTGACGACCACGTCCTGGGTGGGCGCCGGGTTCTTCTGGGTGCGGCTCACGCCGACCCAGGGGCCGGGGCCCGCGAAGTTCCAGCCGGAGACCTTGCGGTCGCGGGCGCCGATGGTGAGGTCGCCCTTCTTCAGTTCGTCGCGGCGCAGGCCCATGGTGGCGAGGAAGCTGTCCAGGCCCGCGTCGTTGGTGCGGAACTGCACGTAGAGGCGGCTGGTCTTCCAGTTGTTGGTCTCGTAGTAGGCGAGGTAGTCGGCGGGGCGCGGGACGGCGACCTGGTAGAGGCGGCGCTGCACCTTGGAGGGCCAGCCCGGGGTGAGGCCGGTGGCCGAGTACTTCGCCTCCTTGTCCTTGCCGCTGTCGCGGCTCTGGTTGGCGGAGATCACCAGATAGCCCGCCGGTACGCCGATGAGCAGCACGATGATCAGCAGCGTGAGCGCGCGGCGGCGGACGCGGTGGCCGGGGTCCTCGGCGGGGGCGTGCGGGGTGTCCGGTGGCGCCGCCTGGTGCGGCAGCGAGGTGGTCATGCGGTGTCCTGGTCCCGGCGGCCCTGGACGTACCGCTCGTAGCGTTCGTGCCGCTCGACCCGGCGGCGCTTGGCGCGGCGGAAGCGGCGGGCGACCAGGCGGGCGAGGTCGGCGGCGCCGACCATGCCGGCCTCGGGGCCGAGCTGGGCGCGGGCGATGCGGGCCTCGGGGCGGTAGCCGCGCCCGGTGAGCTGGCGCTTGAAGGCGTCGCGCGCGGGGCCGATGAGCAGGTCGTCGGCGGCGCTGACGCCGCCGCCGATGACGAAGCAGGAGGGGTCGAGGGCGGCGGCGAGGTTGGCGATGCCGACGCCGAGCCACTGGCCGATGTCCTGGAGCAGCTCGATGCACATCGCGTCGCCCTCGCGGGCCAGCTCCGTGATCATGGGCCCGGAGATGTCGCCGATCTGGCCCTTGACGTGCTCGATGATGCCGTAGGCGACGGGCGAGTCCGCGGCGGCCAGCTCCTTGGCCTCGCGGACGAGCGCGTTGCCGGAGCTGTACTGCTCCCAGCAGCCGCGGTTGCCGCAGGGGCAGCGGTGTCCGCCGGGGACGACCTGCATATGGCCGAACTCGCCCGCGACGCCGAACTTGCCGCGCTTGACCTGGCCGTCCTCCAGGATGGCGCCGCCGATGCCGGTGCCGAGGGTGATCATGACGAGGTGGTCCTCGCCGCGTCCGGCGCCGAAGCGCCACTCGGCCCAGGCGGCGGTGTTGGCGTCGTTGTCGACGAGCACGGGCACCGACAGACGGCTGGAGATGCGGTCCCTCAGCGGTTCGTTGCGCCAGGCCAGGTGCGGCGCGAAGAGCACCCGGTTGCGGTCGGCGTCGACCCAGCCGGCCGCGCCGATGCCGACGGCGTGCACGTCGTGCCGGTCGGAGAGGTCCAGGACCAGTTCGACGATGGTGTCCTCGACGACCTTGGGGCTCTTGGACTTGTCCGGGGTCTCCGTGCGGAGCTTCTCCAGGATGTTGCCGTCGGCGTCCACGACGCCCGCCATGACCTTGGTGCCGCCGATGTCGATGCCGACGGTGGGCACGCGGGGAGCCGTGAGATGCGAACGGCGTTCCCGGGTGCCGACGGTCCGCAGTACGGGCGCTCGGCGGGAACCGATGGGGGCCGTGAGGTCGCGGTAGGTGCTCATCGTCGTCGATTCTGCCTCAACGGGCGAGGTACATGGTGTCAAGGCGGGATAAGGGAGCGCGGGTGACCATGGACGCCGCGGAAGCGGCCATGGACGTCTCGGACGCGCTCCCCGCCCCCGTCAGCCGCGCTGGAGTTCGTGCACCAGGGCGTCGAGGTCGGCGCCGCCCGCCATCTGCTTGGTCAGCTCGTCCAGGGTGATCTCGTCACGTGTGTGATTACCCACCATGGTGCCGCGCCGCAGCAGTACGAACCGGTCGCCGACCAGGTACGCGTGGTGCGGGTTGTGGGTGATCAGCACAACGCCCAGGCCCTCGTCCCGGGCGGCGGCCACATATTTGAGGACCACACCGGACTGCTTGACGCCCAGTGCGGCGGTCGGCTCGTCCAGGACGAGGACCTTGGCGCCGAAGTGGACGGCGCGGGCGATGGCGACGCACTGGCGCTCACCGCCGGAGAGGGTGCCGATGGGCTGGTCCACGTCACGCAGGTCGATGCCCATGCGGAGCAGTTCGGCGCGGGTGGTGCGGCGCATGTGCTCGATGTCGAGGCGGCGGAAGGGGCCCCGGCCCCTGCGCGGCTCGGAGCCGAGGAAGAAGTTCCGCCAGACCGGCAT
>NZ_WWIR01000105.1 GCF_009863025.1 Streptomyces sp. SID4985 | reverse complement strand
GCCCGCAGCAGCAGCGCGAGCACCGGCGCGCCGGTGAGGAACACGGCCGCGAGCAGCCAGTCGATCAGTCCGAGCGCGACCAACGCGCCCAATGGCAGCGCGAGTTCGGCGAGCAGTGCGGCGAGTGCCGCCGGGGCCGTACCCGCCTGCGCGGCGCCCCCGACGAGCCGCGCCACCAGGTCCCCGCCGCCGAACCGGGCCGCCGCACGCGGCCCCAACGCCAGCACCTGCCCGGTGACTTGACGGCGCAGCCACGCTGTCGAGCCGGCGTCCAGGGTGCCGCTGACGACACCCACGCAGGCTTCCAGCACCCCCGACAGCAGGACGAGCCCCGCGCACCAGAGCACCCAGCGGGTCGCGTCCTCGCGGGCCAGCAGGAGATCGAGGGCCCGCCCCAGCGTGGCCGGCAGCAGCAGTCCGGCGGCGGTCGCGGCGGTGCTCAGGGCGAACAGGGCGGTGGCGCGCGGGCCCCCGTGGCGGAGTACGGCGCGGGACAGGCCGCGGGTGGCGTCGGCGTCGGGACTGGGCGTCATCGGCTGCGGCCTCGCCTCGGTTCGAGCGGGTGGGGCGGGTCAAGGGGAGTCAAGGTCCCGTCTTTCAGCGGACGTTGAGAGCCGCCCCGGGAACGGGAAGGCCCCGGACGCCCCCTCCCCGCGAGGGGAGAGGCCGCCCGGAGCCGAGTGGTGCCGGTCAGGTCACAGGCAGAGCAGAACGCTGGCCGCCGAGACGCAGGAGAGCAGGCTCACCGTGCTCGCGACGGTGAGGGTGTGGTCGTCGGACTCGAGAACCTGGAGGTCGAGCAGTGCCATGGTGGTGTCCTCTCCCTATTCATGGGGACGGGGTTGTGTCACGACTCCGGGTCGGAGCCGCGTGTGAGGGCCGCCTTCGGCGGCGGGAGGAAGGGCAGGTGGGCGCCCACGCGCGGGCCGGTGCCCGCGCCGGTGCCGTCGCCCGCGTCCGTACCGGCGTCGAGCGCCGAGGCGAGGGCGAGCAGACAGCCTGCCGTTCCGGTGGCGAGGTCCATCGAGAGCCGCATCATCTGGTGCCCGGGGAAGGCGAGTTGGCCCTGGTAGGCCATCGCGAACCAGCCGAGTCCGGCGACTTGGCGCGCCAGCCGCTCCCGAGTGGCACCCGGCGCCGAACTGCGCGCGAGGTGCAGCACCATTCCGGCGCGTCCCTGGAAGAGACCGGGTTGTGCGTAGAAGCGGGAGGTCGCGGCGGCGAGGATGCCCTCCCGGGCGCGCTCGAACTCCGGTGCCGCGCCCGCCGCGTGGGCGAGGAGGGTCTGTTCGCGGCCGCCGGGAACCGCCGCGCGGGCCTGGGCGGCGAAGCCGTCGGCGCCCGTGTGCGCGAGGTAGTCGTCGAGGACGAGTCCGATGCCGACGCTGCCGTCCCCGAGGTAGGGCAGCGTGCGCCAGCCCTCGTCGACCTCCAGGCCGCCGCTCGCCTTCTGCAGGACGCAGCAGGCCAGGTCGCGGCGGAGCGCCTCGGCCGCCGCCGCTGCCGCGCGCGGGTCGCCGGTCTCCTCGTAGCGGCGCAGCAGGAACAGCGCCGGGCCGCTCGCGCCGCGCATGAGTCCCGCCCGTCGCCGTGGCGTGTCGGGGACCGGTTCGGCGAGCCGTCGTACGAGGATGTCGGCGGCCTCGGCGGCGTGTTCCGCGAGGGCCTTCTCCCCGGTGGCGGTTGCGAGGTGCCCGAGGACCAGACCGAGCCCGGCCAGCCCGCCGTGCAGGTCGGAGGACAGATTGCGCCAGTTCTCGCGCAGGACGCCGTCGACCAGGTCCAACGCCTGTTGCCGGTGGCCCAGTTGGTCGAGGATCAGGGCGACGCCCGCGAGTCCGTCGTAGAGGCCGAGCGGGGTGCCGGGCGGTGGGGGAGCGGTGTGCCGGAGCAGCCAGCGCTCGCCCTCCTCGTACCGGTCGGCCCCGCAGGCCGCCAGCGCGTACAGCACTCCGGCCGCGCCGTGCGCGAGGCCGAGACCGCCGCCGTCGGCGAACTGGGCGATGTCGCCCGGGAAGAGCCGGTCGGCGCGCTCCGGGGTCGCGGAGGCGAGGAGCGCCTTCACCATCGAGTCCCGGCTGTGCGGCCAGTCGCCCGGCATCACCAGCGGGGTCGCCGGACGGGCCTCGCCGCCCCGGGTGTTCCGGGTGATCTCGGCGACCGCCTCGTCCAGGAAGGCGCGCGGCACGTCCGGGAACTGCTCCGCGATCACCTCGGCCAGATGCGCGGCCTTCCCCCGGTCCACCACGAACAGCGAGGTCACCGGCAGGAACAGGGCGATCCGCAGACAGGCGAGGGCATAACGGTCCACGTCCTTGCCCCGGCGGTCCGGCGGGGCGAAGAAGCCGGGGTGGGCGACCGTCTGCCGGCCGTTCTCCGCGGCCGGGGCCGCCGCCTCGAAGTCGATGAGGTGGACCGTCTCCTCGTCCGGCGCGACCATGATGTTGAAGACGTGCAGGTCGTTGAAGACGAGGCCGCGCTCGTGCACCGCCGCGACCGCCCGCTCCACCGCCGCGTGCACCCTGAGCGCCCAGGCCGTGTACGCGGCCGTCTTCTCCGGATCGGGGTCGGGTATCAGCAGCGGATGCCGCTCCGCGAAGAAGGAGTTGAGCGGTCGGCCCTCCAGGAACTCCATGACCAGGAACCGGTGTTCGCCGAGGGTCAGCCAGTCGAGGACCTCGGGGACCACCCCTGTCCCGGCGACGAGCTCCAGCGCGTCCTTCTCCCGCTCCAGGCGGGTCACCGCGTCCGCGCCGTCGGCCGCGAGCCCCGCGTGCGGCCGGGCCTCCTTCAGCACCACGCGGCTGCCGTCCCGGATGTCCGAACCGGCGTACACGCCACCGCCGTTGGAGAAGTGCAGCGCCTTCTCCACGCGGTACGGCAGCTCGCCCACCGTCGTGGTGTTGCGGGCCTCCAGATGCGGCCGCAGGAACTCCGGCAGCGTGACCCACTCGGGCACCTGGAAGGAGGGGTCGCGCCGGTCCGGCACGAGGTTTCCCTCGCCGTCGGCCACCGCGAGCACCAGCGAGCCGCGCTCGTCGACGACGTACCGGCGGGCGAACGCGCCGTGGCGGACGTAGAGCGGGCCCGCGCCCCAGCGCAGATCGGTGAGGATGTACGGTCCCTCGACGCCTTCGAGCAGCTCACCCAACTCGGTGAGTATTCGGTGCAGTTGCTCTTCGTCGGCCGGGTAGACGGTGACGAACTTGCCGCTGGTGTCGCGGCCCGCGTACTTGGCGTTGCGCAGATGCAGCAGATGCGGCCCCGGCACGAACTTGAAGGGGATGCGGCGCGGTACGCAGTAGTCCCACACGATCTCCGCGACCCGGCCGGCGTTCGCGGCGGTGGCCGAGGAGTGGATCTTCCAGCCCTGGGCCGGTCCCGGCTCCGGCGCGCCGTCCTCGCCGAGCGGGGTCAGCGTCAGCCAGTCCCCGGAGCGGGCCGTGTGCCAGCCGTCCGGCACCGGGCGGCGTGCCGCCGCGTACTGCGGTGCCGCCTCGCCCGTCTCCGCCGAGAGCCGGTCGGGCGTGTCGTAGAAGTGTCCATCGGCGAGCGCGTACACCTCGTACCGCTTGTCCATGGCCTTGTCGCCCTCCCGCCCCTGCGTTCGCCGCTCCGGAGGTCCCGGCCGGCACGAGAAGACACTCTCAGGAGTCGACTGGTCGCGGACAGTCATACACGTCATCAGATCGTCATGCGAAACGCACAGGTAAAGGTGTGTTCGAACCGCTACGCGCCGAATGCTCGTACCACTTGGGGCGTGCACGGGGGCTGCGCACACGCCCCACAGGCGCTGTAATGGCCAACGTGGCGAGCGAGGGTGCTGCGGTACGCAGATCGAGAACCGAGCGTGCCGAGCATGTCCTCGCCACGCTCATGGCCATGCCGTCCACGGACCGGCCCCGCCGGATCCTGGAACAGGCACTGGTACTGGCGGGAGCCGTCTTCGCGGGGATCTACGCCCCCGGCGACGACCCCGCGACACTCCGGCTCGTGGAATCCGCGGGCCTCCCGCGCGCGCTGTACGGACTGCGCGACGGCTGCCCGGCCACGGCGCGCTCACCCGTCGCCGAGGCCCACCGCACCGGGCGGCCGGTCTGGTCGGGCCCCGGCGAACCCCC
>NZ_WWIR01000104.1 GCF_009863025.1 Streptomyces sp. SID4985 | reverse complement strand
GCGTCGTACGCCGAGAAGTTCGGGTTCGTGCCCTCCGAGACCTGCCCCGTCCAGGGCGGCGCCACCGGCGGCACGGGCGGCGGCGACCCCACGCCTCCCAGCCCGACCCCGAGCGGCGGCCAGGACGGCGGCGCGACCGGCGGCACCCAGAACACCGCCGCCGAGGGCACCGCACCCCAGCTGGTGACCGACGGCACTCCGGCCGACGGCAGCGTCCTGGTGACGTACCACGCGGTCGGCGGCACGCTCAGCGCCACCGCGACGGTCCCGAGCGCGTGCGCCGGAACGGTCTACTTCACCGGAATGGTGCCGGTGGTCTGAGCCGCCGCCTCGGCGTCCTGCCGCTCCGGGCCCTGGTCCTGGTCCTGGTCCGGCGGCAGGATGCCGAGTTCCGCGTCGCGCACGGCCTCCGCCTCGCGGCGCAGCAGCCGGAACCACATGAAGACCACGAAGCCCGCGAAGACGAACCACTCACCGGTGTAGCCGAGGTTCTGGAACGCCTTCAGATCGAGACCGGTCCCGGCGGGCGCGGTGGCGGGGACCGCCTTCATCCCCGTGTCGCCCTTGTCGAGGGTCACCCACGCGTCGTAGAGCCGGTCCGGCACCAGGTTGACCAGCGAGGCCGGGCTGATCGCGGCCGTCTGCCCGGCGGGCAGCCCGCCCTGGGCGCTGACGCCGTTGTCCCCGGGGGTCTCGGGCGCCTGGAGCGCGCCGGTGACGGTGACCTCGCCGGTCGGCGGCGCGGGCGCGGTGTGCGCGTCGGCCTTCCCCGGCAGCCAGCCGCGTACGACGGGCAGGGACTTGCCGGTGCCGGTGCGCAGCAGGGTGAGCACGTAGTACCCGGTGCGGCCGTCGAGCTGCCGGTCCGGGACCAGCAGCTGCTTGCCGTACCGCCCGCTCGCGGTCACCCGCTCGCCGGAGGTCCGCTTGTCGACGGGCAGCATCGTGGCCAGCGGCCGTGCCGTCCCGCCGCGATCGGAGGACGCCTGCTCGGTGGCGGTGCGGGAGTCCTGCACCCGCCCCTCGAACCGGCTCAGCTGCCACGACCCCATGAACACGCAGAACGGGACGGCGAGCAGCACGAAGACGTTGATGCCCCACCAGCGGGGTGTCAGCAGAAACCGGTACACACCCCAACGGTACGGCGGCCCGCCCACGCGCCCTCGCGGGGGGCCCGCGTGCGCTTCGCCGACGCGGGATTCCCGGGTCGGGGATGCTAGGGGCATGAGTGAAGCTGTGGAGATGCCCGACTGGGAGAAGCGGTTCCGGGCGCCGCGCGTCTCGCTGCCCGACTGGGCCGAGGACGCGCCGGAGCGGTCGCTGTTCGTGTCGAACGCGACCGGCACCTACGAGCTGTACGCCTGGGACCGCGCGAGCGGTGCCCAGCGGCAGGTGACGGACCGGCCCAACGGCACGACCGACGGGGTGCTCACCCCGGACGGCGCGTGGATCTGGTGGTTCGACGACAAGGACGGCGACGAGTTCGGCGTCTGGCGCCGCCAGCCCTTCGAGGGCGGCCCGGACGAGCCCGCCGTGCCCGGGATCGAGCCCGCCTACTCGGCGGGGCTCGCCCTCGGCCGGGACGGGCGTACGGCGGTCGTCGGGCGGTCCACGGACGAGGACGGTACGACGATCCACCTCGCGCGCTCCGGGGAGGAACCGGTGGAGCTGTACCGGGACCGGGAGTCCGCCGGGGTCGGCGACCTCTCCCACGACGGCTCGCTGATCGCGATCGAGCACACCGAGCACGGCGACGCCATGCACGCGGCGCTGCGCGTCGTACGGACCGACGGCGGCACGGTCGCCGAGCTGGACGACACGCGCGGCGGCACCGAGGAGCTGGGGCTTGAGGTGCTGGGCTTCGCCCCGGTCGACGGTGACACCCGGCTGCTCATCGGGCACCAGCGCCGGGGCCGCTGGGAGCCGCTGGTGTGGGACGTGGCGACCGGCGCGGAGACCGACCTCGCGCTGGAGCTGCCCGGCGACGTCGCCGCCGAGTGGTACCCGGACGGCAGCGCCCTGCTGATCTCGCACGGCTTCGAGGCGCGCAGCGAGCTGTTCCGCTACGACCTGGCGGACGGCACGCTGACCCGTATCCCGACCCCGCCGGGCACGGTCTCGGGGGCGACGGCGCGGCCGGACGGCAGCGTGGAGTACCTGTGGTCGTCGGCGGAGGAACCGCCGGTCGTGCGGTCCACGTCCGGCGCGGTGGTCCTGGACCCGCCCGGCATGAAGTGCCCGCCCTCGGTCGCGGTGGAGGACGTGTGGGTGGAGGGCCCCGGCGGCCGCATCCACGCGCTGGTCCAGAAGCCGGCGGGCGCCACCGGCCCGCTCCCCACGGTCTTCGACCTGCACGGCGGTCCGACCTGGCACGACAGCGACTCCTTCGCCGCCGGACCGGCCGCTTGGGTGGACCAGGGGTACGCGGTGGTCCGCGTCAACTACCGGGGCTCCACCGGCTACGGCCGCGCCTGGACCGACGCGCTCAAGCATCGGGTCGGCCTGATCGAGCTGGAGGACGTCGCCGCCGTCCGCGAGTGGGCCGTCTCCTCCGGCCTCGCCGACCCCGAGCGCCTGGTCCTCACCGGCGGCTCCTGGGGCGGCTATCTCACCCTGCTCGGCCTCGGCACCCAGCCCGAGGCGTGGACGGTGGGCATCGCGGCGGTCCCGGTCGCGGACTACGTCACGGCGTACCACGACGAGATGGAGGCCCTGAAGGCCATGGACCGCACGCTGCTGGGCGGCACCCCCGAAGAGGTCCCCGACCGCTTCGAGGCGTCCTCCCCGCTGACCTACGTGGACCAGGTCAAGGCCCCGGTGTACATCTCCGCGGGCGTCAACGACCCCCGCTGCCCCATCCGCCAGATCGACAACTACGTGGACCGCCTCCGCGAGCGCGGCGCGGCCCACGAGGTCTACCGCTACGACGCGGGCCACGGCTCCCTGGTCGTGGACGAGCGGATCAAGCAGCTGTCCCTGGAGATGGAGTTCGCGCGGCGGCACCTGGCGCCCTGAACCGGCTGAACGCCCCGGGCGGCCGGCGGGACTCAGCCGAGTTCCGCCAGCCCCCGGCGCGTTGCCGCGACGACCACGCGGTCTCCCTTGCGGAGGACGTAGTTCGTGGGGACGTCCGGGTAGCCCTCCAGGGCGAGGACGCGCCAGCCGCCGGGGTGGAACGCCTCGGCGAGGGTGTGGCCCTCCAGTTCGGGGTGGCCGGTGACCTCCACCGAGGCGAAGAGGAGGACGCGGCGTTCCACCGGGAAGGCACCCAGGACGCGGCGGCCGAGCATCGCGCCCGCGAAGGCGGGGGCGGACAGATAGGTCACGCTGCGGCTGCGGGTGGTGGCCTGGGGGTGGGCGGCGCGCAGGGTGCGGTAGACGGCGGTGGCGAAGTCGTCGTCGTACAGGCGGAGGACGACCCGCAGGTCCGGGCGCAGTGAGCGGGCGTAGAGGGCCGCCTCCAGGTTGGTGGTGTCCGCGCTGGTCACCGCGAGGAGTGCGGACGCGCGGTGGATCTTGGCCGACTCCAGGACGCCCTCCTGTGTGACGTCCCCGAGGACCACCGGGACACGGAGGCGCCGGGCCACCGCGAGCCCGCGCGCCTCGGGCCCCGACTCCACGCACACCACGGGGATGTCCAGCTCCCGCAGCCGTACCAGCACCCGGGTGCCGATCTTGCCGAGGCCGAGCAGGACGACATGGCCGCCCAGGCCGCGCGGCGGCTTCCGCAGCGCGCCCACCGTGCGGAACGTGCCGAGCCCTTCGAGGACCGCCGCCAGCAGCACCGGCAGCAGCAGCAACCCCGTGAGTCCGGACAGGAGTTGGAGGATCTGGCGGCCGATCGACTGGCCCAGCGCGGGCTCGTCGATCGCGAACAGGTCGAGCAGGGTGAGGTAGAACGCGCCGAGCGGATGGATGCCGGTGACGAGCCACAGCGCCACCGCGAGCGCGAGCACACACCCCGCGAGCCCCGCGAGGGACCACCGCAGGCGGGGTGAGAACAACGAGGTCAGCGGCGGTACGACCCCCATGCCGAGGCCCGCCCCGGCCGTCTGCGAGGTGCGCGCGGAGACCTGTTCCAGCACGATCCGGGACCGGTTCCCGGCCTGCCGTACCTCGTCGTCGTCGGGCAGCATCCGGGGCCGCTGGTCGGGGGAGCCGTCCGCCGCATCGGGGAGCGAGAGCAGCGCCAGCGTGCACAGCCCGGGAGCGCCCTCCGGCGGCGCCGCCCGCTCCACCGCGCGCAGCATCAGCCCGTCGGTGTGCACGACCCGGCTGGTCCCGGTGAGCGCGGTGGCGGCCAGCGCGGGCGCGGCGGTGTCAGCGTCGGACAGCACGGTCGTCGACCCGTCGGGCAGCCCGAGTTCGTCATCACCGGCTGCCAACGCGGCTGCCTGATCGAGGAGTTCCTCGATGTGCTGCCCCAACCGCCGGTTGTAGAGCCGCAGAACGAGCCGGACGCGGGGGTTCAGCCGCCGCGCGGTCAGCGCCGCGCGGATGTTGGTCTCGTCGTCCTCGTACACCAGCGCCAGCGCCGCCGCCCGGTCCACCCCCGCCTCGGCGAGCACGGCCTCGGTGGCGGCCGGGGCCTCCAACACGCGCTCACCGTAGGAGCGTTGAGGGGCGGGTGGCGGCACGGCCGCGTTCGCCCCGGCCCGCCCGACCGCCGCGTTCACCACGCGGTCGAACAGCGCCGCCGACGCCGACCGAGGCGGCCCGACCATCGGCGGCCCCGCCGTGTCCGCGCCCGGCGGTACGACCAGGACGACCTGCTCGCCGTAGACTCCGCGCAGTTCGGCGGTCAGCCGGCGCGCCAGCCCGTCGTCGCCGCACACCACCATGTGCCCGGACGCTCCGCCCGTACCGCCCTGTCCAGGAATGGTCCCCACGAGGGGAAAGAGTGCCCCAAGGAGCGGCCCGGTTCCAGGGATGGCGTGAACGGGCGCGCCCCGGGGTGCGTACCGCCCGAAGGAGTACCGATCCGGAGGGAACACCCGTGGCCATCACCGAGGACGCCCCGCCCGCGCGCACGGGCGGCGAGGGGGAG
>NZ_WWIR01000103.1 GCF_009863025.1 Streptomyces sp. SID4985 | reverse complement strand
CGGGCGGCACGCGCGGCGAGGCGCTGGGCCCGGGCGATGCGCCCGTTCCCCGCGTCCGGCTGTCCGGCGTCGCCGTCGGCGGCCTTGCTCTCGCCGTCGGGACGCTCGGTCGCGCCCTCGGCGAACCAGGCACCGTCCTCGGCGCCCGCAGGCTCGTCGTCCTCGGCGTCCGAAGCCTGACTCTCGGCGCCCGAAGCCTCGACCTCGGGGTCCGACGGCTCGTCCTCGGCGTCCGCGGCCTCGTCCTCGGTGTCCGCCTCCGGGAGCAGCAGCTCCATCGTGGTCTCGGTCACCAACGGCGGTACGCGACCGGCGGAGTCGTCCCGGACCTCGTCGTCCTGGACCTTCTCGTCCTGAACGTCATCGTCCCGGACGTCCTCGTCCTGACCCGCGTTGTCCAGTACCGCCTTCTCCGCGAGAGCCACCAGCGGGTCCTTGGCGCGGCCCCGCAGGACGTTGGAGTTGGCCTCCGCGTCGGCGCCGGGGAGTGAGAAGGACTGGGTGGTGTCTCGGCGGGTGGCCGGGTGGGGGATCGCGGCGACCGGGGTCTCGGCGAGCAGCGCCTCGGGCAGGACGACGACCGCCGCCACTCCCCCCTGCTTCTGCTCGCGCAGCTTCACGCGGATGCCGTGCCGGTGGGCGAGCCGGGCCACCACGTACAGGCCGAGACCGAGGCCCTCGGTGCCCTCCTGCTCGTACGGCGAGTCCGGATCGAACTCCGCCAGGCGGGAGTTGAGCCGGTCCATGCGCTCGGTGGTCATGCCGATGCCCTCGTCCTGCACGGAGAGCATGACCTCACCGGACTCCAGCATCCAGCCGGAGACCTCGACGGGCAGGTCCGGCGGGGAGAACGAGCTGGCGTTCTCCATGAGTTCGGCGAGCAGATGGGAGAGGTCGTCGGCGGCGAACCCGGCCACATGGGCGTGCGGGGGCAGCGCGGCGATGCGGACGCGTTCGTAGCGCTCGATCTCGCTGACGGCCGCGCGGACCACGTCGACCAGCGGGACCGGTCCCGGGTGCGGCAGGACGTGCTCGGTGCCGGAGAGGACGAGCAGGTTCTCGCTGTGACGGCGCATGACCGTGGCGAAGTGGTCCAGCTTGAACAGCGTGGCCAGCCGCTCCGGGTCCTGCTCGCGCTCCTCCAGGCCCTCGATGACCGAGAGCTGGCGCTCGACGAGGCCGAGGGTGCGCAGCGCGAGGTTGACGAAGGTGCCGCCGATGCTGGTCCGCAGCCGCTCCAACTGGGCGGAGGACTCGGACAGTTCGGTACGCAGCTGCTCGCGCGCGTCGGCCATCTTCTGCCGCTGGCCGACCAGGTGCTTGCGGTCGGTCTCCAGGGTGGCGATGCGCTCGTGCAGCGCGACGGCGTGCGCGTGCAGGGCGTTGACGGAGCGGACGACCTGGGCGAACTCGTCGTTGCGCCCGGTGAAGGCGATGGGCTGCTCGGTCGTCGGGTCCTCGGCGCCGGCGAGCCGGGCGGAGCCGCGGCGCAGCACGGACAGCGGGCGGGTCAGCGTGCGGGCCATGCCGGTGGCGATGCCGACGGCGACCAGCATGAGCACGCCGAGCGCGGCGACGCGGATCTCCAGCGCCGTGACGTCGTCGTCCCGCAGCCGGGCGAGGTCCTTGGTGCGCCGGTCGTAGAGGGCCTGCTCGGCGCCGCGCATCAGGTCGACGCGGGCGGAGAGCGCGGCGTCCAGCTTCTTGGGGCTGACGTTCAGCTCACGGTCGCCGAGGGTCGGCTGGTCGGTGAGGGCGGCGAGGTACTTGTCCGCGGAGTTGACCTCGGCCCCGGTGACCGTGGAGTCGAAGGAGGTGACCGCGTCCTTGGCGCCGGTGGCGCGGAAGTCCGCGAGGGTCGCGTCGGCGCGCACCCGGGCCTGCTGGGCGGCGGCGGTGAGCGCGTCGCGCTGCTTGCCGTCCGCCGCGGTGGTGGTGTGCGTGGTGACGGGCAGACCGGTGATCGGGCTGATCACCGTGCTCTCGGTGGACGGCACGCTGAGCGCGGCCAGCAACAGGCCGCGGGCGGCGGCGGACTGCTGGACGGCGGTGTCCAGTTCGGCGAGCGCGTAGCCGCCGGTACCGGCGCGCGGGGGCATCTTCTCGGCCAGTTCCATGGCGAGCCGGTGCAGGTCCGCGATGGTGGCGGAGTACGCCTGATGGGTCTGGAGCGCGTCCGTCCTCCCCGTGAGCGCGGTGCGCCGGACGGCCGCTATGCCGTCGAGGTCGGCCCGCAGCCGGGACGGGATGCCGGTGTCGGCGCGCAGGTCCTCGACCTGGCGGTCCACCCGGGCTCCGCGTTCCTCGGAGGGTGCCTTGGACTTGGGGCGCCCGGCCGCCACGTAGGCGGTGACTTCGTCGCGCTCGTCGGCCAGGGAGTGCGCCAGCGCGAGGGCGTCCTGGGTGCGGGCGGACAGTGTCGCCAGCTCCTGGGACTCGCTGAGATCCCGGGACGCGCCGAGCAGCGCGGGCGCGCCTGCTCCGGCGATGGCCGCGGCGACAACCGCCACGGCGACGATCAACCGGGTGCGCACATGAGTGGGGCGTCCGGCGCCCACGGGGGTCTGCTCGGCAGCCCCCTCGGGGGCCGTCTGCCTGCCTGTGCGCCGAGGCCGCTTCTTCTGCACCGGTGCTCGCAATCCTGAACTCGTCTGCCGAAGGGCCCGGGTGGCGCCCCGTCGTCTCGGTGCCAAGTGGTGCGTACACCCGGTTCGTACGGTTCCCGACCCTCCCAGCGCTGGTGGGCAGTGGCCGCGCATCACCTGACCCGCCACCCGAAGGAGTGAACATCGGAGGGGAGTTGGCGGGCAAGTTCCGCCGGGCCGTCCGACACCCCTGTGCGGTGGGCCGGTTGGACGCGCGGGGCAGCCTTTGGCAATATTCGCCGCCACGTCTTCCCGGACCGTGTCAATTTCCCCCAAAGCAGGCCCCTGAACGGCACCGGCGGCTCAATTGCGCTGTCGCCGACGAGGTTTGGCGATTTCTGTAAAGGGTTCGTGCAGACTGGGCCGGTGCGCACTGAACTCGTCTCGGAACCCGGTGACCCGGACCGCCCCAACGAGGACTTCGCCGGGGTCGGACTACCCGCCTGCGGTCAGGGTGGTTGCGTGATCTTGCTCGACGGGGTGACGCCGCCCCGGGAGGCGACCGGGTGTGTGCACTCCGTCCCCTGGTTCACGGCGCGGCTCGGCGGCGCACTGACCGAACTGACCGTTTCCGACCGACATCTGACGCTGCCGGAGATTCTCGCGCACGCGATCGACCGAACCCGTTCCGCGCACTCTCAAACCTGTGACCTTTCTCACCCACGAACGCCCCAGGCCACGGTCGTTCTGGCCCGTTGGTCCGCCGACCTGCTGGAGTACCTGGTCCTGTCCGACTCGGCGCTGCTGCTCCGCGCCCCTGACGGGGCGGTCACCCCGGTTCTGGACGACCGGCTGGCGCGGCTCCCGCGCGCGGCGCTCGCCACCGACGCGCTGATCGACGCGAACCTGCGCAACAAGGAAGGCGGCTTCTTCACGGCCGCCGCCGATCCCTCGGTCGCCGCCCGCGCGGTCACCGGCAGCGTCCCGCGCGCGGAGGTCCGCGCCCTGGCCGCCCTGACCGACGGCGCGGCCCGCTGGACGGAGAAGTTCCACGAGGGCGACTGGACGGCCCTGTTCGACCTGATCGCCGAACAGGGCGCCGACGCGCTGGTGGCCCGGGTGCGCGAACTGGAGGACAAGGACCGCGAGGAGCGGACCTTCCTGCGCCGCAGCAAGACCCACGACGACGCGTCGGTGATCCACGTCGCCTTCTGAGCGGGGCCGCTTCTCCGCCTGAGCAGGGCTACTTCTCCGCGATGCCGTTCAACTGGTGCAGCAGCCGCGCCAGTTCGGCGACCTCGCGGCGGTCCCAGTGGGCGAGCTGGCTGACGTAACGGGCGCGGCGGGCCTCGCGGACCGTGCCGACCCGGCGGCGGCCCTCCTCGGTGAGGGTGACGAGCCAGGCGCGGCCGTCGGCCGGATCGGGCTCGCGGGCGATCAGCCCCAGCTCCTCCAGGGCCCGCAGCTGGCGGGACATGGTGGCCTTGCCGACGCCGATGTACGCGGCCAGTTCGGTGGCCCGCTGGCCGCCGCACTCGTCGAGCCGGATGAGCAGGCCGTACGCGGAGGACTCCAGGTCGGGGTGGACCTCGCGGGCCATCTCTCCCTGGTTGGCGCGAGCGCGCCGCAGCAGCACGGTCAGCTCACGTTCCAGCGCCAGGAACTCCTGGTCCGCGCAGCGCGGCACCTCCTGGCCGCCGGCGCCGTGCGCGCCGCCCTTTCCGTCCTCGTGCACGTCAGCACCCCTGAATCGGTTTCGCGTCCTGAAATTTTCTGCCGGACCCCGGCATCACCGCAGCTCCGCCAGTATTTCGCAGGCGTAGACCAACGGCGGCATCGAAGCCCTCTTCCACGCGCTCATCTACGTGCGTAGCTTCAATTGACGGGCCCGACATGCCAGACAGGCCCGACAGTTCCTGTGACATGACCACGTTCCCCCCACTTCTCCTCGGATCGCCCAGGAGGTACGTCATGCCCGTGCACAGACCCGGCTCCCGCCGTCCGCGCTCGCCCGGTTCCCTCGCGGGGCTCGCCCTGGCCCTGCTGACGGCACTCGCGCTCGCCGCCCTGACCGCCGTACCCGCCGCCGCCCGCACCGCCGCGGTACCCGCGCGGGGCTCCGCCTACCTCGGTATCGGCGTCGCCGCCCACGACGGCCGCTCCGGCACTCCCCCGGCCGTCGCCGCCGCCGTCCAGACCGAGGGCGTCGACGTCTCCGGCCACCAGGGCAGCGTCGACTGGGCCACCCTCTGGAACAGCGGGGTCCGCTGGGCCTACACGAAGGCCACCGAGGGCACCTACTACACCAACCCGTCCTTCGCCCAGCAGTACAACGGCTCGTACAACGTCGGCATGATCCGCGGCGCGTACCACTTCGC
>NZ_WWIR01000102.1 GCF_009863025.1 Streptomyces sp. SID4985 | reverse complement strand
GGCCCGCGCCCCCGGTCGTACGGCGTACGCGGGGGCGCGCCACGATCTCCGCGCCCCAGCGCATCGGCATCCCCGGCCCGGGCAAGTCACCCCCCGCCGAACCGGCGGAGCCATCACGCCGACATCAGGAGCCGCTCGCGTCGTGCCGCCGCCAGTGCCCTCGGCGTGAGGACCGGGCGCGGGACCAGGATGCCGCAGTCCGTGCAGACCGGGCCGGAGGACGGCGCGTGGGCGAGGCCGTAGCGCCACAGGAGGCGGTCGCCCGCGCAGGCCGGGCAGACCGATCCCGGCTCCCGTTCGAGCGCGGTGATCAGACGGCGCAGTACCTCGGCCAGCGGCTCACGGGGGTGCAGCCGCGGGTCGTCGCACCAGGCGACACCGAAGCCGCCCCAGGTCATCCGATGCCAGTCGTCCACGCTGCCCGGCCTGCGCAGCCCGTCGTGCTTCTCCTTCCTGCGCCGCTCGGCGAACTCGGCCTCGTAGGCCAGCCACACCGCACGCGCCTCCTCCAGTTCCTCCAGTGCGGCCACGAGCCGCGCTGGGTCCGGGGAGCGGTCCTCCGGGCCGAAACCGGCCCGGGAGCACAGATGGTCCCAGGTCGCCCGGTGCCCGTAAGGAGCGAACCGCTCCAGGCACTTGCGCAGCGAATAGCGCCTCAGCGCCAGATCGCATCGCGGATCGCGCACCTGTCTCGCCAGACTTCGGAATCCGGCCATCGCCCTGCACCTCCGTCACCTCTGTGTCGCACGTCGGTCACCTCGGCGTCGCCGTACGGCGTTCGCGTGCGACGTTGCCGAATAGACGTGCCGCCGGCCCATCCGGCTCCATCCGATTTCCGATGCCCTCCCATAAGGCGCCCCGGGTTGACCGTCCCGGTCCCTGTCCGGGCCGCCGTCCGGGCCGCCGGTCGAGTCATCGGCCAGGCAGAGCACGGAAGTTGACGCATGTTCACCTTCCATCGCGGGGATACCGCCGGTAACGTCCGGCCCACCCCCAGTCGGTAGGAGCTGCCATGGCCCGGCGCACCCCACGTAACGCGTTGTCCGACAGAGCGAGAACTCCCCGCACTCTTTCCGGGTTCCTGAAGACGGCGTCCATATGCGTCCTGATCGCCGGTCTTCTCTCCCCGCTCACCCGGGCGGCGGCAGCCGGAACCCCTGCCGCGGCCCCCAACGACTACTGCGGCGGCCAGTGTTCCGACATCCTGCCGCCCGGCGAGAACGGCAACGCCACCCTCGCCCAGATCCTGCTCAACCAGATCTTCGGCACCCAGCCCGACCACGCCGAGGACCAGCTCGGCCCCTACGCCAACCTGGCCACCGGCTACCAGGGCCTGACCGACGCGAAGATCAACACCTTCTTCAACGACTCCTCGTTCGGCGTCCCCGCCGACCAGGTCGCCTCCACCGAGAAGCCCGCCGGACGGGCCGACGTGACGATCGTGCGCGACAAGAAGACCGGTGTGCCCCACATCACCGGCACCACCCGCTACGGCACCGAGTTCGGCGCCGGGTACGCGGCCGCCGAGGACCGGCTGTGGCTCATGGACCTGTTCCGGCACGTGGGACGCGGCCAGTTGACCACCTTCGCGGGCGGCGCGCTGGCCAACCAGGGCCTTGAGCAGCAGTTCTACCGCAGCGCCCCCTACACCGAGGCCGACCTCCAGGCCCAGATCGACAGCGCCGTGGCCCGCGGCGGCGACCGCGGCCGCGTGGCCCTCACTGACGCGGGCGCCTACCTCGACGGCATCAACTCCTACATCGACGCCTCCGACAGCGGCCGTTACTTCCCCGGCGAGTACGTCCTCACCGGCCACAAGGACTCCATCACCAACGCGGGCACCATCGACCACTTCAAGATCACCGACCTGGTCGCGCTGGCCTCGGTCGTCGGCGCCCTGTTCGGCTCCGGCGGGGGCGGCGAGGTCGACAACGCCGTCTCGCTGCTCGCCGCCCAGTCCAAGTACGGCGTCACGGAGGGCACCAAGGTCTGGGAGTCCTTCCGCGAGCGCAACGACCCCGAGGCCGTCCTCACCGTCCACGACGGCCAGAGCTTCCCCTACGGCACCCGGCCCGCCGACGCCAGGGGCGAGGCCCTGCCCGACCCCGGCTCGGTCACCCAGGAACCCCTGGTCTACGACCGCACCGGCAGCGCGGGCGCGGCGAGCGCCAAGTCCGCCTCCACCATGGCCGCGAAGACCACCCTCGGCTCGGCGAAACGCGGCATGTCCAACGCCCTCGTCGTCAGCGGCGCCCACACCGCGAGCGGCCACCCCGTCGCCGTCTTCGGACCGCAGACCGGCTACTTCGCCCCGCAGCTGCTGATGCTCCAGGAGATCCAGGGCCCCGGCATCAGCGCACGCGGCGCCTCCTTCGCGGGCCTGAGCATGTACGTCGAACTCGGCCGGGGCCAGGACTACTCCTGGAGCGCGACCACCTCCGGCCAGGACATCATCGACAGCTACGCGGTCGAGCTCTGCCAGGACGACTACCACTACCTGTACCACGGCACCTGTACCGCCATGGAGCAGCTCGAACAGAAGAACGCCTGGAAGCCGACCGTGGCCGACGGCACCGCCGCAGGGTCGTACACCCTGCGCGTCTGGCGCACCAAGTACGGCCCCGTGCAGTACCGCGCGACCGTCGGCGGCAAGAAGGTCGCCTACACCACCCTGCGCTCCTCCTACCTCCACGAGGCCGACTCGATCATCGGCTTCCAGATGCTGAACGACCCCGACTACGTCAAGGGCCCGGAGGACTTCCAGAAGGCGGCCCAGCACATCAACTACACGTTCAACTGGTTCTACGCCGACTCCCGGCACACCGCGTACTACAACAGCGGCGACAACCCGGTCCGCGCCGACGGCGTCGACAGCGAGTTCCCGGCCTGGGGCCGCCCCGACTACGAGTGGCGCGGCTGGAACCCGGCCGGCAACACCGCCGACTACACCCCCGCCTCCGCCCACCCGCAGTCCATCGACCAGGACTACTACATCTCCTGGAACAACAAGCAGGCCAAGGACTACGCCGCCGCCCCCTGGGGCGAGGGCTCGGTGCACCGGGGCGACCTGCTGGAGGACCGCGTGCGCAAGCTCGCCGCCGCCGGTGGGGTGACCCGGACGAAGCTGATCCAGGCGATGTCGGATGCCGCCCTCGCCGACCTGCGCGCCGAGGACGTGCTGCCCAAGCTCCTGAAGGTGGTCAACTCCTCCCCGGTGACGGACAGTACGGCCGCCTCGGCGGTGAGCAAGCTCCAGGCGTGGGTGAGCGCGGGCGCCAAGCGCACGGAGACCTCGGCCGGTTCGAAGAAGTACGCCGACGCCGACGCGATCCGCATCCTGGACGCCTGGTGGCCGCTCCTGGTGAAGGCCGAGTTCGAACCCGGCCTCGGTACCGACCTGTTCACCGCGTTCACGGCCAACCTGCCCGTGGACGAGGCACCTTCGGCCGGGCACGGCCCGACCGGCTCGCACGCCGGAAGCTCCTTCCAGTACGGCTGGTGGAGCTACGTCGACAAGGACATCAGGGCCGTCCTCGGTGAGTCCGTACAGGGCCCGCTGGCCCGGACGTACTGCGGCGACGGCAGCCTCACCGCCTGCCGCGACGCTCTGATCAGCACCCTCAAGCAGGCGGCCGGGCGCACCGCGGCCCAGGTCTACCCGGGCGACGACCAGTGCTCGGCCGGGGACCAGTGGTGCGCCGACTCGATCGCACAGCGCACCCTGGGCGGCATCAAGCACGGCAGGATCAGCTGGCAGAACCGGCCGACCTTCCAGCAGGTCGTGGAGTACACCTCGCACCGGTGACGCCGGTGGCCTCCAAGTCGCCTCTTTTGCAGGTGGCTTGGAGGCCGCTGCTCAGCGGTAGAGCAGATACTTCCCGCGCGTCTTCCGGAACGCGGCCAGCTCCGGCTGCCAGGCGGCGGTCACCTCGTCCGTGCCCGCGCCTGCGTCGATCATCGTGCGCACCCGGTCCGAGCCGGTGAGCTTGTCGATCCAGTTGTCCGGGCGCCAGGCGAAGTCCGTCCACACCCGCCGCGCCGTCACCAGCAGTCCGATCCCGGTGCGCACCGGGTCGTAGGCCGACCGGTCGTGCACATGGAGCTGCACCCCGCCCACCGTCTTGCCCTGGAACTTGGAGAAGGTGGGCGCGAAGTACGCCTCCCTGAACCGCACGCCCGGCAGCCGGAGTTCGTTCGCCGCCTCGGCCCAGCGGCCGTCGATCCCCTCGGCGCCGAGGAGTTCGAAGGGGCGGGTGGTGCCGCGCCCCTCGGACAGGTTCGTGCCCTCGAACAGACAGGTCCCGGAGTACACCAACGCGGTATCCGGAGTAGGCATGTTGGGGCTCGGCGGCACCCAGGGCAGCCCGCACGCGTCGTACCACATCGAGCGCCGCCACCCCGTCATCCGCACCGTCTCCAGCGGTACGGGCTTCTCCAGGAACTCCCCGTTGAACAGCAGGGCCAGCTCGGCCGCCGTCATCCCGTGCGCCTGCGCGATCGGGCGCCGACCGACGAAACTCGCGAACTCCTGGTGCAGCACCGGGCCTTGGGCGGATCTGCCGCTCACCGGGTTGGGGCGGTCCAACACCATGAACCGCTTGCCCGCGAGCGCGGCCGCCTCCATGCAGTCGTACAGCGTCCAGATGTAGGTGTAGAAGCGGGCGCCCACGTCCTGGATGTCGAAGACCACCGTGTCCACCCCGGACGCGGTGAACACCTCGGCCAGAGCGGCGCCGCTCTTCAAGTAGGTGTCGTAGACCGGCAGTCCGGTCGCCGGGTCGTCGTAGCGGCCCTCGGAGCCGCCCGCCTGCGCGGTGCCCCGGAACCCGTGCTCGGGCCCGAAGACGGCGGTGAGGCGTACGCGCGGGTCGGCGTGCATCACGTCCACGATGTGCTGGACGTCGCGGGTGATCCCGGTCGGATTGGTGACGATCCCGACCTTGCGGCCCGCCAGCGGCGCGTACCCCTCGGCGATGAGCCGCTCGAACCCCGTGCGCAGCCCGCCCGCGCCTCCGCCCGCACCTCCTCCCGCGTCCCCGGCCGTCGACGCCGGGACGGGGACCACCCCGGCGACCGTGGCCGTGGCGGTGGTGGTGAGCAGGCTCCGTCTGGACAGTGTCATGCGGTGACCTCCGAGGTCGCGGCGGACAAGCGGACGAGCGGACGTACAGGTGCCGTGGCCCCGGGGACGCTAGCGCGGGTCGGCGCCGCAGGGAACGAGCCGGACCGCGGCCGTCCGTGTTTTCCCTTCCACCGGGCATACCGACTGGTTAGTCTGGCGCGAGTGGCGCCGGAAACGGGGCCGCACCGAGCCGTGTCGAGCCGTGTCGAGGTCGAGGGAGACCGAGGGTGGAAGCTGTGCGGGATGCCGCAGTCGTCGTCACCGGGGCGGGCGGAGGGATCGGGGCCGCGCTGGCCCGCAGGTTCGCCGCCGAGGGCGCCCGGGTGGCCGTCAACGACCTGGACGCCGGGAAGGCCAAGGCGGTGGCCGAGGAGATCGGCGCGATCGCCGTACCCGGGGACGCCTCCGCCATCGTCGAGGAGGCACGCGAGGCACTCGGCGGCACCATCGACGTCTACTGCGCCAACGCGGGCGTCGCCTTCGAGGACTCCCTGCCCGAGGGCCCGCTGGACGAGCGCTCCTGGCAGACCTCCTGGGACGTCAACGTGATGGCCCACGTCCGCGCCGCCCACGCGCTGCTGCCCGAGTGGCTGGAGCGCGGCACCGGCCGGTTCGTCTCCACCGTCTCCGCCGCCGGACTGCTCACCATGATCGGCGCCCCCTCCTACAGCGTCACCAAGCACGGCGCGCTTGCCTTCGCCGAGTGGCTGTCGCTCACCTACCGCCACCGGGGCGTCAAGGTCCACGCCATCTGCCCGCAGGGCGTGCGCACCGACATGCTCGCCGCCACCGGCAGCGCGGGCGACCTCGTGCTCCAGCCGACCGCCATCGAGCCGGAGGGCGTCGCGGACGCGCTGCTCAAGGGCATCGCCGAGGACCGCTTCCTGATCCTCCCGCACCCCGAGGTCGCCGACTACTACCAGGCCCGCGCCGCCGCCCCCGACCGCTGGCTGGCCGGCATGAACCGGGTCCAGCGGACCTGGGAGAAGGGCCGCTGACGGCCCGTCCCGGCCCGGAGGGAGAACCGGGGGCATCCGTCCGGGGCCGGTAATGGGAAGATCCTCCGGCGGGACACGCGTCCCACGCGTGCGACCAGGACGACGACAGTCGGCGACGACGACGGAAAGGCAGGTGGCGGCAGTGCCCAGGACCACGGACGGGGACGGGACGCCCGTACCCCGGCGGCTGCTGGACGCCGCCACCCGCCTCTTCGCCGAACAGGGCTACGACCGCACCTCGGTCCAGGAGATCGTGGAGGCGGCCGGCGTCACCAAGGGCGCGCTCTACCACTACTTCGGCTCCAAGGACGACCTCCTGCACGAGGTGTACGCGCGCGTGCTGCGCCTCCAGCAGGAGCGCCTCGACACCTTCGCGGACGCGGACGAGCCGGTCGAGAAGCGGCTGCGCGCCGCCGCCGCCGACGTCGTGGTCACCACCATCGACAACCTGGACGACGCGGCGATCTTCTTCCGCTCCATGCACCATCTGAGCCCCGAGAAGAACAAGCAGGTCCGCGCCGAGCGCCGCCGCTACCACGAACGCTTCCGCGCGCTCATCGAAGAGGGCCAGCGCGAGGGCGTCTTCTCCACGGCCACCCCGGCCGACCTGGTCGTGGACTACCACTTCGGCTCGGTCCACCACCTGTCGACCTGGTACCGCCCCAAGGGCCCGCTGACCCCGCAGCAGGTCGCCGACCACCTGGCGGACCTGTTGCTGCGCGCGCTGCGCCCGTAGAAGCACGAGTCCTGTAGAGGCACGAGGCACGAGGCACGAGGCACGAGTAAGGGGCGCCCGCCATGGCGGACGCCCCTTAC
>NZ_WWIR01000101.1 GCF_009863025.1 Streptomyces sp. SID4985 | reverse complement strand
GTGGCTTGTCGCGCCCACGCGGCGGAGCCGCAAATCGACGCAGCCCCGCGCCCCTAAAAAATCGGAGCTGGCCTCGGAATCACGGCTGGACTCTGTACAGGACCTGGCCCCCCGGACCTCTCTTCACCTCTCTCAGCCATGGTTCCGCCGTTGACTTCGAGCCGATCACCCAGCGGACTCCGTACCGGCGGGCTATGGCGCGGCGGGTCTCGGAGTCGGTGGTGGGGGCGTAGTAGCGGGTGACCGCTTCGTCGCGGCCGGTTTCGTCCGGGAGGAAGAAGTCGGGGTAGCCGGGGGCCACGGTGTAGGGGCCGTAGGCGGGGATCTGGCGGGACGGGGTGGTGCGGGCCATGACCACGTCGCCGTAGCCGACCCAGGGGGTGATCCAGTGGTAACCGACCCACGGGGTGCGGTACTTGGCGGCGATGGGGGCCGGGAGGTCGTCGCGGTCGATCACATAGCCGAGCGTGCCCGCCTGGGCCCACGCGCCGACCGCGAGGGCGATGCCCAGCAGGCAGGCCCACGCCACCCGTACGCCCCGGCGTGACGCCGAGACGGTCTCCAGCGCGGCCGCGAGCTGGGCCGGGATCAGGGCGGCGGGCAGGGCGCGGCCCCAGGAGTAGTGGCCGGTGAGGGCGCCCGCCGCGAAGAGCAGCGCGCCGAGGACGAAGAAGACGACCAGGACGTCCCGGTGGTCGCGGCGCCAGCGGAGGGCCAGGGCCACCACGCCCAGCAGGACCAGGCCGAAGCGGGGCAGGAGGTCGCTGTAGAGGGGGCGGTGGATCGCCTCCAGGTCCGCGCCCGCGGCGAAGAGGGCGAAGAAGTCGTAGTACGGCCAGAGCGCCAGCAGCAGGATGCCCGCCGCCAGGGCCGCAGCGAGGCGGAGCAGGATCGCGCGGGCGGGACGGGCCGCGACGACCACGGCGAGGGCGCCGAGGGAGGCGACCACGCCGGAGAACTGGTGGCACAGCAGGATCAGCGCCCAGAGGAGACCGAGCCCCAGCCACGCGGGCCAGCCGGTGTCGGTGCGCAGCGCTTTCGTGAGCCACACCCAGAAGTGGAAGGAGAGCCCGAGCGCGAGCACGCTGGGGTACGACACCGTCAGGGCCAGGGAGTTGAGGCCGAGGAAGCCGCTCCAGTTGAAGACGTCCGGGCCCCACAGGAAGACCACGCAGAGGATGGCGAGCGCGGGGGCGGCGCGGTGGGCGCTCAGGGTGCGGACATAGCGCCAGACGCCGGTGAGGAGCAGCGCGAGCCCGATGAGGGCGCCGATCCGGAGCACCACGAAGACCGAGAGGCCGGTGACCCGGGCCAGCAGGCCGAGCAGCAGCATCCACGGCGAGTAGTAGGGGCTCGGGGTGTCGGCGTCGACCAGCGGGTTGCCCGGGTCGAGCAGGCTGTGCCGCAGCCGCTGCACGGTGGCCGCGTGCATCCCGAGGTCACCGGCCCAGGGCAGCCGGACGATCACCAGGAGCATCAGCACGAGGACGAGCGCGGCGGCGGCCCAGGGCAGGGCGCGACCGGCGCTCGCCGCGCTAGGCGGGGCGGCGCGCATCGGGCCGGGCCTCGGTGCGGTTCAAGGTCACAGGCACAGGCCAGACCCTATCCGAAAGGGACCGATCGGCAGGAAGCGGTCGATTCGCTGCAGGTTTTTCGTCGGGCGGGAGCGGGTCTTCTCTCGGCGGGGCCCGGAACTCCCCTGGCGGGGCCGGAAACACGGGTGCCCCGGAACCGTTTCTCCGGTCCCGGGGCACCCTGCGTCTCCGTGTGTCAGGAGTGAGTGCGCAGCAGTGTCCGCATCGTCCGCATCGCCACCGAGAGGTTGGCGAGGTCGAAGGCGTCCGAGCCGCGGATCTCCTCCAGGGTGGCGCGCGCCCGGCTCAGGATCGGCGCGTTCTTCTCCTCCCAGGCCTTGAACCGCTGCTCGGGCGTCGAGGTGCCGTTGCCCACCGCGAGCACGTCCGCCGTGAGCGCGGCGTGGGCGGCGTACAGGTCCTCACGGATGGAGGCGCGGGCCATGGACTGCCAGCGGTCGGCGCGGGGCAGCTCGATGATGCGGTCCATGAGCTGCGTGATGTGCAGCCGGTCCCCGAGGTCGTAGTAGACCTCGGCCACGTCGAGCGGCTCCTTGCCCATGCGGTCGGCCACCGAGACGATGTCCAGCGCCGGGAAGGCGGAGGAGAACCCAGCGACACGCGTGGCGACTTCGTCCGGGACACCGGCCGCGGACAGCTCGTCGTACACGTGCTGGTACCACTCCAGGTCCGCGCCGCGCAGCAGCTTCGGCAGTTGCTGCCAGACCTGCTCGACGCGGGCCGCGAAGAACTCGACGGTCTCGGCGAGCTGGAGCGGCTGCGGCCGGTTGTTGAGCAGCCAGCGGGTGCCGCGCTCGACCAGTCGGCGCGAGTGCAGCCGGATCCGGGTCTGGACGGCCGCGTCGACCTTGTTGTCCAGCTCCTCCACCGCGTCCCACACCGGCGCCGAGCAGAAGATCGCACGGGCCGCGGTCTGGGCGCGGACGATCTCCTCCAGGGAGGCCCCGGTCTCCTCGCGCAGCCGGTGCAGATAGGTCGTACCGCCCGTGTTCACCGTGTCGTTGACCAGCACGGTCGTGGTGATCTCGCGGCGCAGCGGGTGGCCGTCGACCGCCTCGGCGAACCGCTCGCGCAGCGCCGACGGGAAGTAGGCGTGCAGCAGCGTGCGCAGGTACGGGTCGTCGGGCAGCGAGGTGCGCAGCAGCTCCTCGGCGACCGTGATCTTCGTGTACGCCAGCAGGACGGCGGTCTCGGGGCTGGTGAGGCCCTGGCCCTGGGCGAGGCGCTCGCGGATCTGGCGGTCGGTGGGCAGGAACTCCAGCGCCCGGTCGAGGTGGCCCTCGCGCACCAGGTGGCGGATGAAGCGGGCCTGCGCGTGCAGCATGTCCTTGGACTGCGCCAGCGCGTTGGCCAGCGCGGTGTTCTGCGCGTAGTTGTTGCGCAGGACCAGGGCGCCGACCTCGTCGGTCATCTCCGCCAGCAGCTTGTTGCGCTGCTTGACGGTCATGTCGCCCTCGGTGACCAGGCCGTTGAGCAGGATCTTGATGTTCACCTCGTGGTCGGAGGTGTCCACACCGGCGCTGTTGTCGATCGCGTCGGTGTTGATCCGGCCGCCCTGGAGCGCGAACTCGATGCGGCCGAGCTGGGTCAGGCCCAGGTTGCCGCCCTCGCCGACGACCTTGACGCGCAGGTCGGCGCCGTCGACGCGGATGGCGTCGTTGGCCTTGTCGCCGACGTCCGCGTCGGTCTCCGCCGAGGACTTCACATAGGTGCCGATGCCGCCGTTCCACAGCAGGTCGACCGGCGCCTGGAGGATCGCCTTCATCAGGTCGGCCGGGGTCATCTTGGAGATCTTCTCCTCGATGCCCAGCGCCTCACGGATGTGGCCGTTGAGCGGGATCGACTTGGCGCTGCGCGGGAAGATCCCGCCGCCCGCCGACAGCAGCGAGGTGTCGTAGTCGGCCCAGCTGGAGCGGGGCAGCTCGAACAGGCGGCGGCGCTCGGCGTAGGAGGTGGCCGCGTCCGGGTTCGGGTCGATGAAGATGTGCCGGTGGTCGAAGGCGGCGACCAGGCGGATGTGCTCGGAGAGCAGCATGCCGTTGCCGAACACGTCACCGGACATGTCACCGATGCCGACGACCGTGAAGTCCTCGGACTGCGTGTCCACGCCCAGCTCGCGGAAGTGCCGCTTCACGGACTCCCAGGCGCCGCGCGCGGTGATGCCCATGCCCTTGTGGTCGTAGCCCGCGCTGCCGCCGGAGGCGAAGGCGTCCCCGAGCCAGAAGTCGTACTCCCCGGCGACGCCGTTGGCGATGTCCGAGAACGTCGCGGTGCCCTTGTCGGCCGCGACGACCAGGTAGGTGTCGTCGCCGTCGTGGCGGACCACGTCCTGCGGCGGGACGACCTCGCCGGCCACCATGTTGTCGGTGATGTCGAGCAGCGCCGAGATGAACGTCTTGTAGCTCTCGATGCCCTCGGCGAGCCAGGCGTCCCGGTCCGCGCTCGGGTCGGGCAGCTGCTTGGCGACGAAGCCGCCCTTGGCGCCGACCGGCACGATGACGGTGTTCTTCACCATCTGCGCCTTGACCAGGCCGAGGATCTCGGTACGGAAGTCCTCGCGCCGGTCCGACCAGCGCAGGCCACCGCGCGCGACCTTGCCGAAGCGCAGGTGCACGCCCTCGACGCGCGGCGAGTACACCCAGATCTCGTACGCCGGGCGCGGCGCGGGCAGGTCCGGGATGGCGCGCGGGTCGAACTTCATGGAGACGTAGTCGTGCGGCTTGCCGCCCTCGGTCTCCTGGAAGAAGTTGGTGCGCAGGGTCGCCTTGATGACGGTCAGGAAGGAGCGCAGGATGCGGTCCTCGTCCAGGCTCGCCACCTGGTCGAGCGCGGCGTCCAGCTCCTCCAGGAGCGCGTCGGTGATCTCCAGGCCGGCGGTCTGCCGGTCCGGGGACATCCGCGCCTCGAAGAGGGAGACAAGGAGCCGGGTGGTGTGGACGTTGTTGCGGAGGGTGTCCTCCATGTAGTCCTGGCTGAAGGTGGAGCCCGCCTGGCGCAGGTACTTGGCGTACGCGCGCAGCACCATCGCCTGCCGCCAGGTCAGCCCGGCGCTCAGGACGAGGGAGTTGAAGCCGTCGTTCTCCGCCTGGCCGGTCCAGGTCGCGGCGAACGCCTCCTGGAACCGCTCGCGGCCGTCCTCGCCGAGGTGGTCGCCGCCGCCCGCGGGCTTGGGCATCCGCAGGCCGAAGTCGTAGACCCAGGCGGTGGTGCGGTCGGCGCGGCGCAGCTCGTACGGGCGCTCGTCGACGACCTCCACGCCGAGCCGGTTGAGGACCGGCAGCACGGCGGAGAGGGAGACCGCGTCGCCCGTGCGGTAGATCTTGAAGCGGCGCTCACCGGGGGCGGCGCCCACCGGCTCGTACAGGCTCAGCGCGAAGTCGCCGCCGTCCTCGCCGTCCTTCTGCTTCAGCCGCTCCAGGTGGACCAGGTCGGCGACGGCCGCGCGCGGGGTGTGGTCGGCCTTGTAGCCCTCGGGGAAGGCGTTGCCGTGCTGGTAGCGGCGCAGCAGCTCGGCGGCGCGCTCCTCGCCGCACTCGGCGTTCAGCGCCTCGGTGAAGCCGTCCGCCCAGGAGCGGGTGGCCTCGACCAGACGGGCCTCGATGCGCTCCTTGTCGGCGTCCGAGAGCTCGGGCAGCTCGGTGCCCTGCGGAACGCGGACGACGAAGTGCAGCCGGGACAGGATCGACTCGGTGTTCCAGGCGGTGAAGTCGACGCTGGTGCCGCCGAGCTCCTCCTTGAGGATGTCGATGATCCGCAGCCGGACGCCGGTGGTGTAGCGGTCGCGCGGGAGGTAGACGAGGGCCGAGTAGTAGCGGCCGTACTCGTCCTGGCGCAGGTAGAGCCGCAGGCGGCGGCGCTCCTGGAGGTAGAGCACGCTGGTCGCGATGGTCTGGAGCTCGTCGACCGGGGTCTGGAACAGCTCGTCGCGCGGGTAGGTCTCCAGGATCTGGAGCAGGTCGCGGCCGTCGTGGCTGTTGGGCGAGAACCCGGCGCGCTCCAGGACCTCCTCGACCTTGCGGCGGATGACGGGCACCCGGCGCACCGACTCGGTGTACGCGGCGGAGGAGAACAGGCCGAGGAAGCGGCGCTCCCCGATCACGTTGCCCTCGGCGTCGAACTTCTTGACGCCGATGTAGTCCAGGTAGGACGGGCGGTGCACGGTGGCGCGGCTGTTGGCCTTGGTCAGCACGAGCAGACGGTGCTCGCGGGCCTTGGCGCGGGCGTCGGCCGGGAGCCGCTCGAAGGAGGGGCTGACCGGGTGCTCGTCCTGCTCGGAGTGGTGCGGGTCGGAGCGCAGGATGCCGAGGCCGGTGCCGGGCACGGCGCTCAGCGAGTCGTCGCCGCGCAGCTGGTACTCGCGGTAGCCGAGGAAGGTGAAGTGGTCGGCGGCGAGCCAGCGCAGCAGCTCGCGGGCCTCCTCGGCCTCGGGTCCCGGCAGGTCGGCGGGGCGGGGCTCGCTCTCCAGGTCGTCCGCGATCCGGATCGCGGTCTCCCGCATCTTCTCCCAGTCCTCGACGGCCTCGCGGACGTCGGACAGGACGCGGAGCAGGTCGGCGGAGATCTGCTTGAGGTCGGCGCGGTCGGTCTCGCGGTCGATCTCGACGTGGATCCAGGACTCGACGTGCGCGTCGTGCGGGAGCTCGGCGCCGGGGGCCGGCTTGGGCAGCACCTCGATGAGCTTGCCGGTCACGTCGCGGCGCACCACGAACTGCGGGTGGATCACGACATGGATGCCACGGCCCTGGCGGGTCAGTTCGTTGGTGACCGAGTCGACCAGGAAGGGCATGTCGTCGGTGACGACCTCCACGACGGTGTGGCTGCACGTCCACCCGTTCTCCTCCACGGTCGGGGTGTGCACCCGCACGTTGGCGGTGCCCTGGGGGCGGTTCTCGGCGAGCCGGTAGTGGGAGAGAGCGGCACCGAAGGCGTCGACCGGGTCGCGGTCGGTGAGGTCTTCCGGGGCCGTGTGCAGGTAGTAGCGCTGGAGGAACGCGAGCACGGACTCGCTGTCGGGGGCCTCGCTCGTGGTCCCGGTCGGTAGGTGCCCCCCGACCGGACTGTTCTCAGCTACCCGGGCGGCCCGATCGAGCAGCTCGGCCTTGGCTTCGTCCAGCTTGGTCTGCATTGTCCTCTGGCTCCTGTCGCGCGCCGTTGCGTGACGTAGAAGGAAGTACGGTCTCTTTCCCTCCGGTATGACGCCACGGCCCGGGGTGTCTGGTCCGTTCCGACGCTATGCCGCGAGGTGAGATGAGCGGGAGGAATTCGGCCATTGTCGACACGTCTGTCGGGTGCGACGCTGCGCCCAGTGCCGACGTGTCCCGTGCCGTTCCCGGCGTCCTGGAGGCCGCGAGGCCCCTGTCGCGCCCGCGAGGACCAGCGACCGCCGCCCGGCCACGGAGGTGCTCCGTGCGAACCGGGCGCAGGGCAGGAGCGATGACGCTCCCGCGAGATATCGCGCTGATCACGCCACAAGGCTATCGCCCCTGACCCCGGACCCGTCATGAGCCGTATGTGTACAAAACCGGGGGGTGAAGTTTGACGTTCTGCACAGCGCCGTGGGAGCCGGGAGCGGGCTATGCCGCTATTCGGTGCGCCTCTTCGACCGCCTCGGCGAGGGTGTCCACCACCGGCACACCGGCCTCGCGGAGGCTGGCCGGGCCGTGGGAGCCGCCGGTGTAGAGCACGGCCCGCGCGCCCACGTGACGGGCCGCCAGCGCGTCGTCCACCGCGTCGCCGATGACGACGGTGCGCTCCGGCGCCACCAGCTCGTCCAGCGACTTCAGGTGCCGGACCATGTGCGCGGCCTTGGAGCCGCCGGAGGGGCCCGTACGCCCGTCGATCCGCAGGAAGTGGGACTCGATCCCGAAGCCGCGCACCAGCGGCAGCAGCTCCTCGTGGCCGTACATGCTCAGCAGCGACTGGCTGTTCCCCGCCGACCGCCAGCCGGCGAGCAGGTCGGCCGCGCCCTCGGTCAGCCCGCAGCGCGTGCGCCACTCGGTGTAGTGCCGGTGGAAGGCGCCGTCCATCACGTCCCACTCGGCCT
This sequence comes from Streptomyces sp. SID4985, assembly GCF_009863025.1. Lineage (GTDB taxonomy): Bacteria > Actinomycetota > Actinomycetes > Streptomycetales > Streptomycetaceae > Streptomyces. The sequence goes on along the minus strand of NZ_WWIR01000101.1, from coordinate 460 downwards.
CGGTCGGCATCCGGCCGAGCAGCCGCTCGTAGAACTTCGGCACCGGGACGCAGTACAGCGCCCGGTAGGTCTCCAGCGTGATCGGCTCCAGGCCCAGCTCGGCGAAGGCCGCGTTCGTCGCCCCGATGATCGCGTCGATGTCATGGAACAGGGTGCCGTTCCAGTCCCAGACGATGTGCGCGTTCCCCTGCTTCCCCATGTCCGAAACCGTACCCACTCCCACTGACAATCGAGCATCGACAGGGGATCGCCGCAGGTCAGGCGGGGGTCAGGCGGGTCAGGACTGGCGCACCAGGTTGGGGATCTCCTGCGTGGCGTACCAGAGCAGCTCGTGGTGGTCGGCCGCCTCCACCGCCGCCAGCTCGTGGTCGTCCCCGGCGTCCGCCTCCGCCAGGGCCTCGGCCGCGGCGGCCACGTCCCGCTCGGCGTCCTCGGCGTCGGCGTGCACGGCGGCCGCCTT
>NZ_WWIR01000100.1 GCF_009863025.1 Streptomyces sp. SID4985 | reverse complement strand
GGCGGGTTCCACGACGGTGGCGGCCAGCGTGAACCACACGACCTTGCCGCTGTCGCCGTCCGGGCGCGCTCCCCAGCTCTCGCTGACGGCCGCGACCATCGCCAGGCCCCGCCCACAGGTGGCGAGGGGTGCCAGTTCGAGCGTGTCTGCCGCGTCGGCCACCACGGGCAGCCGCGGATCGCGGTCCCGTACCGACACGGTGAGATGGTCGGGGAGCAGCTCCAGTTCGACGGTGCACGACTTGTCGGGCCGCGCATGTCGGTGGACGTTGCTCAGCAGCTCGGTCACGCCTAGCGCGGCGCGGTCGATGAGGGGGTCCAGATGCCAGTAGCGCAACTGCGCAGAGACGATTCTGCGGACCTGTCCGATCCGCGACGGCAGGGCTTGGAGCTCCACCGTGCAGTGCCTGTTGGGGTGACTGATCACGGCTGCGACTCCCCGATGTGAGGTCCGGAAGGAACCGGAAGAACACGGAGAACAACGGAAATCCAGGAGGGCGCCCGCGTCCAGGAGGCGGCCCGATTGCGCGACCGGCGGCTGGACCTCAGCGTTACCTCAGGTAAACCCAGAGTGACGTGAGATCAGCGTGACGCAGTGCCCGCCCTCCCGCAACTCGCCGCGGCGGCACGCAGGTCAGTCGCCGTGTCGGGCCGCGCGGCGCACCGCGTCGATGAAGCGCCGGGCCGCGGGCGGGCCCGACTCGCCCGGCGCCGGGTCCTGCTCGCCGAGGGTCAGCTCGTAGCGCCGGCCGTCCAGCTCGGCCCGCGCGCGGTCGTCCGGCGCGAACCACGGCTTGGAGGCGCGGACCTCCTGGACCGGGGCGCTGTCGATCTCGCTGTCGTTGCTGTTGAGCAGCTCCACCCTCCCGTCGCTGATCCGGACCTTTCCGGCCCGGGTGAGCGAGCGCAGCCCCTTGCCGATGCGCACGCCTCTCGCCGTGAACTCGGGCTCCGCCATCCTCGTCGTCCCCTCCTGCGCGTGCCGTCCGATCGTCCGCGGGTCGTCCGTCGACCGTGTGCCGTCCGATCGTCCGCGTGCCGTGCGCTCGTTCCGCGTGTCGGGTTCCGCCTGCCGGGCGCCGACGCCTGCCGTTCGCAGTCTGCCCCCGCGAGCACCGGAGCACCAGAGTGCGGAGGGCGTGCGCTGCGAGCGCCGGGAGTACTCACGCCAATGCGCCCCCACGCTCCCCGTACGGGTGTGCCCCAGGCTTCCTTTGGGTGGCTGAAAGATGCGTTGATGCAGGTGAGAAGCGTGACGGGAGATGCCTATGATCGGGGTGCCGGCCGCGCGGGGCGCCGTCGGCGCGACCGCGTAAGGAGCCTCGCCGTGAGCACCACCCCACCGGCCCGGGCCGGGGCCACCCTCGACGTCGACCGCAGCGACGCGGCCTACCGCGACTGGCTGAAAGAGGCCGTCCGCAAAGTCCAGGCCGATGCCAATCGCTCTGCCGACACGCACTTGCTGCGCTTCCCGCTGCCCGAGCACTGGGGCATCGACCTGTACCTGAAGGACGAGTCGACCCACCCGACGGGCAGCCTCAAGCACCGCCTCGCCCGCTCTCTCTTCCTCTACGGCCTGTGCAACGGCTGGATCCGTCCGGACCGTCCGGTCATCGAGGCGTCCAGCGGCTCGACCGCCGTCTCCGAGGCGTACTTCGCGAGCCTGATCGGCGTGCCGTTCATCGCCGTCATGCCCCGCACCACCAGCGCGGAGAAGTGCCGGCTCATCGAATTCCACGGCGGCCGCTGCCACTTCGTGGACGACCCGCGCACCATGTACGAGGAGTCGGCGCGCCTCGCGGCCGAGACCGGCGGGCACTTCATGGACCAGTTCACCTATGCCGAGCGCGCCACCGACTGGCGCGGCAACAACAACATCGCCGAGTCCACCTTCCGCCAACTGGCCCTGGAACGCTTCCCGGTGCCCGCCTGGATCGTCGCCACCGCAGGGACCGGCGGCACCTCCGCGACCCTCGCCCGCTACGTCCACTACATGCAGTACGACACCCGGGTCTGCGTCGCCGACCCGGAGAACTCCTGCTTCTTCGAGGGCTGGACCACCGGCGACGCGCACGTCACCTGCGACTGCGGCTCACGCATCGAGGGCATCGGACGCCCGCGCATGGAACCGAGCTTCGTGCCCGGCGCCATCGACCGGATGATGAAGGTGCCGGACGCGGCGAGCGTGGCCGCCGTACGGGCGCTGGAGCGGGCCATCGGCCGCAAGGCGGGCGGCTCGACCGGGACCGGCCTGTGGAGCGCGCTGAAGATCGTCTCCGAGATGGTCGCGGCGGGGCGCACCGGCAGCGTCGTCACCCTGCTCTGCGACCCCGGCGACCGCTACCTGGACAAGTACTACTCGGACAGCTGGCTGGAGGAACAGGGGCTGGACATCGCGCCGTACACGGCAGCGATCGAGACGCTGCTGGCCACCGGGGTCTGGCCGGACTGAGCGGGGGCGGTGTCTCGCGGGCACGGCCGGGGTGAGCGGAATGGTGCCGCTCGGGCGCGGCCGGGGTGGCGCGAGGCCGAGGCGTCCTCAGACTTCCTCGGTGTCGTCCGGCTCGTCCTCGTCCAGGTCCGGCTCGCCCGCCACCACCAGGCGCCGCAGCCGCTCGGAGACCTCCGCGCGGGCCTCGGCGGGCAGTCCCGTGTCGGTGACGAGGGTGTCCACCTCGTCCAGCGTCGCGAACGAACTCAGGCCCACCGTCCCCCACTTGGTGTGGTCCGCGACCACCACCACGCGCCGCGCCGAGCCCACGAGGCGCCGGTTGGTCTCGGCCTCCGCCAGGTTCGGCGTGGACAGCCCCGCCTCGGCCGATATGCCGTGCACACCGAGGAACAGCAGATCGAAGTGGAGCGCGGAGATCGCCCGGTCGGCCACCGGGCCCACCAGCGAGTCCGACGGTGTGCGCACCCCGCCGGTCAGCACCACCGTGGCCGCGCCCTGCCGCTGACCCGAGACCCGCTGGGCGGCATGGAACACGTCCGCGACGCGCACCGAGTTCGTCACCACCGTCAGGTCCGGCACCTCCAGCAGATGCCGGGCGAGCGCGTAGGTGGTCGTACCTCCGGACAGCGCCACCGCGGCACCCGGCGCGACCAGCCGGGCCGCGGCCCGCGCTATCTCCTCCTTGGCGGTCGGCTCCAGGCCCGACTTGGCCTCGAAGCCCGGTTCGTGCGTGCTCGCCTCGACCACCGGCACCGCGCCGCCGTGCACCTTCTCCAGCACACCCTGACGGGCCAGCGCGTCCAGATCGCGGCGCACCGTCATGTCCGACACGCCGAGCTTGCGGGTCAGTTCGTTGACCCGGACCCCGCCCCGGCGCCGTACCTCGTCCACGATCAGAGCGCGGCGCTGCTCCGCGAGGAGGTTCTGATTCTCACTCACGTACGCTCCGGTCCTTTCGCCCCACACTCGTCCGACACGCCCGGCACACCTGCTCCGACCAGGAGGTTCCATCCGGCGCAGCTGTGCGGGCGTCTCATCTTGTCACGCCGCCCCATGGGCTGCGCCACCGGCTGTCACCACGCCCACCTGGGGTGCGACCACATATGTGCCGCGCCCACCCCGGCCGCCGTCGCACGAATCGGGAAGATTCGGTAACGAAAAGTGACGGCGGGTGTACGCGGTGCCCGAAGCGGAGAACCTGATTCCCGCACGGCACGGAAACCCCGCGCGGCACCCCGCACGAACCCAGCAGGGACGCCCGCACGGGAAGCGTTCGCCGTGCGCGTCACCCGGACCGCGTCACACGAATGCGAGCGAACAGTGGCAGGCGCGCAGAAGCACACCACCGCGCCGGAACCGGCGCCTTCCCCCACGGCGCCCCCGGCGGCCCGCCCGGACCTGGAGCTGCTGGTGCACGGGGTCGGCGGCACGACCCCGGAGAAGATGCTCGGCGACCCCCGCACGGTCCGCGTCACCGGCGACGACACGGCCGCCGTCTTCCGTCGCGCCGAGGACGCCGGGCCACCCGAGGCCCCCGACGACGCCACGACCGGCGGCAGATCCCGCGGCGAGCCGGTCCGGGAGGCGTACGTCTGGTGCAACCTCACCTCCGGCAACGGCAGCCGCGCCCTGTGGCTGCTGCTTCTGCCCTTCATGGTCGTCAACCTCGCCCACTGGATGCGCCCCGCCGCCCCCGACCGCACCCGCACCGTCCGCCTCTATGGCCTGCTCGTCCGCCTGGTCGCGCTCTCCCTCACCGTCCTGCTGGTCGCCGCCGCCTGCGAGGTCGCCCTCGACCTGGTCGCCTGGCAGTGCGCGGGCGCCACCGCCTGCTCCGGCCGCCACTCCTGGCTGGCCTTCCTCTCGCCCGCGGGCCACGGCTGGTGGAGCGCACCCGGCCGCCGCCTCGCCCTCGCCGCCCTCGTGCCGACCGCGCTGACCGCCCTGCTCTGGTACCTCTCGCACCGCACCTGGAGCGCGTACGAGTCCCACCGCCCCATGGCCCGCACCCCCGAAGCGGACCCGAACGCCGGTGCCCTGGCCAGCCCCGGCTTCTGGTACGGCCGCCGCCTGGGCGCCCGGCTCCGCGCCGCCCACACCGCCGCCGGACTGCTCACCGTCGCGGCCGCCCTCACCTTCCCCACCCTCCGCCACGACCACCACCCCGCCCTCCTCCACACCCTGGGCCTGCTCCTCGGCGCGGCCCTGCTCGGCTGGGCGCTCACCGTCGTCCTGGTCGTCTGCCGCCGGGGACGCAGCGAGGCCCGCCTCGACTCCCGGACCGACCGCCACCTTGTGCGCGGCCTGCCCCTCGGCGCCCTCGCCCTGCTGCTCCTCGCCGCGCTGTACGCCGGCTGGTCCCGCCCCGGCCGGCACTCCGCCGGGAGGCTCCCCGGCGACCCCGTCTTCAGCACGCTCATGCTGATCCAGGGCGTCCTCGCCGTGGCGCTCGCCGTCGTCGCGTACGACCTGTACCGCCGCGACCCCGACCCCCGCGCCGCCATGCGCGGCCTCGGCGGACCGGCCGTCGCGCTGCTCGCCTGCGCCCTGGGCGGAGTTGCCTCCGGCGGGGTCGCCCAGCGCGTCGCCGACTGGCTGGACGGCACCCGCTCCTCGCTCTCCGGACCGCCCGTCACCCTGACCTGGCAGGCGTCCGCGATCCCCCCGCTGCTCGTGGTCCTGCTCGCCACAACCGGCCTGCTGGCAGCGCGTGTCGCACGCCTCGCCCGTGTCGAACGCGAGCGTGTCCGCGACCAGCACCCCGGCGAACCCGAGGACCCCGCCCGCACCCGAGCCATCGCCCGCACCCGCGCCATGGCCGGCCTCACCGACCGCGCGCCCCTGCTCCTCGCCGTCGTCGCCGTCACCACCCTGCTGTTCGGCGCGGCGGCCCTGACCGGTTCCCTGACCACCGGACTGCCGCCCGCGCGCGCCGCGCACGGTGCCGACGAACCGGTCCGGATCGCCGCCGAGACCGCGCAGGCGCTGGGTTCCTGGCTGGTCGGCCTCGGCCTGCTGCTCTTCGTCACCTGGGGCCGCCGCGCCTACAAGGACGCCTCCGCCCGGCGCACCATAGGCATCCTGTGGGACGTGGGCACCTTCTGGCCGCGCGCCGCCCACCCCTTCGCGCCGCCCTGCTACGCCGAGCGCGCCGTACCCGACCTGACCTGGCGCACGGCCACCTGGACCGAGCGCACCGGCGGCCGCCTGGTCCTGTCCGGCCACTCGCAGGGCAGCGTCCTCGTCGCCGCCGCGGCCTGGCAGCTCACCCCCGCCACCCGCGAACGCGTCGCCCTGCTGACCTACGGCTCACCGCTGGAACGCCTCTACGGCCGCTGGTTCCCCGCCCACTTCGGGCCGGACGCGCTGGCCGCGCTGCACCGCGACATCGGCCCCTGGACCAACCTCTACCGCCGCACCGACCCCATCGGCGGCCCCCTCCGCGTCCCCGGCGAGCCCCAGGTGGACCACGAACCGCTCGCCGACCCCAGGGCCTACGGCCGCACCCCCGAACACCCGCTGCCCGCACCGATCCTCGGCCACTCCGACTACCAGGACGACCCCGCCTTCGCCCGCGCGCGGGCCCATCTGCTCGCCCGCCTGCACCCCGGCCTTCCCGCACAGCGACCCGCGGACCGGGAGGGAGAGGAGCCGCCGGACTGACGGGCCGACGGCCTTATGGCTCAGGGGAGTTCGGGCAGATCCTCCGCGTACAGCAGCGTCAGGTCGTCGGTGCTCGGGTCGGGAAGCTGGGCGACCCTGCCCGCGTGGCGCTCCACCATCGCCTCGAAGGTCTGCCGGGCGGTGCGGCCGTTGCCGAAGGCCGGGCCCTTCGGCAGCTCAGTGAAGTACTTCAGGAGCGCCTCCGGAGTGCCCTGCCCCAGCCGGTACTCGTGCTCGTCCGATTGCTGCTCGACGATCCGCAGCAACTCCTCCGGGCCGTAGTCCCCGAAGGTGATCGTCCGCGAGAACCGCGAGGCCACACCGGGGTTGACGGAAAGGAAGCGCTCCATCTCGGCCGTGTAGCCCGCGACGATCACCACCACCGCGTCCCGCTGGTCCTCCATCAGCTTGACCAGCGTGTCGATGGCCTCCTTGCCGAAGTCGCGCCCGGCGTCCTCGGGGGAGAGAGCGTACGCCTCGTCGATGAACAGCACACCGCCGCGTGCCCGCCCGAACGCCTCCTGGGTACGGATCGCCGTGGAGCCGATGTGCTCACCGACCAGGTCGACCCGGGACACCTCGACCAGATGCCCCTTCTCCAGCACGCCGAGCGAGGCGAGGATCTCGCCGTAGAGCCGGGCCACCGTCGTCTTGCCGGTGCCGGGGGAGCCGGTGAAGACCAGGTGCCGCTTGACCGAGGCCGCCTTCAGCCCCGCCCGCCGGCGGCGCCGGCCCACCTCGATCATGTCGGTCAGCGCCCGCACCTCGCGCTTGACGCTCTCCAGGCCCACCAGCGCGTCGAGTTCACCGAGCACCGCCTCGGACGGGCGGACCTCGGCCTCCGGCGCGGCCGGGACGACAGGCGCCTCCGGTTCCGTGCCGCGCTGGCCCGGAATCGCGCCGAGCAGCCCGCCCGACGACGGGGACGCCGTCTGCACGGCCGTCGCGTGCGACGGCTCGGGGGGCCGCAGGCCGCCGCCGGACTCGTCGCTCGTGCAGTCCTCCACCACCGGACCCGTGCCCGAGCCGGAGTCGGGGCCCGCGTCGGCGAACTCGTACCCCCCGCGCGCACACCGCTCCGTGCGGCAGCCGCGCAGCGTTGTACGACAGCCGTCGATCACATGGAAGCCGTAGCCACCGCTGCCGCTCACCCGGCAGTTCAGGAAGGTGCCCCTACCTCCGGCGGACACATAGAAACCCGCCTCGGCAGGGCGTTCCACCACACAGCGTTCAAGGGACGGGTCGGCGCCCTTGGTGACGATCACACCGGTCTGGGTGCCCTCCAGCACACAGTTCGCGAGCGTGCCGCCGCTGCCGTGGTCCCGGAACCAGGCGCCGGTCGCCGCGTCCCGGATGCGGCAGTCGTCCAGCTGGGCCGTCGCCCCGTCGCTCACCGACACGGCCGTGTTGCGCACCTGGTGGAGATCGCTGTCCACCACGTCGACGCGCGAACCCCGGTCCAGCACGAACAGCGCGTCCGGCACGTCGTGCACCCGGCACGAGTCGAGCACCGCCGTGGCACCGTCGCTCACCCACACCGCCGGATAGTCACCGGTGCTGTCCGAGATCTCGCACTGGTTGGCGTCCACGCGGGTGCCCGCGTCCCACACCGACAGGCCGTTGCGCCCGAAGCGCTGCACAGTCGTCCGGGTCAACGTGAGCACCGAGCGCGAGCGCAGGTCGACCGCGTTCTCCGGGATGTCGTGAATCCGGCAGTCCGCCAGCGTCAGTGAGGCGTCCGTGTCCAGCGTGACGCCGTCGCCCGAGGTGCGGTGCACGGCGCAGTCGGTCAGCTGCGCCGTCGCCTGCCGGGTGATCTGCACCCCCGAGCCCCGGACCTCGTACACCTCGCAACCGACCGCCTCCAGCGCGGAGTTCTCCCCGGTCACGCTCAGCCCGGAACCCGCCGCGTGGTGCACCCGGCAGCGCTCCAGACGCGGACGCGCGCCGCCCCGGACCGCCACCCCGGCCTGCCCCGCCGCGACGACCTCGCACTCCTCGAACACCCCGCCGCCCCCGTCGAGCACGGCGATGCCGACACCGGCCGGGTTGTCGACCGTCGAGCGGCGCACGGTCGGACGGGCCCCGCCGCGCACCTCGATGCCGACGGCCGAGCGGGTCACGATCCGCAGATCCGTCAGCTCGGGCGTGCCGTCCTCCACCAACAGGGCGGGCGCCGCGCCGTCCTGGCCCTCCACATGCAGCCCCTGCACCACGGCCGAGGCCCGCACCGTCAGCGGCACCCCGTCCACGGGCGCGATCCGCACCGAGCCCGGCGCGCCCTCGGGACCGCGCAGGGTCACCGGACGGCCGACGACGAGGTTCTCCCGGTAGGTGCCGGGGGCGATCGTGAGGACGTCACCCTCCGCGGCGGCCTCCAGGGCGGCGGCGAGCGAAACGTACTCACCCGTGCGGCGCCGCCACCGCGACGTACCGGTGTGCGTCACCTGGACCGTGCCCTGTGCCATGGCGTTGCTGTGCCCCCACCTCGTGGTACTTGTGCTCGTCCGCCTCTGGGGCTCCGTCGCCGGGGGCCGGGCAGGCGACCGCCCGCGGCCCTGGGGCCCGCGCGGGTGCGCTCCGGTCTCCGGCGCGGCCTTCGGCTCACTCGCGCGCGGGTCGATGCCGAAAGGGTGTCGGCCAGTCCACCGTAGCGTGTGCGCGGAGGACGAATCGACCAGAGTCGGGAAGCAGGTCAGCTGCCCGTCCCGGCCTTGCCCCAGTCGGGACCCACCCGCTCCCATGCCTGGTCCCAACGCGCGTATCTGCGACGGACCATGCGCCACAGCACCAGCCGCCGACCCGCCTCGACCAGCGCGGCGGTGAGCAACGTCGCCCCGAATCCGGCCAGTACCGCGTGCGCGTCGGCGGTGGCCGAGTCCAGCGGACGGGTCGTCATGCGCCCCTGCCCGTCCGTCCAGATCATGAACCGGTCGCCCCGGTGCGGGGCTGCGAGACCGGTGAGGACCGCGCCGTGCCGACGCGTGCCGTCCGGTGCGGACCAGTCGGCCAGGACCCGGCTGCGGACGGTGTACGCGGAGCCGTCGTCGGGGTCGGTCTCGGGCGGGTGGTAGGCCATCCGGCGCAGTACGGTCGCGGGGACGCGCTGCCTGGTGTGGCGCTGCTCCGCCACCGAACGGCGCAACGAGTCCTGGGCGGCCGCACCGGTCAGCCAGCCGATCGCGGGCGCGGCCGCGCCGATCAGCACCAGCGCCACCAGGCACACCCAGACCTCGGCCCGGTCGGTCGGCCGGCGCAGCGGACTGTCCCGCCAGCGCCACAGACCGCTGATCGCACGCACGGCCCCACCCCCTCGCCCGACATGAGGACCGCCGGACCGCGCGGCCCCGGCGCGGCCGGGGGAGAGCGGTGCCACGTCCGGCGGACGACTCTCACGAGATTCTCATCCTTGCGAACGACCGGACCCCGCCCCCGGTTCCCCGCCCGCGACCCGAACTCCAGACCGGTCCCCGGGCGCGGACCACCGGGTACACGGACGGACGCCGCCACCGAGCAGAGGCTCGGCGACGGCGTCCGTCCGACGTGCGTGTTCGCGCTGTACGACGACCTTCCCCCCGTCGTCCGTCAGCGCCCGGAGCGGTGTCCGGCCGGCTCCCCATGTCGCCACCTTGCCGGACGGCACCGACCACGGGGTGGTGCGATCAGTAGCCCCGGTACTGCTGCTGGTTGTTGTACGGGTCCTGGTACGGCTGCTGCTGTGGCGGGCGCGGCGCGGCCGGGCGCATCGCCTCGTACCCCGTGCCGGGCGCGGCGGGGCGCGGCGGCTGGGGCTGCGCTCCCGGGTAGCCGCGCGGCGCGGCGGCCTGCTGCGGGATGTACGCGGTGGGCGCCTGCTGCATCGGCGCGGGCTGCTGCGTCTGCGGGTAGCCGTAGGACGCGGGAGCCGGCTGCGACGGGGCGGCCGGGAGAGCGGGCAGGGCGGAGGGCAGCGCGGGGAGGTTGCTGCCGCCCATGTTGGCGCCGGGCATGTTGCCGACGGGGAGGTTCCCGCCGGGCGTGTCGTAGGCGGCCGGGACCCGGATCGGGGCGATCTGCGGGGTTCCCCGCTCGGCCACGAGCGAGTCGTAGATCGGGGTGTCCGGGAAGGAGGCGGAGTAGTAGCCGCCGCCATAGGTGGAGCGGGGGGAGGTCATGGCACATAAGTTAAGCCCACGATGTGCTGGTTGGGGAGACCGATAAGAAGGTTGTTTTCCGTGTCGGTGGCGAACTTGGATCGCTAATCCGAGCGAACTTGGCAAAAATGGACGCCATTCGACGTTTGGATCGTGTAAAGGGCGGGTTTCCAGCGGGTTGCCGGGGATCGGCGTGCGGTACTTCCCCGCTGGGAAGGGGAGTTCGCGACGCCCGCGCACGGAACGGGCGGGACGGTCCCCGGCGCGGTCGCGGGGCCCAGGAAATGGCGAGATCTGATGGGGGCGGACATGACCATGTCGAAAGGCTCGAACACGCCGGTACCCACCGCGGTGCTGCGCGTCGAGACGAGCCGACGCGCGGGCCCCGGCATACCGACGACGGAGCTCTCCGCCCTGCTGCTGGCGTCCGGCAGGATCCGCTCCGACGCCGACCACGTGACCCGCGACCACCCCGCACACCTCTCCGGCGCCGTCCAGCACGAGGAGACACGCCGCGACGGCGACCATGTCACCGACGTCCTCACCGTCGACCTCGCGCGCGTGGAGGACACCGTCGAGCGGATCGTCCTCGCCGCGACGGCGGACGGCGGCACCTTCGGCCAGGTCCCCGGCCTCGGCGTCCGGATCACCGACACGGACGGCCGGGCCGTCGCCCACTACGACAACACCGGCGCGAGCGTGGAGACGGCCCTCGTCCTCGGCGAGCTGTACCGCCGCCAGGGCGGCTGGAAGTTCCGCGCCGTCGGACAGGGATACGGCAACGGACGCGACGGACTGGCCGAGGAGTACGGCATCACCGCGCGCCACGAGACCCGGCGAGCGGAACCCGCGCCGCCCGAACTTCCCCGTCCGGCACCCGAGTCGCGACGACCCGACCCCGAACTCCGGCTGCCGGAACCCGAGTCGCCCGCCCGCCCCGCCAAGGTCACCCTCACGAAGGCCGCCCCCGCCGTCTCGCTCGCCAAACAGGGCGCCACCTCCGGAGCCCTCCGCGTCAACCTCAACTGGCGCATGCGCGAGGGCAGATGGACCAAGGGCGCCACACGGGACCTCGACCTCGACCTGTGCGCCCTGTACGAACTCGCCGACGGCCGCAAGGGTGTCGTACAGGCCCTCGGCAACGCCTTCGGCTCCCTGCACCGGCCGCCGTACATCCACCTCGACGGCGACGACCGCACCGGCGCCTCGAACGACGGCGAGAACCTCACCGTCAACCTCGACCACACCGCGGACTTCCGGCGCGTCCTGGTCTTCGTCACCATCTACGCGGGCGCCACCTCCTTCGCCGGACTGCACGCCACCGTCACCCTGCGCCCCCAGCACGGCGCCCCCGTCGACTTCTCCCTCGACGACTGCGCGGTGCCCTCCACCGTCTGCGCGCTCGCGCTGCTCACCAACCAGGGCGGCGACCTGGTCGTCCGGCGCGAGGCCCGCTACCTCGTACCGGAGCGGGGGACGAGCCCGCAGCGGACCGTCGACCGGGCCTATGGGTGGGGCATGAACTGGACGCCCGGCCGGAAGTAGCCCCCGTCCGTCTGCGTCCGTGCCAGCCCGTCCCTCGTCAGCCCTCGTCGGCCACCGCGTCCGGGCGCGCGTAGGTGCGCCCCTTCCACGCGGCGCCCCGGCCCCGGTAGTGCTGCACCGCCGAGTCCACCGTCATCAGGAGATAGAGGAACGCCGTGAACGGCAGCAGGGGAGCGAGCCACAGCGGCTGCCGGTAGTAGCGCAGCATCGGCACGTACGTCGCCGCCATCACCGCCCACGCCGCCGCGCCCACGGCCGTCGCCGCCGCGTCGCCCAGCACGGCCCCGGCCATCAGCGCGCCGGGCGGCACCAGATACACGAGGGCGAGACCCGCCACCGTGCCGAGCAGCAGCAGCGGGTTGTGCCGCAGCTGCGCGTAGGCGCTGCGCGAGACCATCCGCCACAGATCACCCAGCCGCGGATACGGGCGCACACTGTCCACCCGGTCCGCCAGGCCCAGCCAGATGCGGCCGCCCGCGCCGCGCACCGCCCGCGCGAGCGCGACATCGTCGATCACGGCCTGCCGGATGGCGTCCGGAATCCGCGCCCGCTCGGCCGCGTCCGCGCGCAGCAGCACACAGCCGCCCGCCGCGGCCGCCGTACGCCCGCCCTGGCGGCCGATCCACCGGAACGGATACAGCTGGGCGAAGAAATAGACGAACGCCGGGACCACGAGCCGCTCCCACGGGCTCGCCACCCGCAGCCGCGCCATCTGCGACACCAGGTCGAAGCCGCCGGTCCCGGCCGCCGCCACCAGCGCGCGCAGGCTGTCGGGGGCGTGCGCGATGTCGGCGTCCGTCAGCAGCAGATACTCCGGCTCACGCGCGCGGGCCAGCGCGATGCCGTGCCGCACCGCCCACAGCTTGCCCGTCCAGCCCGGGGGCGGCTCACCCGGCGAGGTCACCGTCAGCGGCAGCCCGCCGCGGAGCCGGGACAGTTCCCGCGCCAGTTCCCCGGTGCCGTCGGTGCTGCCGTCGTCCACCAGGAAGACCTCGGCCCGCCCCGGGTAGTCCTGCGCCAGCAGCGAGGGCAGACTCACGGGCAGCACCTCCGCCTCGTCCCGGGCCGGTACGACCACGCACACCGACGGCCACGCGTCCGGTTCCCGGCGGGGAGGCAGCCTCACATCGGTGCGCCAGAAGAAACCCTGGCCGAGCAACAGCCAGCACCAGACGACGAGAGAGGCGACGGCGGTCCACAGGATGGCGCTCACGGCCGCAGTCTGCCCCACGGCACGGCCGGTGCGCGGGCCATCGACTATGGTGGCCGGGTGAAGATCGCGCTCATGGACTCCGGAATCGGCCTTCTCGCGGCGACCGCCGCAGTACGTCGCCTGCGACCCGACGCCGATCTCGTCCTCTCCCTCGACCCCGACGGTATGCCCTGGGGTCCCCGCACGTCCGAGGACCTGACCCGTCGCGCCGTCGCCGTCGCCGAGGCCGCCGCCGCCCACCGGCCCGACGCCCTGATCATCGGCTGCAACACGGCCACCGTGCACGCGCTGCCCGCGATCCGCGCCCGCCTCGAACCTGGCATCCCGGTGATCGGCACCGTCCCGGCGATCAAGCCGGCCGCCGCCGGGGGCGGCAGCGTCGCCGTCTGGGCGACCCCCGCCACCACCGGCAGCCCCTACCAGCGCGGACTCATAGAGGAATTCGCGCGCGGCGTCCACGTCACCGAGGTCCCCTGCTGGGGCCTGGCCGAGGCCGTGGAGCACGCCGACGAGCGCGCCATCGAGGCCGCCGTCGCCGCCGCCGCGGAACTGACCCCCGGTGACGTGACGACCGTCGTCCTCGGCTGCACCCACTACGAGCTGGTGGCGGAACGTATCCGCGCCGCCGTCCAGCGCCCCGGCGCCGCCCCGCTCGTCCTGCACGCCTCCGCGGGCGCCATCGCCGCCCAGGCACTGCGCCGCATCGGCGAACAGCCCGCGCCGGACGCCCCGGCCGAGGGCAAGCTGACCGTGATCCTCAGCGGCCGCGAGGGTGAGCTGCCCGCCGCCGCCCTGCACTACGCGGAGGGACGGCTCCTTCCGGCCGTGGAACGGCTCGCCGACCGGCGGTGACGGCGGTTCGCCGCCGCGCGACTCCGCGACGGTGACGGAGGGTGGCCGTGGTCCCGGTGGGCCGCCCGGAGCAGTCACCGAGCGCGACCAGGTACCGGCGCAGCGAAACCTGAGTAACCTCATAGGCATGAGGGAGTACGACGACGTCGAGGACTCGCACCCCGACGTCTGGACCGGTCGCGCCACCAACCGGGTGCAATGGCTGCTGGCGCTGGTCGGCGCCGCCTGCATGGCGCTCGGTATCGCGCTGGCCGTCCAGTCCGCCTGGACGTCCGGCGGCGTCCCGCTCGTCATGTCCGTCGTCGGCTGCATCGCGGCCGGCCTGCTCGTCCTCTACGGCACGCTCGCCTTCGTCCATGTGGACCTCATCCTCGACCGGGACTCCCTGGAAGTGCGCTGCGGCCATGTGGGACTGCCCCGTCGGCGTATCCCGCTGTCCGACGTCGTCGGCGCCGACTTCATCCCCCATGTCACCCCGCGCCACTGGGGCGGCTGGGGTTACCGCTGGCGCCCGGAGCGCGGCACGGCCGTCGTGGTGCGCCGGGGCGAGGGGATCGAGCTGAGCCTGTGGGACGGCCATACGTTCACCGTCACCGTGGACAACGCGGAGTCCGCGGTCCGCGTCATCAGGTCCCGGCTGCGGGCGGGGGCGGCGGGGTCTGCGCGCTAAGGGGGGGGCGGAATGGGGGAGCCACACATGTGCCACCCCCACATGCGTGGCGGCGCCACCCCGCTCAGATCGTCGTCCGCTCCTCGGCCACCGTGTCCTCCTGGATCGTGCGCTCCTCGTCCGCCCAGGGGCGGGCCGTGCCCCATCCGGCGAGCAGGCCCGCGCCCGCCGTCACGGTGGTGAAGCTCAGTACGTTGCCCAGTGAGGCGAGGACGGCCAGGGCCGTCAGGGCCGCGCCCGTCGTCAGCACGACCGGCGTCGGACGCGGGGCGCGCCACAGGGCGTGCAGCACCCAGCCGTAGACGGCCGCGAGCAGCAGCACTCCGACAAGCCCCTGCTCGGCCAGCAGCTGCAACGGAGCCGAGTGCGGTCCGGCCTCGGCCGGGACGTCCGGGACGACACCGCCCGACTGGCCGTAACGGCCGGGACCGACCCCGGCCAGCGGTGCCTGCCCGGCCAGTCCCAGCGCGTCCCGCCACATGTGGACGCGGTACGGGCCGATCCGCTCGGTGACCGCCTCCACGACACCGCCGGGCAGCGCGCCGGCCGCCACCGCCCACACCCCGGCCGCTGCGCCGCCCGCGGCCAGGGCCAGTCCCGCGATCCCGACACCTCTGTGCGGCATCGAGCCCGCGGCGAGCGAGCAGAGCAGCACCGCTCCACTCGCGACGCAGCCCACCGGTGACCCCACGACGGCACCGGACAGCACGAGCAGCACGGCCAGCAGCCACAGTGCCGATTTCAGCGTGGGTACGGGCGTCGCCCATGCCGCACAGCACGCCGCGCCCGTGGCCAGCGCCAGCAGGGCGGCGGTGGCGCCGGTGTGCCCGAGCGGGACGGCGTACGGCGGTCCGGGGAGCAGCGCGGGCATCGTCACCGCCAGCACCAGCCCGGCCGCCGCCCCCGCGCACGGCGCCGCCACCGGGAGCAGCGCCCCGGATATGCGCCCCGTGGCGTAACCGGCCGCCGCCGCGAGCACCGCGAGCAGCACCCCCTCGGGACGTCCGTCGTGCGCCGCCGCCGTGATCAGCGCCCACAGCGCGCACAGACCGAGCAGGATCATCCCCGCCCCGTCCGAAACGTTCCGCCCCGCCCGCTCCGCGTCCGTCTCCGTCGCGCGCGTCATCCCCGTCGACCCCACCCGTCGCCCCTCGCACCCGGTCCCCCGACCTGTGGCCGCAGCCTCGCCGCGCGCACCGGGACCGGCCGCACCGCCGAGACTGGGCCACACCGTAACGGCTGATGGCCGGTTTGTGGACGAGTTGCGCGGGAAGGTCGCGATTCCGGGTGGCGGCGGGCCGTCGGCCTTGCGGTCCGGGCGCGGACCACATGGGGTCCCACCACATAGGCGGACCACGTCCCACCACGCATGCGGACCACATGGTGTCGCACCACACAGGGACCGCCGGTTTTCCGGCCCGGTCCACAGGACGTGCAGGTCGGCGGCTCGGCCCGCGCTGTCAGCGGTCACACCCCGCGCCGTAGACTCCCCGCGTGACCGTCACCGCTACCTCCGTGGACCATCCGGAACAGCTCCGGCCGCCCGTCTCGCCGGGCCGCCGCCGTCTGCTGCGCCTGGTCCCGGCCGCCATCTCCGCCCTGTGCGGTGTGCTGCTGTACCTCAGCTTCCCGCCGCGCCCCCTGTGGTGGCTGGCCCTGCCCGCCTTCGCCGGTCTCGCGTGGACGCTGCGCGGCCGGACCTGGAAGGCGGCCCTCGGCCTCGGCTACCTCTTCGGACTCGGCTTCCTGCTGCCGCTGCTGGTGTGGACCGGCGTGGAGGTCGGTCCCGGCCCCTGGCTCGCGCTGGTCGTCATCGAGGCGGTCTTCGTCGCCCTGGTCGGCGCGGGCATCGCCACCGTGTCCCGGCTGCCCGCGTGGCCGGTGTGGGCCGCCGCCATGTGGGCCGCCGGCGAAGCGGTCCGCGCGCGGATGCCGTTCGGCGGCTTCCCCTGGGGCAAGATCGCCTTCGGCCAGGCGGACGGCGTCTTCCTGCCGCTCGCCGCGGTGGGCGGCACCCCCGTGCTCGGCTTCGCGGTCGTCCTGTGCGGCTTCGGCCTGTACGAGGCGGTACGGCTCGTCACCGAGCGCCGCCGCGCCCACGAGGTGCGCCGCTCGGCCGCCGTGGCCGCGCTGCTCAGCGTCGCCGTCCCCGTCGTGGGCGCCGTCGCCGCCCGCGCCCTGGTGAGCGACAAGGCCGAGGACGGCACCGCCACGGTCGCGCTCATCCAGGGCAACGTGCCCCGCTCGGGCCTGGAGTTCAACGCCCAGCGGCGGGCCGTACTCGACTACCACGCCCGCGAGACCCTCAAGCTCGCCGCCGCCGTCAAGGCGGGCAAGGAACCCCGCCCCGACTTCGTGCTGTGGCCGGAGAACTCCTCCGACATCGACCCCTTCGCCTACCCCGACGCCGCCATCGTCATCGACGACGCCGCCCGGGCCGTCGGCGTACCGATCTCGGTCGGCTCGGTCGTGGAGCGGAACGGCAAGCTCCTCAACGAGCAGATCCTGTGGACCCCGGGCAAGGGCCCCACCCAGACCTACGACAAGCGGCAGATCCAGCCCTTCGGCGAGTACCTGCCCCTGCGCTCGCTCGTCGGCGCGATCAACAGCGAGTGGACCGGCATGGTCCGCCAGGACTTCAGCCGGGGCGACAAGCCCGGCGTGTTCCGCATCGACGGCACCAAGGTCGGGCTCGCCACCTGCTACGAGGCCGCGTTCGACTGGGCCGTGCGCGACACCGTCACCCACGGCGCGCAGATGATCTCGGTGCCGAGCAACAACGCCACCTTCGACCGCAGCGAGATGACCTACCAGCAGCTCGCCATGTCCCGCGTCCGCGCCGTCGAGCACAGCCGGGCCGTGACCGTGCCGGTCACCAGCGGCGTCAGCGCGGTCATCATGCCGGACGGCAGGGTCGTCCGGAAGACGGGCATGTTCGTGCCCGCCCACCTGGACGAGAAGATCCCGCTGCGCTCCTCCGAGACGCCCGCGACCCGCCTCGGCGTCCTGCCCGAGATCGCGCTGGTCCTGGTCGCCGCGGGCGGCCTCGGCTGGGCGATCGTCGCCGGGATGCGCGGTCGGCGCGCCGGTCGCGCGTAGCCGTACGACCGCCGTACGCCCCCCGAAGCGGTACGCGCCGGAGGTACGGGGTCATAGGGTCGGCCCATGGCTACACCTGAATTCATCCGTACGCTCCGGGCCTCGGCGGGCCATCAGCTGCTCTGGCTCCCCGGAGTCACCGCGATCGTCTTCGACGACGCGGGCCGGGTGCTCCTGGGCCGCCGCACCGACACCGGTGAGTGGTCGGTGATCGGCGGCATCCCGGAGCCGGGCGAGCAGCCCGCGGCCTGCGCGGTACGGGAGGTCCACGAGGAGACGGCCGTGCACTGCGTCGTCGAGCGGGTGGTCCTCGTCCAGGCGCTGGAACCGGTCACCTACGCCAACGGCGACGTCTGCCAGTACATGGACATCACCTTCCGCTGCCGGGCGACCGGAGGCGAGGCGCGGGTCAACGACGACGAGTCGCTGGAGGTCGGCTGGTACGCGGTGGACGCGTTGCCCGACCTGAACGACTTCGCGCTGTTCCGGATCAAGCAGGCCATGTCCGATGCACCCACATGGTTCGACCCTATGACCAGCGGCTGAAGTATGGGTCATCACCACATGTGGTGAGCCACCTGCCCCACTTAGGGTTCGGCACATGACGTCGCCCAGCCCGCAGCCCGGCCCCCGCCCGTACTCCGTCCCCCTGGACCTCGGCGGCCGCGTCGCCCTCGTCACCGGGGCGGCCGGCGGGATCGGCCGGGCCTGCGCGCTGCGGCTCGCGGCCGCCGGGGCCGAGGTCAGGGCCGTGGACCGGGACGCGGACGGTCTGGCCGAACTGGCTGAGCGGGCACGGGACCTGGCGGGCGGGGGTGCGGTCGTCCCGTATGTTCTCGACCTCACCGACCTCGACGCCGCCGAGCGGGCCGCCGCGGGCACCGACGTCCTGGTCAACAACGCCGGGCTCCAGCTGGTGCGCCCGCTGGAGGAGTTCCCGCCCGAGGTCTTCCACACGGTGCTGACCGTGATGCTGGAGGCGCCCTTCCGGCTCATCCGGGGCGCGCTGCCTCATATGTACGCACAGGGCTGGGGCCGCATCGTCAATGTGTCCTCCGTCCATGGGCTGCGGGCCTCGGCCTTCAAGTCCGCCTATGTGGCCGCCAAACATGGGCTCGAGGGACTGTCCAAGACGGCCGCCCTGGAAGGCGCCCCCCACGGGGTGACCTCGAACTGTGTGAACCCGGCCTATGTGCGCACCCCACTGGTCGAGAAGCAGATCGCCGACCAGGCCCGCGCCCACGGCATCCCCGAGGAACGCGTGCTCTCCGAGGTGCTGCTCAAGGACAGCGCCCTCCAACGTCTGATCGAACCGGAGGAGGTCGCGGAGGCCGTGGCCTATCTGTGCGCCCCGCAGTCCTCCTTCATCACCGGCACCTCCCTGGTGATGGACGGCGGATGGACGGCCCACTGAACGCGCCACGGCCGGACGGGGTGCGGCCGGAGGGGGCGTGGCCGGACGGGCCGCCGTTGGGTGAGCCGCTGTTGGACGCCCCGCGTCGGGACAGGCCACGGCCGAACAGCCCCACCGCGACCGTCCGCAGAGTTATCCACAGGGCTGACGCGTCCGGTGGCCGATGGGCGATGCTGTGACCATGTCTCGCGATCAAGCCCACCAGGCCGCGGGCCCCGGCACCGGGACCGTCGCGGCACCGCCTCCACCGGGTACGGAGATTCCGTACCTCGAACTCCTCGCCCGGGACGCCTCCCCGGAGATGTACGAACGCCCGGTGCTGCTCGCCCGCGCCGAGGGTCTGCCCGCCGAGCGGATCGCCGCGCTGGAGCACGCCAAGCTCCTCGCGCTGCGTGTCCGCGCGGAACTGGAAGGGCGCCGCCGCCGCGAGGCGGAACTCTCCGCGCTCTTCGAGACCGCCCACGACCTGGCAGGACTCCGTGACGTGGACGCCGTCCTGCGGGCCATCGTGCAACGCGCCCGCTCCCTGCTCGGCACCGACACCGCCTACCTCAGCCTCAACGCCCAGGACCGGGGTGACACTTACCTCCAGGTGACCGAGGGCTGCGTCTCCGCACGCTTCCAGCAGCTCCGTCTCGGCATGGGCGAGGGGCTCGGCGGTCTCGTCGCCCAGACCGCGCGGCCGTACGTCACCGAGGACTACTTCCAGGACGCCCGCTTCCGGCACACCCGCACCATCGACGCGGCGGTGCGCGACGAGGGGCTGGTCGCCATCCTCGGGGTACCGCTCATGCTCGGCCCGCACGTCATCGGCGTCCTGTACGCCGCCGACCGGCGTGCCCGGGTCTTCGAGCGCGAACAGATCGCGCTGCTCGGCTCGTTCGCGGCCCTCGCGGCGGCCGCCATCGACACCACCAACCTGCTCACCGAGACCCGCTCCGCCCTGGCCGGGCTCGAACGCGCCAACGAGATCATCCGCGACCGCAGCGCCGTCATCGAGCGCGCCTCCGAAGTGCACGACCGTCTCGCCGAACTCGTCCTGCGCGGCGGGGGAGTGGCGGACGTGGCGGCCGCCGTCTCCGAAGTCCTCGGCGCCACCGTCGAGTTCACCGAGACCGGCACGGCACCCGCCGAAGCCCTGGAGGCATCCCGCTCCGAGGGCCACGCGGTGCGGCACGGCACCGACTGGATCGCCGCCCTCGTCGCGGGCGGCGAATCCCTCGGCGCCCTGGTGCTGCGCGGCCACCCGGACCTGGACCCGGTCGACCAGCTCACCCTGGAGCGCGCCGCCATGGTCACCTCACTGCTCCTGCTCGCCCGCCGCTCCGCCGCCGAGGCCGAACGCCGGGTGCGCGGCGAGCTGTTGGACGACCTGCTGGACGCCCGCGACCGCGACCCGCGCCTGCTGCGCGAACGTGCCGCGCGCTTCCACGCCGACCTGGACGCCACCCATGTCGTCCTCGCGGCCCGGCTCGACGCGCCCACGGCCGACGCCGACGAGGAGGCCGCCGCCCGTCGGCGCCTGTGGTCCGCCGCCTCCCACCTCGCCGCCACCCGGCACGGCCTGGCCGCCACGCGCGACGGCGGCACCGTACTCCTGCTCCCGCTGGCCGACGGCGACGGCGCCACCGGTCTGGCCCGCCGCACCGCCCGCGACCTCGGC
>NZ_WWIR01000013.1 GCF_009863025.1 Streptomyces sp. SID4985 | reverse complement strand
GGGTGGGCGTACGGGTGTCGGTGGCGGCGGGCCCTACTGACCGGTCTGACCGTCCTGGCCGGTGCGCGGGAAGCTGACCTCGACGCGGCGGTTCTTCTTCCGTCCCGCTTCCGTGGAGTTGTCGGCGATGGGGTACTGCTCGCCGTAGCCGCGCACCTCGAACGTCACGTCCGGGTCGTTGAGGTCCTGGTCGAGTACGGCCTGTACGGCGTTGGCGCGCTGCTTGGACAGTACGTCGCCGTGTGCGGACGTGCCGAGGTCGTCGGTGAACCCGAACACCCTGACCCGCGTCGCGTTCTGCTTCTTGATCTCCCCGGCGATGGCCGCGATACGCGCCCGCGCGTCCGCCCCGAGCTTGGCGCTGTCCTTCCCGAACAGCACCTCCGCCTGCAACGCGAACGTCACATCCGCGTTCGTGTCCTCCCGCCGCTCGTCCCCACTCTGATCCTCCACCACCGACTTGATGTCCAACACCTTCGGCTCCGCCAACGTCCCGCCCTCCGGGAGCTTCAGGTCCGGGTCGGTGGGGTCGACTTTCACGGGGGCGGTGGCCGAGGGTTCCGTGCCGGGGGGTTCGCTGGGGGTGGTGTCGTCGGCGTGGGCGGTTGTCTGGGGGGTGGCGAGGAGGAGGGCGGTGAGGAGGGCGACGGGGAGGGCTCGGCGGGGGGTGGTGGTCACGGGGGGCCTCATCAGGAGATTTTGATGGGGGCGCTGGAGAAAGTGGGCAGTTGGAGGGTCAGCTCCGCCGCGCCTGAGGGCGGCGCCGGGAACTGCATGAAGACGGGAATGTTCTGGCCCGACTGGATCGTCGTCAGGCCCGTGGTCGTCAGGGGACGCCCCTCCGTATCGCGCAGAACGTAGTAGCGCTTCTTTCCCTGCGAGTCGACGAGGGTGGCGCCGCCGAGCGATGTGCCGTGCTGCACGATCTCGGTCTCGTCGCCACGCAGCCCGGAAGGGATCACGAGCGACCGGCTTCCGTCGTTCTTGAAGTTCCCGTTCACCGTGACGAAACCGCCTGAGTCCCGCTGGGCAGACGTGATCTGAAGGAGCAGGCCGTCCTGTCCCTTGAGTTCGGCCAGCGGCGCCTGCGACGCGCGTTCCTGGGGGCTAGGCCGGGACGCGCCGCCCTTGGAAGCCGAAGCACGGGAGTCCGGCTTCTTCTCGTCTCCGCCGCCCCCGCAGGAAGCCGCGCCGAGGACCAGACCGGTCGCAGCGGCCAACGCGGCGATCCCCCTCCCCGCCCTGGCAGTGAACCCACCGTTCATCGCACCGCTTCCTTCGTTCCTAGTCGTCTCGTCCGTCAGTCGGCCAAGTGGACGTCGAAGAGGTCTTCGGGCTTGGGAAGGCTTTCCTCGTCGTCCGGGTCCGGGTCCCAGTCCTTCCCGTCACATCTGAGGCGCGGCAGGGCATCGCCGTCTGCGGGAAGTCTGAAAGTGCACCGAGAATCGATCACAGCGGTGGCGGAAGCCGTCGCCTTGAGATTTTCCGTTCCGGGCACGATGGAGTCGCCGACCGTCTTGTTGGTCGTGACCTCGACCGTGTAGCGCAGGGGCGGCCAATCGCAGTTCTCGACCCGTGCGTCGTTCTGAGCGGCCAGGTCGGCCGCGCGCCCGCACGGATCGTCGACATCCACGCCCCCGGAGAAGATCTTCGGCCATTGGGTGGGATCGAGCAGGTCGTCCGCCCACGCACCCGCCAGTTGGTCACGTACGTCCTGTGCGGCCGCCAAGGCCGCAGCGTCCGCGGCCGTCTGGGCGCCGGACCGGTTCACCGCGGCCTGACCGACGGCGAGGTACGCGAGCGCAAGAAAGAGCAGGCCCGCCACCACCGTGATGTAGATGGGAAAGGCCTGCCCGGTGTCGCCGCGACGGAAAGGAAGGTTCACACGATCCTGTTGATCTGCGCCATGATCTTGTCGAGGATCGCGGATCCGATACTGGTGCCCGTCACCGCCAGCACAATCGCCACCACCACCGCGATGATCCCCAGATACTCCACCGCCGTCTGACCCTTGTCGTCCACGCGGCGCTGCACCGCGGTCACCAGTTTCAGGATCGGATCGCTCATGACGGTTCCCTCCGGCTCGGACTCCGATCCGCTCACCGTAGGGCGGGAGGGAGGGTAGGGCGGAGGGCCCGGGGGCCCATAACCGGGCCCAGTTCGCACGGCGACGTCGCATGTCAGTTCACCCCCAGCCACACCGCCACGGCCCGCCCCCGGCTGGTGGCGTGGAGTTTGGCGAAGATGTGGTTGATGTGGTTCTTGACCGTCTTCTCGGTGATGAAGCAGGCGGCGGCGATCTGCTGGTTGGTCAGGCCGGACGCGACGAGGTCCATGATCTCCGCCTCTCGGGTGCTCAGTTGAAAGCGCGACCGGAAAGACTGTCCCACAGGGGATTGCAGTCGCGAAAGGCTTTTGGGAGACAACTCAACTGCAGGGGAAAGATTTTCCGCACCGGCGTGTGCATTCGCATCGGAATCCACGCCAGGCAGCAACGCCCGCGCCGCCCCCGGTGTCACATGCGGCCGCCCCTCGCTGACATCCCGCACGGCCCGTACCAACTGCTCCGCCGTGAACTCCCCGTGCACCAGATAGCCCCCCGCCCCCAGCCGCATCGCCTCCCGCACGGTCTCCGTCTCGTGGCTGTAGGTCAGCATCATGACGGGGGCGAGCCGGACCAGGTGCGGTAATGCGGGGATTCCGCCGACGCCGGGCATGCGGACGTCGAGGAGGACCACGTCGGGCCGGTGCCGCAACGCCGCCTCGTACGCCTCGCGCCCGTCCGCCGCCTCCGCGACGACCGTGGTGTCGGGGCGGCCGGAGAGCAACGCGGTGAGCCCCGCGCGGATCACGGGATTGTCGTCGGCGATCAGCAGGCGGAGGCAGGAGGGCGGGGCGGGGGCCGGGAAGTCCTCGTACGACGGTGTGCGTGGGCGCATCAGGCGGTCCTCTCCGTCGTCGGCGGCAGGGGTACGTCCACCCGCACCTCCGTGCCGCCGTTCTCACCCCGGACCACCACGGCACGGCCCCCCGCCGCCTCCGCCCGCTCCGTCATGCCGAGGAGGCCGAAGTGGCCGTTGCCGCGCAGCTGTTCGAGGGTGGTGCCGGGGGGCAGGCCCCGGCCGTCGTCGCGCACGGTCAGGTGGAGCCGGTCGGCGTGTACGGCGGCCGTCACCTCGACGTGGGTCGCGTGGGCGTGGCGGTGGACGTTGTCCAGGGCCTCGGTGGT
>NZ_WWIR01000099.1 GCF_009863025.1 Streptomyces sp. SID4985 | reverse complement strand
GACGCGTACGCCCACGTCGAGCGCGGCGCTGAACAGCTGCCGCTCCCGTACGTCGGCGACCCGGGGGCGCCCGTTCGCGGAGGCGCGGAGCAGGGCGCGGGCGTCCGGGGCGATGGCGGTGGCCCGCTGCCGCAGGTGCTCGGCGCCCGCCCCGCGCAGATCGCGCGCGACCAGGTGCAGCAGCAGCCAGCCGGAGGCGAGCACGAGCAGCGGGACGGTGCAGCCGACGGCGAGGCCGACGCGGGTGGAGAGCTTCACGGCGTCTCCCTGAGGACGAAGCCGACCCCGCGCACGGTGTGGATCAGCCGGGGTGCGCCGCCCGCCTCCAGCTTGCGCCGCAGATAGCTGACGAAGGTGTCCACGGCGTCGGTGCGCACCTCGAAGTCGTAGCCCCAGACGCGCTCCAGGAGCTGGTCGCGGGTGAGGACGAGACCGGCGTTGCGGACCAGCACCTCCAGAAGGCCGAACTCGCGCCGGGTCAGCTCCAGTTCGCGGCCCTCGCGCTCGGCGGTGTGGGCGGCGGGGTCGATCACGAGGCCCGCCGCGCGCAGCACCTCGCGGTCGGCGGGCGGGCTGCGGCGCAGCAGGGCGCGCAGCCGGAGGACCAGTTCCTGGAGGGCGAAGGGCTTCACGAGGTAGTCGTCGCCGCCCGCCTGGAGTCCGGCGATGCGGTCGGCGGTCTCGTCCAGCGCGGAGAGCATGAGCACGGGCAGTTCGCGGCCCTCGGCGCGCAGCCGGGAGCACACCTGGATGCCGCTGAGGCCGGGCATCGACACGTCGAGCACCAGGACGTCGGGCGGTTCCTCGGTGACGGCGGTGAGCGCGCGGGCGCCGTCGGGGGCGGTGCGCACGGCGAAGCCGTTCAGCCGGAGTCCGCGTTCCAGGGAGCGGCGGATCGCCGCGTCGTCGTCGACCACCAGGACCGTCCCGGAACGTGGTGTGTCACCCATGCGCTCTCCTCATTCAACCAACCTACAAGCCAAGGGAGTTGAGAATTTCCCCGACTTCTCTCCCATATGGTCCAGACCTATTGACCGGTGGTCCAGACCTTTCTATTCTCGCGGCAGCATGGGCGTGAAGGCTCAGTCATGCCCCCCATGCCTCCTGACACCCCCCAATACGAGGGAGGCGCAGTATGCGCTTCAGACTCAGAGCCGCGGCCGCAGCCGCGACCCTGGTGCTCCCCCTGGCCGGCCTGGTCGGCATCGCGAGTCCCGCCGAGGCCGCCACCAGCGTGACGGCCACCTACGCCAAGACCCAGGACTGGGGCACCGGCTTCGAGGGCAAGTGGACCGTCCAGAACACCGGTTCCACCGCCATCAACTCCTGGACGATCGAGTGGGACTTCCCCTCGGGCACGTCCGTCTCCTCCGCCTGGGACGCGGACGTCACGTCCTCCGGCACCCACTGGACCGCCAAGAACAAGTCCTACAACGGCTCGGTCGCCCCCGGCGCCTCGATCTCGTTCTCGTTCAACGGCGCGGGCTCCGGCTCCCCGTCCAACTGCAAGCTCAACGGCGGCGGTTGTGACGGCACCACGGTCCCCGGTGACGCGGCGCCCTCCGCGCCCGGCACCCCGGCCGCGTCCGAGGTCAAGGACACCTCGGTCAAGCTGTCCTGGTCGGCGGCCACCGACGACAAGGGCGTCAAGAACTACGACGTCCTGCGCGACGGCGGCAAGGTCGCCACCGTCACCTCGACCTCGTACACCGACACCGGTCTCAGCGCGGGCACCGACTACTCGTACACCGTGCAGGCCCGTGACACGGCCGACCAGACCGGTCCGGCCAGCGGCTCCGTCGCGGTGCACACCACCGGCGGCGGCACCAACCCGCCGCCCGCCACCGGCGACAAGGTCAAGCTCGGGTACTTCACCGAGTGGGGCATCTACGGCCGCAACTACAACGTCAAGAACATCGTGACGTCCGGCTCGGCCGCCAAGATCACGCACATCAACTACGCCTTCGGCAACGTCACCAACGGCCAGTGCGCGATCGGCGACTCCTACGCCGACTACGACAAGGCGTTCACCGCCGACCAGTCGGTCAGCGGCCAGGCGGACACCTGGGACCAGCCGCTGCGCGGCAACTTCAACCAGCTGCGCCAGCTGAAGGCCAAGTACCCGAACATCAAGGTGCTGTGGTCCTTCGGCGGCTGGACCTGGTCCGGCGGCTTCGGCCAGGCGGCCCAGAACCCGACGGCCTTCGCCCAGTCCTGCTACAACCTGGTCAAGGACCCCCGCTGGGCCGATGTCTTCGACGGCATCGACATCGACTGGGAGTACCCCAACGCCTGCGGTCTGTCCTGTGACACCAGCGGCGCGGCGGCCTTCAAGAACGTCGTCTCGGCGCTCCGCTCCAAGTTCGGCTCCAGCGCGCTGGTCACCGCCGCGGTCACCGCGGACGGCTCCAACGGCGGCAAGATCGAGGCCGCGGACTACGCGGGCGCCTCTCAGTACGTCAACTGGTACAACGTGATGACGTACGACTTCTTCGGCGCCTTCGACGCCCAGGGTCCGACCGCTCCGCACTCCCCGCTCACCTCGTACAGCGGCATCCCGAAGGCCGGTTTCACCACCGCCGACGCCATGGCCAAGTACAAGGCGGCGGGCGTCCCCGCGAACAAGCTCCTCATCGGCATCGGCTTCTACGGCCGCGGCTGGACCGGCGTCACCCAGGACGCCCCGGGCGGCACCGCCACCGGCGCGGCCCCGGGCACCTACGAGCCCGGCATCGAGGACTACAAGGTGCTCAAGGGCTCCTGCCCGGTCACCGGCACCGTCGCGGGCACGGCCTACGCCCACTGCGGCAGCAACTGGTGGTCCTACGACACCCCGTCGACCATCGCCGGAAAGATGAGCTGGGCCAAGAACCAGGGCCTGGGCGGCGCGTTCTTCTGGGACTTCAGCGGTGACACCAGCAACGGTGAGCTGGTGACGGCCGTGAACAGCGGCCTGTCGTAGGAAAACGTAAGAAAGTACGAAGGGTCGCGAGACCCTAAGCGACGTTGACGCGCTGTCCGGGCGGGGCTGCTTCCAGCCAAGCGAGAAACCCGGTCAGCGCGTCTTCGCTCATCGCGAGTTCCAGGCGGGTGCCCTGGTGGACGCAGGCGAGGATCACCGCGTCGGACAGCAGGGCCAGCTCCTCCTCGCCCTCGGGCAGCCGGCGTCCGGCCACCTCGATACGGGAGCGCTCCAGGACGCGGCGCGGGCGGATCGCGTAGGAGAAGACGCGGTACCACTCGATGCGGTCGCCGTTGTAGCGGGCGACGCCGTAGCTCCAGCCCTTGCCGCTGGTGTCCGGGTCCGTGTCGACGTCCCAGCGCAGCGAACAGTCGAAGGTGCCGCCAGAGCGCTGGATCAGTCTGCGGCGCAGTCCGAACAGGAACAGCCCCACCACCACGAGCGCCACCACGGCTCCGCACACAGTCAGAGCGAGGACCATCGACACCGACCTCCTCGTCTTCCTGGTAGGGGTACTACGGACGGCACCAGGTAATGAAACCGCAGTGCCAGGTAATGGAACCGGAAAAACACCCGTATTCGCCACAGCCGCGACCGGCACCGGAATGTTCCGGGCCGGCCGCGGCTGAATGACATGGTCACACGGCGCGTGGGATCACTTCGCCGCGGTCGCCGTCCGCAGACGGACATCGGCGCGACGCTCGGCGTCCGCGTCCTCCTCCGCCTTCGCGCGCTCCAGCTCCCGCTCGACGCGCTGGACGTCGATCTCCTCCGCCAGCTCGGCGACCTCGGCCAGCAGCGACAGCTTGTCGTCCGCGAACGAGATGAAACCGCCGTGCACCGCGGCGACGACGGTCCCGCCGTCGCTCGTGCGGATGGTCACCGGGCCCGACTCCAGCACACCGAGCAGCGGCTGGTGACCGGGCATGACGCCGATGTCGCCGGAGGTGGTGCGCGCCACGACCAGGGTGGCCTCGCCGGACCAGACCTGGCGGTCGGCGGCGACCAGCTCGACGTGCAGCTCAGCAGCCAAGGTTGGCTCCTCGGGTCACCACCCGGCGGTAGTGCCGGGTGTTGGGGTCAATTCTAGTGGGGCGTGGGGAGAGGGGCGGACCGCACCCCGCAGGATGCTGTTCCACCCCTCTCACCAAGAGGCAGTACCCGTGGCGGACCGGTCAGGCCCGCCGCGGGCGCTCGCTCAGGAGACGCCCAGCTCCTTCGCGTTCTTCTTCAGGTCCTCGATGCCACCGCACATGAAGAAGGCCTGCTCCGGGAAGTGGTCGAACTCGCCGTCGCAGATCATGTTGAACGCGCGGATCGTCTCGTCCACCGGAACGTCCGAACCGTCCACGCCGGTGAACTGCTTGGCGACGTGGGTGTTCTGGGACAGGAAGCGCTCCACACGACGGGCACGGTGGACAACGAGCTTGTCCTCCTCGCCCAGCTCGTCGATACCGAGGATCGCGATGATGTCCTGGAGGTCCTTGTACTTCTGCAGGATGTTCTTGACGCGCATCGCACAGTCGTAGTGGTCCTGCGCGATGTAGCGCGGGTCCAGGATCCGGGACGTGGAGTCCAGCGGGTCCACGGCCGGGTAGATGCCCTTCTCCGAGATCGGACGGGAGAGAACCGTCGTCGCGTCGAGGTGGGCGAACGTGGTGGCCGGGGCCGGGTCGGTCAGGTCGTCCGCGGGGACGTAGATCGCCTGCATCGAGGTGATCGAGTGACCGCGGGTCGACGTGATGCGCTCCTGGAGGAGACCCATCTCGTCGGCCAGGTTCGGCTGGTAACCCACGGCGGACGGCATACGGCCGAGCAGCGTGGAGACCTCGGAACCGGCCTGCGTGAAGCGGAAGATGTTGTCGATGAAGAACAGCACGTCCTGCTTCTGGACGTCACGGAAGTACTCGGCCATGGTGAGGCCGGCCAGCGCGACGCGCAGACGGGTGCCCGGGGGCTCGTCCATCTGACCGAAGACCAGGGCGGTCTTGTCGATGACGCCCGAGTCGGTCATCTCCGCGATGAGGTCGTTGCCCTCACGGGTGCGCTCGCCGACACCGGCGAACACGGAGACACCGTCGTGGTTGTTGGCGACGCGGTAGATCATCTCCTGGATGAGCACCGTCTTGCCGACACCGGCACCACCGAACAGACCGATCTTGCCGCCCTTGACGTACGGGGTCAGCAGGTCGATGACCTTGACACCGGTCTCGAACATCTCGGTCTTCGACTCGAGCTCGTCGAAGTTCGGGGCCTTGCGGTGGATGGACCAGCGCTCGCCCTCGTGCTTCTCCTCGGAGTTCAGCACCTCACCGAGGGTGTTGAACACCTTGCCCTTGGTGAAGTCGCCGACCGGGACGGTGATGCCGTCGCCCGTGTCGGTCACCGCGGACTGGCGGACCAGACCGTCGGTGGGCTGCATGGAGATGGTGCGGACCAGGCCGTCACCCAGGTGCTGGGCGACCTCCAGGGTCAGCGTCTTCTTCTCGCCCGCCCGCGCCGGGTCGGCGACCTCGACGGTCAGGGCGTTGTAGATCTCCGGCATCGCGTCGACGGGGAACTCCACGTCGACGACCGGGCCGATGACCCGGGCGACGCGGCCCGTAGCCGTCGCGGTCTCAACAGTGGTGGTCATTTATCGGTCACTCCCCGAGCTCGCGTCGGCCAGGGCACTGGCTCCACCGACGATCTCGCTGATTTCCTGGGTGATTTCGGCCTGGCGGGCCGCGTTGGCAAGACGGGAGAGCGTGTTGATCAGCTCACCCGCGTTGTCGGTGGCCGACTTCATCGCGCGCCGCGTGGCGGCGTGCTTCGAAGCGGCCGACTGGAGCATCGCGTTGTAGATGCGGCTCTCCACATACCGCGGCAGCAGGGCGTCGAGGACGTCCTCCGCCGAGGGCTCGAAGTCGTACAGCGGGAGGATCTCCCCCTGGGGGGCGGCCTCCTTGGCGACCTCGTCGAGACTCAGCGGAAGCAGCCGCTGGGCCACCGCCGTCTGCGTCATCATCGACACGAACTCGGTGTAGACGATGTACAGCTCGTCCACGCCGCCTTCCGAGTCGGGGGTCTCGATGGCCTCGATCAGCGGCTGCGCGACCTTCTTGGCGTCCGCGTACGTCGGCTCGTCGGTGAAGCCCGTCCACGTCTCCGCGACCTTGCGCTCGCGGAAGTTGTAGTGGGCGATACCGCGCCGGCCGACGATGAACGTCTCGACCTGCTTGCCCTCGCGCTCAAGGCGCTCGGTCAGCTGCTCGGCCGACTTGATCGCGTTGGAGTTGAAGGCGCCGGCCAGACCGCGGTCGCTCGTGAGGAGCAGGACCGCGGCACGGGTCGGGTTCTCCGCCTCCGTGGTCAGCGGGTGCTTGGTGTTCGACCCGGTGGCCACCGCCGTGACGGCGCGCGTGAGCTCGTCCGCGTACGGCTTGGAGGCGGCCACCTTGCGCTGCGCCTTGACGACGCGCGAGGCGGCGATCATCTCCATCGCCTTGGTGATCTTCTTGGTCGCGGTGACGGATCGGATGCGACGCTTGTAGACCCGGAGCTGGGCTCCCATGAGTCAGGTCCCTTCCTTACGTCACTTGGCGGCAGTGGCGGGGGCGTCCTCGCCGAGCAGCTTGCCCTCGGAGGTCTCGAACTGCGTCTTGAACTCCGCGATCGCGTCGCCGATGCCCTGCAGGGTGTCGTCCGACATCTTGCCGCCCTCGCGGATCGACGTCATCAGGCCCTGGTGCTTGCGGTGCAGGAACTCCAGGAGCTCCTTGTCGAAGCGGCGCACGTCGTCGACCGGGACGTCGTCCATGCGGCCCGTACCACCGGCCCAGATCGAGACGACCTGGTCCTCGGTGGACATCGGCTGGTACTGGTTCTGCTTGAGCAGCTCGGTCATGCGGGTACCGCGCTCGAGCTGGTTCTTCGAGGCCTGGTCCAGGTCGGAACCGAAGGCGGCGAACGCCTCCAGCTCGCGGTACTGGGCGAGGTCCACGCGCAGTCGGCCGGAGACCTGCTTCATCGCCTTGTGCTGCGCGGAACCACCGACTCGGGAGACGGAGATACCGACGTTCAGCGCGGGGCGCTGACCGGCGTTGAACAGGTCCGACTCCAGGAAGCACTGGCCGTCGGTGATGGAGATGACGTTGGTCGGGATGAACGCCGAGACGTCGTTGGCCTTCGTCTCGACGATCGGCAGACCGGTCATCGAGCCGGCACCCATGTCGTCGGAGAGCTTGGCGCAGCGCTCCAGCAGACGGGAGTGCAGGTAGAAGACGTCACCCGGGTAGGCCTCACGGCCCGGCGGGCGGCGCAGCAGCAGGGACACGGCGCGGTAGGCGTCGGCCTGCTTCGACAGGTCGTCGAAGACGATCAGGACGTGCTTGCCCTGGTACATCCAGTGCTGACCGATGGCCGAACCGGTGTACGGCGCCAGGTACTTGAAGCCGGCCGGGTCGGACGCCGGGGCGGCGACGATGGTCGTGTACTCCAGCGCGCCGTTCTCCTCCAGCGCGCGGCGCACGCCGGCGATGGTGGAGCCCTTCTGGCCGACGGCGACGTAGATGCAGCGGACCTGCTTCTTCGGGTCGCCCGAGCGCCAGTTGTCGCGCTGGTTGATGATCGTGTCGACGGCCAGGGCGGTCTTGCCGGTCTGGCGGTCACCGATGATCAGCTGACGCTGACCGCGGCCGACCGGGGTCATGGCGTCGACGGCCATGTAGCCCGTCTCCATCGGCTCGTGCACCGACTGACGCTCCATGACCGTGGGCGCCTGCAGCTCGAGCGCGCGGCGGCCGTCGGTCTCGACCTCGCCGAGGCCGTCGATCGGCTGACCGAGCGGGTCGACGACACGGCCGAGGTAGCCGTCGCCGACCGGCACGGAGAGCACCTCACCGGTGCGGTGCACCGGCTGGCCCTCCTCGATGCCGCTGAACTCACCGAGGACGATGGCACCGATCTCGCGCTCCTCGAGGTTGAGGGCGAGGCCGAGGGTGCCGTCCTCGAACTTCAGCAGTTCGTTGGCCATGGCCGAGGGCAGGCCCTCGACCTTCGCGATGCCGTCGCCGGCAAGGGTGACCGTACCGACCTCCTCGCGCGAGGCCGCGTCCGGCTTGTACGACTGGACAAAGTTCTCCAGCGCGTCCCGGATCTCCTCCGGCCGGATCGTGAGCTCCGCCATCTGGGTTCCCTGCTCTCCTTGTTGGGCCCGAAGTTTCACTTG
Organism: Streptomyces sp. SID4985; assembly: GCF_009863025.1. Taxonomy (GTDB): domain Bacteria; phylum Actinomycetota; class Actinomycetes; order Streptomycetales; family Streptomycetaceae; genus Streptomyces. The sequence goes on along the minus strand of NZ_WWIR01000099.1, from coordinate 20,010 downwards.
GGGGGATGGGGACTCCCCCCTGAACGAGGTGAATCCTCTGCACGGCCCAACCAGGGCCGTAGGTACGTCTTGCTTTTGAGTTCTAGCTCGCCATGCGGCGGCCGGCGTCTTCCAGCCGGTCCGCGATGGCGCCGTTGATGACCTCGTCACCGACCTGCACGCGCAGTCCGCCGACGACGTCGGGGTCCACGTCCAGGTTGAGGTGCATCCGGCGGCCGTAGAGCTTCGCCAGGGCGTCGCCCAGACGTCGCTTCTGCGCGTCGCTCAGCGGCACCGCGGAGGTGACGGTGGCGACCAGCCGGTCCCGGCGCTCCGCGGCCAGCTTGGACAGGGACTCGAGTCCCGCTTCCAGGCTACGTCCACGCGGCGCGGTGACGAGGCGCGTGACCAGACGCTCGGTGACGGGCTTGGCCCGTCCGCCGAGGAGTCGGCGCAGCAGCTCGGCCTTGGCCGAGGCGCTCGCGGCCCGGTCGGTCAGCGCGGCCCGCAGGGCGGTGTCGGAGGCGACGATCCGGCCGAACCGGAAGAGCTCGTCCTCGACGTCGTCGAGCGTGCCGTCCTTCTCCGCCGCGGTGAGGTCGGCGATGTCCGCCAGCTCCTCCAGCGCGTCCACCAGGTCGCGGGGCTGCGACCAGCGGGACCGGGCGAGGCCGGCCACCAGGTCGGCGGTCGGACCGCTCACCTGGCCGCCGATCAGGCGCTGCACCAGCTCGGCCTTGGCCTCGGCGGGCTGCGCCGGGTCGGTGAGGACCCGGCGCAGGCCGGCCTCGCGGTCGAGCAGCGCGGTCACGGCCGCCAGCTCGTCGGCGAGCTGCGCGGCGTTCACGGACGTGGAGTCCGTCAGCGCGTCGAGACGCTCACGCGCGGCTGCCAGTGCCTCGCGGCTCGCTCCGTTCATCGCGTGGCCTCGGCCTTCTCGTCGAGGTCGTCGAGGAAGCGGTCGATCACACGGCTCTGCCGGGCGTGGTCCTCGAGGGACTCACCGACGAGCTTGCCGGCCAGTTCGGTGGCGAGCTTGCCGACGTCCTGACGGAGCGAGGCGGAAGCGGCCTTGCGGTCGGCCTCGATCTGCGTGTGACCGGCGGCGATGATCTCCTCGCGCTGACGCTGGCCCTCGGCCCGCATCTCGGCGATGAGCTCGGCGCCCTGCTCCTGAGCCTCCTGGCGCAGCCGCGCGGCCTCGTGCCGAGCCTCGGCCAGCTGGGCCTTGTACTGCTCAAGGACGCTCTGGGCCTCGGTCTGCGCGGCCTCGGCCTTCTCGATACCGCCCTCGATGGCCTCGCGACGCTGCTCCAGAACCTTGTTGATGTTCGGGAGCAGCTTCCAGGCGAGGAAGCCGAAGACGATGACGAAGGCGATCAGGCCGATGACGAGCTCTGGGATCGGCGGGATGAGGGGGTTCTCGGCTCCCTCAGCCGCAAGCTGAACCAGGGGGCTCATATCAGTGCCTTTCGTCTAGTGGGCTGTAATTGATCCGCAGATCACTGGCCGTAGACGAACGGCATGACCAGACCGATGAGGGCGAGCGCCTCACAGAAGGCGAAGCCGAGGATCTGGTTGGCGCGGATCAGACCGGCAGCCTCGGGCTGACGGGCGAGAGCCTGCGTGCCGTTACCGAAGATGATGCCGACGCCGACGCCGGGGCCGATGGCGGCGAGGCCGTAACCGATCGAGCCGAGCGAGCCGGAAACAGCAGCAAGAGTCTGGGACATGCCCGTTCTTCCTTTTCTTTACGGACCGGTGGGGGTTGGCCACCGGACGAATGAGAGATCGAGGGAGGGAACGCTCAGTGGTGCTCGGCCAGCGCGCCCTGGATGAAGCTGCACGTCAGGAGCACGAAGACGTACGCCTGAAGAGCCTGCACGAACAGCTCGAAGGCAGTCATCACGATGGTCATGATGAACGACACGGCGGAGAACGCGATACCGATGCCGTTCAGCATGTACCAGCTGGCGATCGTGAAGAGCAGCAGCAGCGTGTGACCGGCGAACATGTTCGCGAAGAGTCGGACGGCGTGGGTGAAGGGCCGCACGAGGAGGTTCGAGAACAGCTCGATGACCATGGCCAGCGGCAGCACCGGGCCGAGCGACTTGTCGTAGCCGGTGAAGTTCTTGAACGCGCCGACGAAGCCGTGTCGCTTGAAGGTCAGCGAAACCCACAGGACGTAGACGATCAGAGCCAGGACGATCGGGTACGCGATGATCGACGTCACCGGGAACTGGGCGACCGGGATGATCGACCAGAGGTTCATCATCCAGATGAAGAAGAAGAGCGAGACGACGAGAGGTACGTACTTCTCGCCTTCCTTCTTGCCGATCGTCTCGTAGACGACGCCGCGCCGGATGAAGTCGTAGCCGGACTCGGCGATCATCTGGAGCTTGCCCGGGACAACCTTCGGGCGGGCGAAGGCGGCCCAGAAGAAGACCACGACGATGATCGAACCGAGCAGCGCCAGCAGCATCGGCTTGTTGAAGTACAGGTTGCTGTCCGCGTCGCCCCAGAGCGGCTTGAACAGGAACGAGTGCAGGCCCGGAGCCGGGAAGCCGCACCCGGAGAACAGGTGACAGCTCGTGTCGAAAGCGAGCGTCTGCGTCGGATCAGCACTCACCGCGGGCTCCTTCATCGTGGCGCATAGGTACGGCAACCTCGTTGTGTCGGCGCGGCACAGGGCCGCGGTTCGGCACGGGACTGGTGGTTCGGGTGTGGGGGCGGCTGGGGGGCATCTCGCCTCGCGATGGAACAGGCGTCAGCTGCGATGCCCGCGCCCGCGATGCCGCAGTTGGCACCGGACGATAGCAGGATCTGGCGTGTGCCTTTATCCCGGCCCTACCTCTCACGACGAGTGCCCTGTCTTTTCGGGCTTGTCGCCCTTCGACGAGGCATCAGGTTCGACGTAGAGGGTCTTGGCCTTCATGTGCGCGCGCGTCTGCGCGGCGGTCCAAGTGAGCGTGCAGACCACGATCCCGATGGCAAAGGCCCGCGGGTTGAACGCCGTCGTGTCCTTGAACACGGCGATGAACATGATCACCAGCAGGAGCTGGGCCGCGTAGAGCAGCAGGCCCATCATCTGGAACAGCTGGGGAAGTGACTTGGCGGTGCATTGAAGCACGAAGAGACCAAGCCCCATGAGGGCGCTGACCAACAGCGTCGCGACGACGGCTCCGAAGGCCCCCTTGCCCCCCGCGACCACGCCGCTGACGACGGTGGCGATCGCACCGACGACAGCCGTGGGCACGGCGGCCTGGACCAGAATCCGGACGTCATTGGACGGCATGGCGGCAACTCCGCTTTCACAGGGGGCAGGTGTCGTCATGGACGAGCGTAGTCCCGGGCAGAGTGATTGATTACTCACACCAATGGACCGTGGCATTACGGTCCTTCGGTTGTCTCCGGGGTTCTCGTGAACCGTATCACAAACTATTTGATGAGGTCTTTACCCACCTGGTGTGCCCGGGGTCACACATGAGGGTGACCCTGCGCGCCTGTGCAAAAACCGTGCCTACTTGTCTGATATTGGGGGCCTTTGCTCCCCCACGACTTGGCAATGCTCTAGTCAGATTCTTACCTTGCAACAGTCCCCGGCAATGCCGAAAGCGCCCCCGGAAAGGGCCCTGGCGGGCCTTTCCGGGGGCGCTCGGGCATGACTCGGCCATGACGGATCATCACCGTCTGTGGCGGTCGGCCTCGTCGGCCGTGGCGCTAGCTCTTGTACCGGTCGGCGAACCTCGGGCGGGAGCCGCCGATCGCGGTCGCGCCGTTGACGGTCGGAGCGCCCGAGGTGACGGCGACCCGCTCCCCGGCCTCCGCTTCCGGCGTCGGGTCCGCTTCCTGGGCGGGCTCCGCCTCCGAGGCTGCCAGCGCTTCGCGGGCCTCGGCCGCCGCCTGGCGGCGACGGCGGTAGCGCGGCGGTACGAAGCCCTCCGCCCAGCGCGGGGCGCGCGGTGTGAAGCGGGGCAGGAGCAGCAGGACGAGTCCGATGGCGCTCAGGAAGACCACGCTCAGGACGATCCACATGGACGCCGAGTTGACCGAGTAGGCCAGCGCGCCGAAGCCGATCAGCGCCGACCAGAAGTACATGATCAGCACGGCCCGGCTGTGCGAGTGGCCGACCTCCAGCAGGCGGTGGTGCAGATGCCCGCGGTCGGCGGCGAACGGCGACTGGCCACGCCAGGTGCGGCGCACGATGGCGAGGACCAGGTCGGCGGCGGGGATCGCGATGATGCTCAGCGGCATCAGCAGGGGGATGTAGACGGGCACCATCTGGTGCACGGTGCTGCGCTCGGAGGCGCCGAACAGCCGGTCCGGGTCGACCTGTCCGGTGACGGAGATCGCGCCCGCGGCCAGGACCAGTCCGATGAGCATCGAGCCCGAGTCGCCCATGAAGATGCGCGCGGGATGCATGTTGTGCGGCAGGAAGCCCAGGCACATGCCCATCAGGATCGCCGCGAACAGCGTCGCGGGGGCGGCCTCCTCGATGCCGTACGAGTACCAGATGCGGTAGGCGTACATGAAGAACGCGGCCGCCGCGATGCACACCATGCCCGACGCGAGGCCGTCGAGGCCGTCCACGAAGTTGACCGCGTTGATGGTGACGACCACCAGCGCCACCGTCAGCAGGGTGCCCTGCCACTGGGTCACCGCGACCGTGCCGACGCCCGGCACCGGCAGCCAGAGGATCGTCAGACCCTGCATGACCATCACGCCGGCGGCGATCATCTGACCGCCGAGCTTGATCAGGGCGTCGATCTCGAACTTGTCGTCCAGGACGCCGATCAGCCAGATCAGGGCGGCGCCGGAGAGCAGCGCGCGCGGCTCGTTGGAGCGGACGAAGACCTCGTTCAGGCTGCCGAGGTGGTCCGCGACCAGCAGGCCCGCGCACAGTCCGAAGAACATCGCGATCCCGCCGAGGCGCGGAGTGGGTTCGCGGTGCACGTCGCGTGCCCGGATCTCCGGCATCGCTCCCGCCACGATCGCGAATTTCCGTACCGGTCCCGTCAGGAGGTACGTCACCGCGGCCGTGACACAGAGCGTCAGCAGGTATTCACGCACGGGCTTCCCCACAGATCTCGCTGGCCATCACAGCCCCACACCCTAGCGAGCGGGGCATACGGTTGAGGACTTCCGGGTAGTGACGATGGTTGCACCGCCCCCCACGCACCACCCGCTCACGGGACCGTACGGCCTACCGTCTACCCCTGCTCAGGCGGGGTAGGGCGAAAACGCGCCAGTCAGTTCGCGCACCTCGGCGCGCACCGTACCGGGAGCAAAATCACCCCGCACCACACCCGCGAGGAGCGCGGCAATGCGGTGCATCTCCGCCTCCCCCATCCCCTGCGTCGTGATCGCGGCGGTGCCCAGGCGCAGCCCGCGGTCCTCGGTGTGCGGCAGCGGGCAGCAGTCGAGGACGAGTCCCGCGGCGGCGAGCAGACCGCGTGCGGTGCGGCCGTCCACGCCGAGCGGGGCCGGGTCGACGGTGATCAGGTGGGTGTCGGTGCCCCCGGTGGTGACGGCGAGCCCCTCGGCGGCCAGCCGGGCCGCGAGCACCCGGGCGTTGTCGACGACCCGGTGGGCGTAGCCGCCGAATTCGGGCGTCGCCGCCTCCCCGAACGCGACGGCCTTGGCGGCGACGACGTTCATCTGCGCGCCGCCCTGGGTGAAGGGGAACACGGCCCGGTCCACCCGCTCGGCCAGCGCCGCGCGGCACAGGATCAGGCCGCCGCGCGGTCCACGCAGCACCTTGTGCGTGGTCGCGCACACGACGTCGGCGTACGGCACCGGGTTCGGCGCCGCTCCCCCGGCGACCAGGCCGAGGGGATGCGCCGCGTCCACGATCAGATACGCGCCCACCTCGTCGGCGACCTCGCGGAAGAAGGCGTGGTCGAGATGGCGGGGGTAGGCGGTCGAGCCGCACACGATGGCCTTGGGCCGGTGTTCCCGGGCCAGACGGCGCACCTGGTCGTGGTCGACGAGCCCGGTCTCGGGGTCGAGGCCGTAGGCGACGAAGTCGAACCAGCGGCCGGAGAGGTTCGCGGGCGAGCCGTGGCTGAGATGGCCCCCGTGGGGCAGCCCGAGGGCGAGGACGGTGTCGCCGGGGCTCAGCAGGGCCGCGTAGGCGGCGAGCACGGCCGAGGAGCCGGTGTGCGGCTGGACGTTGGCGTGCCCGGCGCCGAACAGCTCCCTTGCCCGCTCGACGGCCAGGTGCTCGGCGGCGTCGGCGAAGGCGCAGCCGCCGTGGAATCGGGCGCCGGGATAGCCCTCGGCGTACTTGTTGGCCATCGGGGAGCCGAGCGCGGCGAGCACGGCCGGGGAGGCGAAGTTCTCAGCCGCGGTCAGCTGGAGGGTGGTCGTCTGCCGGTCCAGCTCGCCCCGCAGGATGTCGGCCAGCTCCGGGTCCTGCCGGCGCAGGACGTCCGGGTCCAGGGCGGGGGTGACCGGCATGGAGGGCTCCGGGCGGTCGGAAGTGGAGTCACCTCCAATGTAGGCCCGGGGCGGAAGGGACGCTCGGCCGCTCCGCCCCGGTTCCGGTGCGGTGCCGGGGCGGTGTCACCTGTGCGCGGGGACTCCGGTCGGCGCGGTGGCCGCCGGGCCGGCGCCGCCGCCCGCCCCTCCCCCGAGGCCCGGAGGGCGGGCAGGCCGCGGCGGGGCGCACGCCCGGTCTCCGCAGCGGCGGGAGACGTCACATGTGCGCGGGAACGCCGGTCAGGGCGGTGACGACCGGGTCCAGGGCGTCCCGTATCTCGTCGCCGATGGAACGGAAGAAGGGCAGGGGGGCGCCGTAGGGGTCGTAGACCTCGTCCGCCTCGGCGGTCGGGGCGAGGAGCCAGCCGCGCAGCGCGGCGGCGGCCCGGACCAGGGCGCGGGCGCGCAGCACGACGCCGTCCTCCAGGGGCGGCAGAGTGGCCGGATCTATCGCCCGCACCAGGCGGGTGAACTCCTTCAGCGTGAAGGTGCGCAGGCCCGCGGAGTGGCCCATGGAGATGACCTGGGCGCGGTGGTCGCGGGTGGCGGTCAGCACGAGGTCGGCCATGATGACGTGCTCGTCCAGCAGCTCACGGCCGGTGAACCCGGCCGCGTCCGCGCCGAACTCGGCCAGCACGGTCTCCGCGTTCTCCTCCATGGGGGCACCCTCGTGCCCCCAGGTACCGGCGCTCTCCACGATCAGACCGCCGCCGAGCACGCCGAGCCGCTCCGCCACGAGGTGCCGGGTCAGCCGCTCGGTGATGGGCGAGCGGCAGACGTTGCCGGTGCTGACGTGGAGGATGCGGAAGGTGTCGCGCGGAAACCCGAAGGTGGTGGTCTGCTCCGCCGCGCTCTCCCCGCCGCCTATGCCGCGCATGGGGTGACCCCCTGCTCGGGCGGGACGGGGCGGACGGCGGGCTCGGGGGCCGTCAATTCGCCACCTCAAGGTCGGGTACGACCTTGCGCAGCTCCTCCGGGGAGATCGCGCCCGCGCGCAGCAGCACCGGGACGTCACGGGAGACGTCCACGATGGAGGAGGGCACGTTGCCCGGGGTGGGACCGCCGTCGAGGTAGACGGAGACGGAGTCGCCGAGCATCTGCTGGGCGGCGTCGCAGGTCTCCGGCGCGGGGTGGCCGGTGAGGTTGGCGGAGGAGACGGCCATGGGGCCGAACTCGGTGAGCAGTTCGATGGCGACCGGGTGCAGCGGCATCCGGACGGCGACGGTGCCCCGGGTGTCCCCGAGGTCCCACTGCAGGGACGGCTGGTGCCGGGCGACCAGGGTGAGCGCGCCGGGCCAGAAGGCGTCGACCAGGTCCCACGCCTTCTCGGAGAAGTCCGTGACGAGGCCGTGCAGGGTGTTCGGGGAGCCGATGAGCACGGGGGTGGGCATGTTGCGGCCCCGGCCCTTGGCGGCGAGCAGGTCGGCGACGCCCTCGGAGGAGAACGCGTCGGCGCCGATGCCGTAGACCGTGTCGGTCGGCAGCACCACCAGTTCGCCACGACGGACGGCGGACGCGGCCTCGCGCAGACCCGTCACGCGGTCGGTCGCGTCGTTGGTGTCGTATCGCCGTGCCATCTAGCGGGCCTCCTCGTACGGGTACTGCGGGGATGAAGTCTGGGCGGCGCTCACGGCATCGCCTTGCGGGCGGTCGCGAAGCGCGGGCGGTTGTTGAGGTCGGGGTGGTCGGCCGCGTCCGCCCAGCCCCGCTCCTCGGTGAAGATCCACGGCACCTGACCGCCCTGGGTGTCGGCGTGCTCGACGACGACGACTCCGCCGGGGCGCAGCAGCCGGTGCGCGGTGCGCTCCAGGCCGCGGATGAGGTCGAGGCCGTCCTCGCCGGAGAAGAGGGCGAGGTCGGGGTCGTAGTCGCGGGCCTCCGGGGCGACGTACTCCCACTCGGTGAGCGGGATGTACGGCGGATTGGAGACGACGAGGTCGACCTGGCCGTCGAGGTCCGGGAAGGCGGTCAGGGCGTCGCCCTGGCGCAGGTCGACCCTGGAGCCCTGCATGTTCTTGCGGGTCCACTGCAGGGCGTCCTCGGACAGCTCCACGGCGTGGACGCGCGAGCGCGGCACCTCCTGGGCGAGGGCCAGCGCGATGGCGCCGGAGCCGGTGCACAGGTCGACGATGCAGGGCTCGACGACGTCCATGGCGCGCACCGCGTCTATGGCCCAGCCGACGACCGACTCGGTCTCGGGGCGCGGCACGAAGACGCCGGGTCCTACCTGGAGCTCCAGATAGCGGAAATAGGCGCGTCCGGTGATGTGCTGGAGCGGTTCGCGCTGCTCGCGGCGGGCGACGACCTCCCAGTAGCGGGCGTCGAAGTCGGCGTCCTTCACGGAGTGGAGCTGGCCGCGCTTGACGCCGTGCACGAACGCCGCGAGTTCCTCGGCGTCGTTGCGCGGCGAGGGCACACCGGCGTCGGCCAGCCGCTGGGTGGCCTGGGCCACCTCCGCGAGCAGCACGCTGCGGGGGCTCGGGGGTCGCCCCCCGAAGTCTTGCTGCACGCTTCTCCTCCGGTCTCGTGCTTCGTCGTGCGGTGGGTGCTTACGCGGCGGCGAGCTTCGCCGCCGAGTCGGCGTCGACACAGGCCTGGATCACCGCGTCGAGTTCGCCGTCCAGGACCTGGTCCAGGTTGTACGCCTTGAAGCCGACGCGGTGGTCGGAGATGCGGTTCTCCGGGAAGTTGTACGTACGGATCTTCTCGGAGCGGTCGACCGTGCGGACCTGGCTGCGGCGGGCGTCCGCGGCCTCGGCCTCGGCCTTCTCCTGGGCCGCGGCGAGCAGCCTGGAGCGCAGGATACGCATCGCCTGCTCCTTGTTCTGGAGCTGGCTCTTCTCGTTCTGGCAGGAGGCGACGACACCCGTGGGCAGGTGGGTGATGCGCACGGCGGAGTCGGTGGTGTTCACGGACTGGCCGCCGGGTCCTGACGAGCGGTACACGTCGATACGCAGGTCGTTGGCGTGGATCTCGACGTCGACCTCCTCGGCCTCGGGCGTGACGAGCACACCGGCGGCGGAGGTGTGGATACGGCCCTGCGACTCGGTCGAGGGCACGCGCTGCACGCGGTGCACACCGCCCTCGTACTTCAGCCGGGCCCACACGCCCTGGCCGGGCTCGGTGGCCCCCTGGCCGCCCTTGGTCTTCACCGCGACCTGGACGTCCTTGTAGCCGCCCAGCTCGGACTCGGTGGAGTCGATGATCTCGGTCTTCCAGCCCACGCGCTCGGCGTACCGCAGATACATGCGCAGGAGGTCACCGGCGAACAGGGCGGACTCGTCGCCGCCCGCGCCCGCCTTGATCTCCAGGATGACGTCCTTGTCGTCGCTCGGGTCGCGCGGGACGAGCAGGAGGCGGAGCTTGTCGGTCAGCTCCTCGCGCTGCTTGTCCAGCACCTTGACCTCGGCGGCGAAGTCGGGGTCGTCGGCCGCGAACTCGCGCGCGGTCTCGATGTCGTCACCGGTCTGCTTCCAGGAGCGGTACGTGGCGACGATCGGGGTCAGCTCGGCGTAGCGCTTGTTCAGCTTGCGCGCGTTCGCCTGGTCGGCGTGGACCGAGGGGTCGGCGAGCTTCTGCTCCAGATCGGCGTGCTCGGTGACGAGTTCCTCGACTGCCTCGAACATCTTTCGGCTCCTGTACTGCGGGTGAAGGGCTGGCGGGCGACCAAAAACGCCGGTCCCGGGCACACCCCGGGCGGGGCGTGACCGTGGACCGGCGGTTTCGCGCTCGCTACTTCTTCGAGCCGGCGGCAGCCTTGCCGAAGCGGGCCTCGAAGCGGGCCACACGGCCACCGGTGTCGAGGATCTTCTGCTTGCCCGTGTAGAACGGGTGGCACTCGGAGCAGACCTCGGCGCGGATGGCGCCGGACTGGATGGTGCTGCGGGTGGTGAACGACGCGCCACAGGTGCAGCTGACCTGCGTCTCGACGTACTCGGGGTGGATCTCGCGCTTCAAGGTGTCTCCTAGGTTCGGGAGGGCTCCGGGTCGCTGCCGCGGGATGCGGGGCGTGAACCGGGGCCGACGTACCAGTCTGCCAGGACTGGCGCCATCCCCCAAAACCGGGGGCGTCCCTTTTCTATTCCCTGGGGGTTCCCTGCGGGTTCCCTGCGGGGCTTCAGGGTGTCGCCTCTGAAGGTGGCTGGTTTGTCACCGTTCGCGGGTGCGGGTCCGCTTAAGCCGGTCGCGCAGTTCCCCGCGCCCCTGTTCGGCAGCCCCTTCGGGGCGCCGAATTCCCTTACGGGGTGCCGATCACCTTGCCCGCCCTGCCCGTCGCCGCGTCCGCCGTCGCCGTGGCGGGGACCTGGCGGTCCCCCTTCAGGGCCTTCCAGACCTGGGCGGCCTTGCGGGGTTCCAGGAGGACGCGGTTGGGGTCGGCGGGGTCGTACTGGACCGGCATCGTCACTATCTGGACGTGGGAGGACTTGATGCCCTTGAGGCCGCCGGCGAAGTCCGCGAGCGAGTTGACCGAGCCGAGGTCGGAGTCGGTGGTGACGGACCTGGTGGCGGTGTCGGCGAGGTCGTAGAGCCGCTTGGGGTTGCTGAGGACGCCGACGTCCTTGACCCGGTCCATCAGCGCCTTGACGAACGCCTGCTGGAGCTGGATGCGGCCGAGGTCGGAGCCGTCGCCGACGCCGTGCCGGGTGCGGACCAGGCCGAGGGCCTGGGTGCCGTCGAGGGTGTGGGTGCCGGCCGGGAGGTTCAGATGGCTCTGCGGGTCGTGGATGGCCCGGGTGGTGGTCACCGGTACGCCGCCGAGGTCGTCGATCAGCCGCTGGAAGCCCGTGAAGTCGACCTCCAGGTAGTGGTCCATGCGCAGACCGGTGAGCGATTCGACCGTCTTCACGGCGCAGGGGGCGCCGCCGGTGGCGTACGCGGAGTTGAACATCACGCCCTGGGCGGCCGGGTAGGTGTCGCCCTTGGTGTCGGCGCAGGCGGGGCGGTCGATGAGGGTGTCGCGGGGGATCGAGACGACGGTGGCCTTCTTGTGGCCCTTGTGGACGTGCACGATCATCGCCGTGTCGGCGCGGGCCCCGCTGTCGGCGGCCCCGCCGCCGAGTCTGCGGTTGGCGCCCGCGCGGGTGTCCGAGCCCAGGACCAGGATGTTCTCGGAGCCGGTCGCGCCCTTGGCGGGCCGGTGGGCGCCGAGCAGCTGGTTGATGTCGATGCTCGTGAGGTTGCCGTTGAGCTTGAAGTAGACGTATCCGGCTCCGGCCCCGCCCAGGACGACGACGCCCGCGGCGGCCCAGGCGGTGGCGAGCAGTGCCTTGCGGCGCGTACTGCGGGGCTTGCGGCGGCGGCCCTTGCCGCGACGGCCGGGCTCCGGGGTGCTCTCGGCGGACACGTCACTCCTAGATCTCGTCCGGTTGATTACCCCCTGCGTTCAGGGTCGGGTGCAGTCGTCACGCACCATCGTCGCTCCACCTGGTCATACAGGGAAACTCGGGACAGGCTCGCACAGCCGACCGGCCCGACCGCGTGCGACGAACGTCACGGAACGTGACCGGCACGAGGGGGAGATCCCCGCGCTCACCTGGGGTTTCGACGGGGCGGACGACGGGGTCCGGAGGCGGTGCGGAAGGGACATGTGTGGGAAAGGTCTCGTACGGCGCCGTACCGCGCGGATACGGACAGCGGGCGTACGCAAAGAGGCCGCCCCCGGCGGAAGATCCGACGGGGGCGGCCTCAACGCCCTTGCGGGCGGGGGGTGTTGCGCGTGACTCAGTCGCCGTTGCCCGGAGCGGGCGTGTTCTTCTGAATCTGCGTCAGGAACTCGATGTTCGACTTCGTCTGCTTCATCTTGTCGAGCAGCAGCTCGATCGCCTGCTGCTGGTCGAGCGCGTGGAGCACGCGACGCAGCTTCCAGGTGATGGCCAGCTCCTCGCTGCCGAGCAGGATCTCCTCCTTGCGGGTGCCGGACGCGTCGACGTCCACCGCCGGGAAGATGCGCTTGTCGGCGAGCTTCCGGTCGAGCTTGAGCTCCATGTTGCCGGTGCCCTTGAACTCCTCGAAGATCACCTCGTCCATGCGGGAGCCGGTGTCGACGAGCGCGGTGGCGAGGATGGTCAGCGAGCCGCCGTCCTCGATGTTGCGCGCGGCACCGAAGAAGCGCTTCGGCGGGTACAGGGCGGTGGAGTCCACACCACCGGAGAGAATGCGGCCCGACGCCGGGGCGGCGAGGTTGTACGCACGGCCCAGACGCGTGATGGAGTCGAGCAGCACGACCACGTCGTGACCCAGCTCCACCAGACGCTTGGCGCGCTCGATGGCCAGCTCGGCGACCGTGGTGTGGTCCTCGGCCGGGCGGTCGAAGGTCGAGGAGATGACCTCGCCCTTGACCGAACGCTGCATGTCGGTGACCTCTTCCGGACGCTCGTCGACCAGGACGACCATCAGGTGGCACTCGGGGTTGTTGTGCGTGATCGCGTTGGCGATCGCCTGCATGATCATGGTCTTGCCGGTCTTCGGCGGGGCCACGATCAGACCGCGCTGGCCCTTGCCGATCGGCGACACGAGGTCGATGATGCGGGTCGTCAGGATGCCCGCCTCGGACTCGAGGCGCAGCCGGTCCTGCGGGTACAGCGGCGTCAGCTTGTTGAACTCCGGGCGGCCGCGGCCGTGTTCGGGCGCCATGCCGTTGACGGAGTCGAGGCGGACGAGCGCGTTGAACTTCTCGCGACGCTCGCCTTCCTTGGGCTGACGGACCGCACCGGTGAGGTGGTCGCCCTTGCGCAGGCCGTTCTTGCGGACCTGGGCGAGGGAGACGTACACGTCGTTCGGACCGGGCAGGTAGCCGGAGGTCCGGATGAAGGCGTAGTTGTCGAGGATGTCCAGGATGCCCGCGACGGGGATCAGGACGTCGTCCTCGTTGACCTGCACCTCGGCGACCTCGTCGCGGCCACGACGGCCACGGCGGTCGCGGTAGCGGCCACGACGGCCACGACGGCCGCCCTCGAAGTCGTCGTCGTCCTGCTGCTGGCTCTGCTGACGCTGGCCGCCCTGCTGCTGGCCCTGCTGACGCTGGCCGCCCTGCTGGTCGTCGCCCTTGCCGCCACGGCGGTCGCGGTCGCGCTCCCGGCCGCCGCGGTCACGGTCGCGGTCGCGGCGGTCGCGGCGTCCACGGCCCTCGCCGTCACCGGCATCGCCCCGGGCGTCGTTCTGCTGCTGCGTCTCGGCCTTCGGCTCGCTCTTCGGCGCCTCGGCGGCGGTCTCGGCCGGGCTGCCCGCCTCGGCGGTCGCGCGACGGCGGCGGCGCTCGCCGGAGGTGTCCTCGGCGGCGGCCTGCTGCTCCGGCTGGCCCTTCGGGGAGGGCTGGCCCGGGATCTCGATCTGGGCGGCGGCCTTCTCGGCGGACTTCTCCGCCTTCGCCTCGGCGGCCTCCTCACCCGTACGGGTCTTGGAGGTGGCGCGGCGCTTGGGCTTGGTCTCGGCGGCGGCCTCGGCCTTGGGGGCTCCTCCCCCGGCCTGGGCCTCCTTGATGACCTCGATCAGCTGGCTCTTGCGCATCCGCGCGGTGCCCTTGATACCGAGGCCGGAGGCGACCTGCTGAAGCTCGGCCAGCACCATGCCCTCGAGGCCGGTGCCTCGGCGCCGCCGGGAGCCGGCACCGGTGGCAGGCGCGGAGTCCGTGGCGGGCGCGGCAGCGGTCTCCTCGACACGTGCGCCCATCAGATCGGTGGTGTCGCTCACGAAGGGTCCTTCCCTGGAGCGGACGTCGGCCTGTCTGGCTCGGCGACCGGTTGTGCTGTCCGGCATCGGTTCTGTCAGTGAGTACCGAGCCGGGGCGGTGGTCCGCCTGGAAGCGGCGGAAGAGAAATTTCTGGTGATGACGCTCCCCGCGAGTCGTGACACTCGGTGTCACGTGGCGCGGCGGCGCCGATTCCGGAGCGGGTCCTGTGCCTCGCTCAGTGCCCCCATACGTCGTACTGCCCAGGTACGGCGCACGGAACACGGAGTGGCTTGGGAGGCTCCCGGAAGAATGTCTGTCCCTGACGGGGACACGAAGCACCTCGCCATGGTGGGGTCGGGTGCAGACTTGAGATTAACACTACCGGATGCAACAAACATTCCCCCTCTCCAAATCCGGCAACCGGGTGTCAGGTCGCAAGCGGCAGCACGCTCGCTCCCTGCAGATCGAAGGCCAGCCGGTTGGCGGCCCAGTCGGCCCCGGCCAGCGCCTCCACCTTGTCGGCCGTGCCCGCGTCGGCCAGGGCCATGACGGTGGGTCCGGCGCCCGAGATGACGGCGGGTACGCCGTCCGCGCGCAGCCGCTCCACGAGCGCGGCGCTGTCGGGCATGGCCGGGGCGCGGTACTCCTGGTGGAGACGGTCCTCGGTGGCGGGCAGCAGCAGCTCGGGGCGCCTGGTCAGCGCCTCGACGAGCAGGGCCGCGCGACCCGCGTTGGCGGCGGCGTCGACATGCGGCACGGTGCGCGGGAGCAGTCCGCGCGCGGTCTCGGTGAGCACCGGCTTCCCGGGCACGAAAACCACCGGAACGATGGAATCGTCGGGCTCCATCCTGATCGCGCGGGCGGCGCCACGCTCCATCCAGGACAGGGTGAACCCGCCGAGCAGACAGGCGGCGACGTTGTCCGGGTGGCCCTCGATCTCGGTGGCCAGCTCCAGGAGGGCCGCGTCGTCGAGACGGGCCTCGCCGCCTATCGTCACGGCGCGCGCGGCGACGATGCCGGCGCAGATGGCGGCGGAGGAGGAGCCGAGGCCGCGGCCGTGCGGGATGCGGTTGGCGCACACGATCTCAAGACCGCGCGGCTGGCCGCCCAGCACGTCGAAGGCGGTGCGCAGGGCGCGGACCAGCAGATGACGCTCGTCCCTCGGCAGGCTCTCGCCGCCCTCGCCCGCGATGTCGATGTGCAGCCCGGCGTCGGCCACCCGGACGACCACGTCGTCGTAGAGCCCCAGCGCGAGGCCCAGGGCATCGAAGCCCGGACCGAGGTTGGCGCTGGTGGCGGGAACGCGCACCCGGACGGCGGCGGCGCGGAACGCTGGACCGGCCATCGCTCGAGACTCTCCTTGAGCTGCGTGACTGCCCGAATGTGCCGCACGGCGGACATTCGGTGTGGACATTCGATGACGTACGAAGACCCGTCGGGCCGCGGAGACGACGCGGCGCCGTGCCACACGCGTGGGCAGGTGCGGTGGGCGGGTTGGTCCCAGCCTATCGAAGGAAGGTTCAGTGGCGACATAGGGCGCACAGGAGGCGCACGATGCGTGTCGTAAGCCCCCTGTGCATCCGTTCCGGTCGCCGCGGCCGGTCCCCCGGGGTTTCGCGGTTCGCCGCGGGCGTCAGACCAGGCCGAGGCGCTGGGCCGCGACGGCCGCGTCGACCGGGACGACGACCGGCTCCGGGGCACCCTCGGTGGCCCAGCCGGGGTCCTTCAGGCCGTTGCCGGTGACCGTGCAGACGATGGTCTGGCCCGGATCGACCCTGCCCTGCTCGGCCGCCTTGAGCAGACCGGCGACCGAGGCGGCGGAGGCGGGCTCCACGAAGACGCCCTCCTGCGAGGCCAACAGCCGGTAGGCGCGCAGGATCTCACGGTCCGTCACCTCGTCGATGGCGCCGCCGGATTCGTCGCGCGCGGCGAGGGCGTACTGCCAGGAGGCGGGGTTGCCGATGCGGATGGCGGTGGCGAGGGTGTGCGGGTCCTTGACGACCTCGCCGCGCACGATGGGCGCGCTGCCCGCCGCCTGATAGCCCCACATGCGCGGAGTGCGGGTGGCAGGACCGTCGGCCTTGTACTCCTTGTAACCCTTCCAGTAGGCCGTGATGTTGCCCGCGTTGCCGACCGGGAGGACATGGATGTCGGGCGCGTCACCCAGCATGTCCACGATCTCGAACGCGGCCGTCTTCTGGCCCTCGATACGCACCGGGTTGACCGAATTGACCAGCGCCACCGGGTAGTTGTCGCTCAGGGCGCGCGCGAGGTCGAGGCAGTCGTCGAAGTTTCCGTCGACCTGGAGGATGGTCGCGCCGTGCACGAGGGCCTGGGCCATCTTGCCGAGCGCGATCTTGCCCTGCGGGACGAGCACCGCCGGGGTCAGGCCCGCGCGCACCGCGTAGGCGGCGGCCGAGGCGGAGGTGTTGCCGGTGGAGGCGCAGATGACAGCCTTGGCGCCCTCCTCCTTGGCCCGCGTGATGGCCATGGTCATGCCCCGGTCCTTGAAGGAGCCGGTGGGGTTGGCCCCCTCCACCTTGAGGTGGACCTCGCAGCCGGTGCGCTCGGAGAGCACCCGCGCGGGCACGAGAGGCGTGCCGCCCTCGCGGAGCGTCACGACCGGCGTGCTGTCGCTGACCGGCAGCCTGTCCCGGTACTCCTCGATGATTCCGCGCCACTGGTGGGTCATTGCCGCTTACTCCCCTTCAACCCGCATGATGCTGGCGACACCCCGCACGGTGTCGAGCTTGCGCAGCGCCTCGACGGTCCCGGACAGAGACGCGTCGGAGGCCCGGTGGGTCACGACGACAAGCGATGCCTCGCCGTCCTTGCCCTGCTGCCTGACCGTATCGATGGACACCCCGTGCTCGGCGAACACCGTGGCGACCTGGGCGAGGACACCCGGTTTGTCCGCCACGTCGAGGCTGATGTGGTACCGCGTGACGACGTCCCCCATGGGGGAGACGGGCAGCGCCGCGTACGCCGACTCGCCCGGACCCGTCGTACCACTGAGCAGGTTGCGGCAGACCGCGACGAGGTCGCCGAGGACGGCGGAGGCGGTGGGCGCGCCGCCGGCGCCGGGGCCGTAGAACATCAGCTGTCCGGCGGCGTCGGACTCCACGAAGACCGCGTTGTACGCGCCGCGCACCGAGGCCAGCGGGTGGCTGAGTGGGATCATCGCGGGGTGGACGCGCGCGGTGACGGAGGCGCCGTCCTCGGCGCGCTCGCAGATGGCGAGCAGTTTGATGGTGCAGCCCATGCGCTTGGCCGAGCGGAAGTCGGCGGCGGTGACCTCGGTCATGCCCTCACGGTGCACGTCGTCGAGGCGGACCCGGGTGTGGAAGGCGATCCCGGCGAGGATGGCGGCCTTGGCGGCGGCGTCGAAGCCCTCGACGTCGGCGGTGGGGTCGGCCTCGGCGTACCCCAGCGCGGTGGCCTCGTCCAGGGACTCCTGGTAGCCCGCGCCGGTGGAGTCCATCTTGTCGAGGATGAAGTTGGTGGTGCCGTTGACGATGCCGAGCACGCGGTTGACCTTGTCGCCCGCGAGGGACTCGCGCAGCGGGCGGATCAGCGGGATGGCACCGGCGACGGCGGCCTCGTAGTAGAGGTCCTTGCCGTGCTCCTCGGCGGCGGCGTGCAGCGCGGCGCCGTCCTGGGCGAGGAGGGCCTTGTTCGCGGAGACGACGGAGGCGCCGTGCTCCAGCGCGGCGGTGATGAGGGTGCGGGCGGGCTCGATGCCGCCGATGACCTCCACCACCACGTCGATGTCACCGCGCTTGACCAGCGCGGTCGCGTCGGTGGTGACCAGCGCGGGGTCGATGCCCGCGCGCACCTTGGCGGGACGGCGTACGGCGACACCGGCCAGCTCCACCGGGGCGCCGATGCGGGCGGCGAGGTCGTCCGCGTGCGTCGTCATGATGCGCGCCACCTCGGAGCCGACCACTCCACAGCCCAGCAGCGCCACCTTCAGCGGACGCGTACGCATCATCCGACCTCGTTTCCCTCATACCGTGTGCGGTGGGATCAGTCTCACTCACCAGACTGCGGTTTCTACCCTTGGTCCGGATCCTGAGACATGTATTTCATCTCGCCCGGTGGGGCCGCAGGAGGTTTTCCGGGCGGCCCCGGCCGGGGGCTTTTCCGACGGCTCGGCTCAGCCGACGTCGAGGCGCAGCAGGTCGTCCTCCGTCTCGCGCCGGACGATCACGCGGGCCTCGCCGTCGCGGACGGCGACGACCGGCGGGCGGAGCACATGGTTGTAGTTGCTGGCCATGGAGCGGCAGTACGCGCCGGTGGCCGGTACGGCGATGAGGTCGCCCGGTGCCAGGTCGGCGGGCAGGAACGCGTCCTTGACCACGATGTCCCCGCTCTCGCAGTGCTTGCCGACGACGCGGGCGAGCATGGGCTCGGCGTCGCTGGTGCGCGAGACGAGGGCGACGCTGTACTCGGCGTCGTACAGCGCCGTACGAATGTTGTCCGACATACCGCCGTCGACCGAGACGTAGGTGCGCAGTCCCGCGAGCGGCTTGACGGTGCCGACCTCGTACAGCGTGAACGCCGTGGGCCCGACGATCGCGCGGCCCGGCTCGACGGAGATGCGCGGCACGCTCAGCCGGGCCGCCTCGCACTCGCGGGTGACGATCTCGGTGAGCGCCTTGGCGATCTCGTGCGGCTCGCGGGGGTCGTCGTCGCTGGTGTAGGCGATGCCGAGGCCGCCGCCGAGGTCGATCTCGGGCAGCTCGACGCCGTGCTCGTCGCGGATGTCCTTGAGCAGGCCGACGACGCGGTGCGCGGCGACCTCAAAGCCGGACATGTCGAAGATCTGCGAGCCGATGTGACTGTGGATGCCGATGAGTTCGAGCCCGTCGAGGGTGAGCGCGCGCCGTACGGCCTCGGCGGCGCGGCCGCCCGCGAGCGGGATGCCGAACTTCTGGTCCTCGTGCGCGGTCGCGATGAACTCGTGGGTGTGCGCCTCGACGCCGACGGTGATGCGGATCTGCACCCGCTGCCGCTTGCCGAGCCCCTGCGCGATGTGCGCGACGCGGGCGATCTCCTGGAAGGAGTCGAGCACGATCCGCCCGACGCCCGCCTCTACGGCTCGGGTGATCTCCTCGACCGACTTGTTGTTGCCGTGGAAGGCGATGCGCGCGGGGTCCATCCCGGCGGACAGCGCGGTCGCCAGCTCGCCGCCGGAGCAGACGTCGAGGTTGAGCCCCTCCTCGTCCAGCCAGCGCACGACGGCGCGGGAGAGGAACGCCTTGCCCGCGTAGAACACGTCGGCGCTCTCGCCGAACGCGGTGCGCCAGGCGCGCGCCCGCGCCCGGAAGTCGTCCTCGTCGAGGATGTACGCGGGGGTGCCGAACTCCTCCGCGAGCCGGGTGGCGGGGATGCCGCCGACGGTGACGACACCGTCCTCGTCCCGGCGCACGGTACGGGCCCACACCTTGGGGTCCAGTGCGTTGAGGTCGGCGGGCGGGGCGGAGTAGTGCCCCTCGGGGAGGACGTCGGCGTGGCGGGGCCCGGCGGGGTGGGCGGAACGGCTCATGACGTTGGCTCTCTGTGTCGCGCTGGGGCTTCTCGCGGAGCCCTCAGAGGTGTTCGGGTGCGTCGATGCCGAGCAGGGACAGGCCACCGGCGAGCACCGTCCCGGCCGCTTCGGCGAGCGCCAGCCGGGCGCGGTGGGCGGCCTCGGGTTTCTCCTCGCCGAGCGGAAGGACGCCGGGAAGAAGGGGGAAGAGCGCGTCGGCGACGGTCACGAGGTGCCGGGCGAGACGGTCGGGGGCGTGCTGGGTGGCGGCGGTGGTGAGGATGCGGGGGTGGGCGGTGAGGGGGGTGAGGAGGGTGTTCTGCGCGGTCTGCTCGGCTGCGTCGGTGTCGCC
>NZ_WWIR01000098.1 GCF_009863025.1 Streptomyces sp. SID4985 | reverse complement strand
ACGGCGACGCGCTGCTGCTGGCCGCCGGAGAGCTGCGCGGGGCGGTGGCTCAGGCGTCCGGACAGTCCGACCATGTCGATGACCTGGTCCAGCCACGCCTTGTCGGGCTTGCGGCCCGCGATGTCCATGGGCAGCGTGATGTTCTCCAGCGCGGTCAGCGTGGGGAGCAGGTTGAACGCCTGGAAGATGAAGCCGATCTTGTCCCGGCGCAGTCGCGTGAGCTGCTTGTCCTTCAGGGAGCCCAGCTCGGTGTCACCGATGCGCACCGACCCCGAGGAGAAGGTGTCGAGCCCGGCCACGCAGTGCATCAGCGTGGACTTGCCGGAGCCGGAGGGCCCCATGATCGCGGTGAACTCGCCCTGACGGAAGTCGACGGAGACCTGGTCGAGGGCGACCACCCGGGTCTCGCCCTGCCCGTAGATCTTGGACAGCTCCGTGGCGCGCGCGGCCACGGCGGTGCTCCGGCCGGCGGTGGGTGTGGTGGTCACGGAAGGGCGCTCCTGTCGGTACGACGCTGTGGGGACTGACATCCATCGTCCCCTCCCCTTTCACCGCACCGGTCAGCCGCTGCTCCCGTTCCCGGAACCGACTGCGGTCGGACGGAGCGGCCCGGTGTCATACCTGGGGAGGACGCCGGACCCTGAGGCCACCCGAGTGGGACCGGCGGCCGACCGGCGCGGGGCCGGGTGGGACCGCTCCCGCCGGGAACGGGTGGGCCGCCCTCGTTCGGTAGGTGAAATTCCGTCATTCCCTGTGCGTCGCGGGCTCGGCCCCGTCACGCTGTTGGCAAGTGCGGATGGCCTGGACCGTGGTCTGATGCACCCTCAGACATCAATAAAATAAGACAACATCGGTTCGCACTCTCCGCTGTCCTCCCGAGCCTCCCGATAGGCTCGGGAGCTCGAAAGCGGAGCCCATGGCCTGCCCGGATGGTGGAATGCAGACACGGCGAGCTTAAACCTCGCTGCCCCTTCGCGGGCGTGCCGGTTCAAGTCCGGCTCCGGGCACATGCTCGCCCCCGCCGACCAGCGCGGATGCTGGGCGGCGGCCCCCTCGTCGGCTCGCTCCGGGGCACACCGGACCGCTCCCCGCGCTCCCTCAGCCCTCGTACACCGTCAGCACCACCCCGTCCGCCTCGATCCTTCGGCCCGCTCGCATGCCGTTGGCGCGGAGGGCGAGGAGGCAGGTGTGGAAGAGGGTCAGTTCTTCCGCGTTCAGGATCGCCGCGGCCAGGTCGAGGAGTTCGGCGACCGATGCGTCGGTGAGGATCTCGGGCAGTTCGCCGGAGAACAGGACGACGGATTCGCCGTCGGGGCCGCGGACCACCGCGGTGGCCGGCCCGCCATGCACGAACAACACGTTCCCCCCAAGGGCCCGGGGTCGTGCGGCTCTCGCTCCTCGGGCAGTCGTGAGACTAGCGGGGTATCTCGGCATATTCGGGCCCAGTTGCATTCTTTTTCCGACTTGGGCTCCGAGTGGGCCGCAGACCGGGCAACCGCGGCCAGAGGCGGTCAGTTCTCCGGCGGGCGCTTGGCCGAGCGGCCGAGCAGGGACTCCACCAGGGCGGCGACATGGCGCCGGTCGTCGGACGACAGCTGCTGGACGCTGGCGATGAGCAGGTCGACCTCGGGGTCGCCCGTCGCTCCGGCGCTGTCCGGGCCGGCCCCGACCGGTGTGGCGCCGTACACGTGGATGCCGCACGCCTCCGCCGCCGCGCGCCGCACGGTGTCCAACGGGAGTCCGAGCCCCTTGGACAGTCCCTCCAGGGTCGTGGCCTGGGGCATCCGCACCACGCGCTCGGCGGTGGCCAGATGGTGGACGGTGGAGCGGGGGACGCCTCCGCGTCTCGCCACGTCGCCGTAGGACCAGCCCTCACGGTCCAGGCGCTCGCGAATCAGCTGCTGCAGTGCGTTGGTCACCCTGGTCACTTCCCGCTCGTCCTGCTCGCCGCCCGCCGAACCTCGTTGTCGGGGGGATTCTACGGGCGAGTAGGGGCACGGCCGAAAGGGTGATTCCCCGAACGGGTTGCGGAGAGCCCCCGCGAGGCCCTAGTGTCCAATCTCGTTGGACAGCTCGTCCGACCAAGTCGGACAGAGTCCGGGGGGAACCTGACTCCGTTCGACCGGAAATGCCTATTCCCAAGGGGGAATTCATCATGATGGACGCTCACGAGCTCGAGGCCGAGTCCGCGGAGCTGCTGCCGGGCCGCGAGGCCCT
>NZ_WWIR01000097.1 GCF_009863025.1 Streptomyces sp. SID4985 | reverse complement strand
AGGTCGTCGCCGACGTAGGCGGGGGCGGCGACGCAGACGGTGACGGCGGCGGGGTCGCGGCCGGCCTCCTCGGCGGCCCGGCGGACGGCCTTGACCATCCACTCGGTGAGGTAGGGGTCGGCCAGTTGGAGGATGAACCCGTCCGCCTTCTGTCCGGCCAGGGCGAGCGCCCTGGGGCCGTACGCGGCCATCCAGACCGGCAGCCGGC
>NZ_WWIR01000012.1 GCF_009863025.1 Streptomyces sp. SID4985 | reverse complement strand
TGGGGGCATGGGGCGCGGTACGGGGCGCTTCGCGGTGCCGGTCGTTGGGGTCACCGGCCTTTTCGCGGCCCCCGTCATCGGCGCACCCCCGTCGTACGCCCCGCCCCGGCCGCCGCGGCCACCCGCTCGACCGACCGGTCGGCTCCCCGGGCGAGGCCGATCACCCCGGTCAGCCGTTCCACCGCGTCCGGTACGTCCCAGTCGTCGCGCCGGAGCGCGGCCAGGGTGGTGGCCGGGGCGACCAGGAGGTCGGGGGCGCCGGTCTCCAGCGCCCGGACCAGGACCGCCCAGGCGGCTTCCCAGCGTGGCCGTTCGGGCCGGGCGCCCACGGCGGCGACGACCGCGTCCAGCGTCGCCTGCCGCAGATCACCCCGTTCCGGAAGCACGGCGTTGGCCGGGTCGGCGAGCAGGGTCTCCGGGTCGGGGAGGTCCAACCGGTCCATGTGCGCGAGGAGTTCGAGCCCGGGGCCGTCGCCGACCGCGCCCCGTACGAGCAGCGCCAGCACGTCGCGGGAGACGGACGCCGCCGTACCGAAGGCCAGCAGGGTCAGCGCGGCCTCCCAGCTGCGGGGCGAGGGCCAGGCGCCGCCGCGCCGGGTCTCGGTGGTGGGCAGGCGGTGGATCAGGGTCGGCCGGGCGTGCAGGAAGCTGGTGACGGTGCGCCGCGCGAGGGCCACCGCCTCCGGCAACAACTCCGGTACCAGTCGGGGAAGTTCAGCCCGGGGCCAGACTCCGCCCAGCCCGCGCACCACCACCTCGCGGTCGTGCGTCCAGTGCAGATGCACGAACCGGTTGGCCAGCGGAGGGCTCAGCTCCCACCCGTCCGCCGCCGACGCGCGCGGGTTGGCGGCGGCCACGATCCGTACGCCCGCCGGGAGTTGGAGCGTGCCGACCCTGCGCTCCAGGACGACCCGGAGCAGCGCGGCCTGCACGGCCGGTGTGGCGGTGGACAGTTCGTCGAGGAACAGCAACCCCTTTCCGGTCCGCACCAGTTCGACCGCCCACTGCGGTGGCGCCATCGGCACCCCGCGCACCTCCGGTTCGTCGCCCACGATCGGCAACCCGGAGAAGTCGGAGGGCTCGTGGACACTGGCGATCACGGTCGTCAGTGGCAGATCGAGCGTGTGGGCGAGCTGCGTCAGAGCGGCGGTCTTGCCGATGCCCGGCTCACCCCAGAGCAGCACGGGCAGATCGGCCGCGACGGCAAGGGCGAGCGCTTCGAGCTGTTCGTCGGGGCGGGGCTCGGTGGTGGTCGTCCGCAGGAGGGCCAAGAGGTCTTGTGCGAGGACGAGTTGGGGCGCGATGAGCGTGCTGGAAGTCATGGGCATCACCAGGGGGAGGTAAGGGGGACAGGCGCGTCCCAAGGGGTGTGAAAGCGTGGGTGGTTGACCGGACTCCGTGTGAAGTCGGTCAGTGCGTCAGGCCGGTACGGGGCCGGTTCTTCTTGTCCCGCTTGCGACGCAGAGAGAGTGGCGTACGGCGTTCGAGCCGGTGCCGGTGCTGGCGTTCCGTCTCCGACGCCGCCTCGGCGGCGGGGTGCACGGCGACCAGTCCCGAGCGGTACAGCCCGTACTCGATCCGGCCGGACGCCGCCGACTCCAGCTCGTCCCGCAACGGCCCGTCGCGCAGCAGCGCCCCCGGGCCGAGCAGCCCCTCCACCACGGCCAGCGCCCCGGCCGTGTCGCCGTGCCGCAGCCGTTCCTGGATCGCGGGCAGCGCCTCGGGGCTGCGGTGCACGGCGTCGATCGCCCGCAGACACGGCAGCGGCGGCCCGCCGAGCGCCACCAGCAGTTCCTCGCGGCGCAGTTCGGCCGGATCGTGATCGACGGCGGTCAGCACACCGTCCCGCAGGGCGATCCGGTGCACCTGCCCCCGGCACTCGACCCGATGCGGGTCGTACAGGTCGCGCAGGTCACGCAAGTCGTGCAGGTCGTACGGATCGTGCCGGTCGGCCGGAGCCCCGGCGGACGCACCCGCCGCCCCGTACTCCGCCAACGCGCCCGCGACGAGCGGATGCAACCGCGGCAGCGTCACCAGACCGGCCCGCAGCAGTTCGACATCCGGCAGCACCCGCGCGCCCGCCTCCGGCAGCATCGGAAGCGCCGCGACCTCCTGCGCGGGCAGTGCCTCCCGCACGAGCCGAACCGTCGGCGCATGACTGTCGTCGGGCGCGACGAGTTCGAGTACGACCCGCCGACGCGCCCCGAGCCGGACGCCGAACATCCCCCGAGCACGCCCCTCGGCACGCAGCAGCGCCTCCGCCTCGGCCGCCCAGTTCCCGACGGCCCACGGGGCGGGCAGGTCCAGCCCCTCAGGAGGCTCGCCGGGCGGTCGGCCGAGCGTGCCGCACTGCCGGACGTCCCACAGCCGCCGGTGCAGATCGAGCCGGAAACGCCGGTCGGGATGCGGATGCGGATGATGACCGCCGTACCCGCTCCCCGGCCCCTCCCACAGGGCCAGCGTCATCCGCTGCCCGGCGTCCGCCCACGCGGGCGACGTCCGTACGACGAGATGCACGGGTGTGGGCCCGGGATAGCGGGCGAGGGTCACGGTGAGGCCGGGGCGCAGCCGTCCGTCGGGTGCGATCCGGGGCATGT
The DNA here is from genome assembly GCF_009863025.1 of Streptomyces sp. SID4985. Classification (GTDB taxonomy): domain Bacteria; phylum Actinomycetota; class Actinomycetes; order Streptomycetales; family Streptomycetaceae; genus Streptomyces. The sequence continues at coordinate 1,342 of NZ_WWIR01000012.1, read as the reverse complement.
GCCAGCGCAGCAGATCCGGCGCCAGCCGTCTCAGATCCGCCCGCAACAGGCCGGTGATTTCCGTGCCGTACCGCTCACGCACGGCGCGCAGATCGAGATCGACGTCCACCCGGGCGGCCGCACAGGCAGCGCTCCAGTCACCGACCGCGCGCCGCGCGGTGGCCGTCTCGATCATGGACAGCGGCACGGCGTACTCACGTACACGGCGCCACATCGACAGTCGGGTCGGAATGCTCGCGAAGTGATGTGCCATCAGCACTCACCTTGCGCGAACGATTCCCCCGATCCGAGAGAGGAGGAGTTCTTCATCGCGGGCATCGTAAGCAGACCGGCGGCGGACTGTCATCCTGATAAACCGCCGGCCGAGTCGGTCACCCTTCCGGGGCCCGCCCTACCCGTCCTCCTCCGGATCCTCCCCCTCCGCCTGGGACGGAGTCGTGCGGGGTACGTCGCGGCGGACGGGGCCGCCGGTGGTCTCGATGTCCGGTTCCCGTTCGCCCTCGGCCTGGGACGGGGTGGGGGTCTCGAAGCTCATGGACGGGCTCCCTCCGTGAGGACTCCCGGGTACCCGGGGGCCGGGATTCGTCACGGAGGGAGCCGGGTCATCTGGCCAGGGAGAGCGCGGCCGTCGTCACCGAGGTGAGGCAGGCGACGGCCGCCAGGGTGCAGGCGACGCAGCGGAGGCGGAGGGCGCGGTAGCGCTGTTCGTACTCGGTGCGCAGGGAGCGGCAGCGGGCGGCGACGCGTTCCAGGTCCTGGCGGGCGCGGTGGAGGCTGTCGGCGATGTAGTGCCGTTCGATCTCCTCGCGCTGGGCTGTGGTCAGCCAGTCCATGGGGCCGGTGAAGTCCCGCGCGCGCTGTTCCGCGACCGCGATGGTGGCCTGCCACAGCAGGTATCCCTCGACCTCGTTGCCGAGCCTGGCGTCCTCGGCCTCACGTCCCGCTGGGTCGCTCATGGTGTCTCCGCGCGGTCACGGCCGGATCGCGTGCGCGGCGTGCTCGGCCATCGCGATGTCGGGGTGGTGCAGGTCGAAGGCGGGGGATTCGCTGCGGATGCGGGGCAGGGTGAGGAAGTTGTGGCGCGGGGGCGGGCAGGAGGTCGCCCACTCCAGGGAGCGGCCGTAGCCCCAGGGGTCGTCCACGTTGACGAGCTTGCCGTAGTGCGCGGTCTTCCAGACGTTGTAGAAGAACGGCAGCATCGACAGGCCCAGCAGGAACGCGCCGATCGTGGAGACGGTGTTGAGCAGGGTGAAGCCGTCGGCCGCGAGGTAGTCCGCGTAGCGGCGGGGCATGCCTTCCGCGCCCAGCCAGTGCTGGACCAGGAAGGTGCCGTGGAAGCCGA
>NZ_WWIR01000096.1 GCF_009863025.1 Streptomyces sp. SID4985 | reverse complement strand
CCTGAAGTTGGCCCAGGCCGACGGCGACGGCTGGGACGTGGACGCGGCCGAGGAACTGTCCTCGATCTGCGGACACGTGGTCGCCGAGGGCTGGATCGACCAGCTCGGCAACGGCCGCTTCATCCGCACCCTGTACGAGAAGTCCTGCGCCTACCGGGACCTGCGGCTCTCCGGGCAGCGCGGCGTGCCCTCCCGGGAGGATCTGGCGACCCTGCGGTT
>NZ_WWIR01000095.1 GCF_009863025.1 Streptomyces sp. SID4985 | reverse complement strand
CTGGCCCGGCAGTTCCACGAGGTGGACCGGCTCTCGGCGTTCTTCGACCTGATCCAGCAGGACCCGGTGATCAGCCGCGTCAAGCTCATCGCCGAGCCGTGGGACCTGGGCGAGGGCGGCTACCAGGTCGGCAACTTCCCCCAGCTCTGGTCGGAGTGGAACGGCAAGTACCGTGACGCCGTAAGGGACTTCTGGCGGGCCGAGCCCGGTTCGCTCGGGGAGTTCGCCTCCCGGCTCACCGGCTCCTCCGACCTCTACCAGG
>NZ_WWIR01000094.1 GCF_009863025.1 Streptomyces sp. SID4985 | reverse complement strand
GGCGACTGGGTGCCCGGCCTCGCCTGTGTGCTCGACGCCCGGCTGTCCGGCGGCAGCGGCGACGAGCACGAGGTGTCCGCGCTCGGCGAGGCCGACCTCGCCGGACTGCTCTCCGGGCTGCGCGAGGTGCCCCCGCGCCAGGCCGAGACGCTGGGCGTGCCGCGTACGCCGCCACGCTCCCTGGAGGCCCTGCGCCGCATCGCCGTGCACACGGCCGAACGGCTCGCCGCCGCCGACGAATTCGACCGCACCCGGCTCCAGCCCTTCCCGCCGCCGGCCGCCGCCCGGCTGGCCGCGCAGCCCGGCACCGCCGTGCTCACCCACCACGGACTGACCGGCGCGCGGGTGCTCGTCGGCACCGAGGGCCGGGTGCGCGCCGT
>NZ_WWIR01000093.1 GCF_009863025.1 Streptomyces sp. SID4985 | reverse complement strand
GCGACCGCCTCCGCGCGCACCCGCTCGGCCTCGGCGGCCGTCTCCGTCTGGAGCCGCTCCGCCTCCGCGCTCGCCTCGGTGATGAGGGTGTCCACCTGCGTCGCCGCGTCCGAGCGGATGCGGTTGGCGTCCTCCCGGGCGTCCGCCCGGGTGCGCGAGGCCGCCTGGTCCGCCTCGGCCAGCGCGTCGGACGCCTCGGTACGCACCCGCTGCGCGTACTCCGTCGTCTCCGTGCGCAGCCGCTCGGACTCCGTGATCGCCTCCGCGACCGTGCGCTCCGCGAGCGACTTGGCCTCCTCGGCCTCCTCGTTCGCCTCGCGGCGCAGCCGTGCCGCGTCCTCGCCCGCGCGCTCGCGCTCGGCGTAGGCGTCGGTGCGGACGCGGTCCGCCTCCTCCTCGGCCTCCCGGCGCGTACGCTCCGCCGCGTGCTCGGCGGCCGAGCGCAGCCCGGTGATCTCCTCCTGCGCCTGCTCGTGCAGCCCGGAGACCGACTCGCGCACCTGCTGGGCGTGCTGCTCGGCGGCGGACACCATCTCGGTGGCGCGCCGGTCGGCCTCCTCGACCAGCCGGGTCGCCTCGGTCTGGGCCTCCTCCACGCGCTTGCGCGCCGAGGCCAGCAACTCCTCGCTCTGCTCGCGGGCCCGCTCGCGCTCCTGGTCCGCCTCCTCGCGGGCCGAACCGAGCAGTTCCTCCGCCTCCCGGCGGCGGCGCGTGGCCTCCTCCTGGGCGGCGGCCAGCGTCTCGGACGCCTCGGTGGCCAGCCGCTCGGCGGCGGCCTGCGCCTCCGCGCGCACCCGGTCCGCGGTGTCCTGCGCCTCCACCTTGAGCCGCTCGGCCTCCGCCGCGGCCTCGGAGCGCAGCCGTACGGCCACGGACTCGCCCTCGGCGCGCGAGGCGGACGCGTCGGCCGCGGCCTCGTCGCGCAGCCGCTCGGCCTCGGTCTCGGCCTGCTGCTGGAGCGTACGGATGCGCTCGGCGGCCTCCGACCGCAGCCGGTCGGCCTCCTCGCCCGCCTCCCGGCGGATACCGGACGCCTCCTCGCGGGCCTCCGTCAGCGCCTGCTCCGCCGACTCCAGGCGGTCCTGCGTCTCCGTCTGGAGGCGCGTCAGCTCGGCGGCGGCCTCCTCGCGGCGCGCCTCGGCGGCCCGCTCGGCCTCCTCGCGCAGCTCGCGCGCGGCCCGCTCTGCGTCCTCCCTGACCGACTCGGCCCGCTCCTCGGCCTCGGCCTTGAGGCGCTCGGCCTCCTTGCGGGTGCGCTCCAGGGTCTCCTCGGCCTGACGGCGCAGCGCCGTGGCGCGCTCGATGGCCTCGGTGCGGACCTTCTCGCTGTCCGTGGTGGCCGTCTTGCGCAGCTCGTCGGCGTCCGCCTTGGCCTTGGAGAGCAGCTCCTCGGCGGACCTGGCCGCCTCCTCGATCTGCGCCACCGCCTCGCGGCGGGCCTCGGCGCGGATGGACTCGCCCTCTTCGACCGCGTCGGCACGCAGCTGCTCGGCCTCGCCGCGCAGCCGCCGGGCCTCCTCCTGGAGCTCGACCGTCTTGGCCCGGTACTCCTTGGTGTCGTCCTTCGCCGTGCCCTTGAGCTGCTCGGCCAGGTCGTGCGCCTCGGCCCGCAGCCGGTCCGCCTCCGCCTCGGCCTCCGAGCGGATGCGCTCGGCCTCCTCGGCGGCGGCCTTCGTGGTCCGACGGGCGTCCTCCGACGCCTTGTTGAGCACGTCCTCGGCGGTCCGGGCGGCCTTCGACAGCTGGCTCGCCGTCTCCTCGGCGGTCGCGTTGCGGGCCCGCTCCCCGGCCTCGGCGAGGATCTTCTCCGCCTCGGCACGGGCGTCGGCGACCAGCTGCTCGGCGTCCGCCTTGGTGGTCTCCGCCTCCTTGGTGGCCTCGCCGACCAGCCGGGCGACCTGCTCCTTGGCGGTACGGGTGCGCGTCTCGTTGGCCGCCTCGGCACTGGAGAGGGCCTTCGCGGCCCGCTCCTCGGCCTCCGCGACCAGCTTGTCGGCCTCCGAACGCGCGCTGCGCAGCGCCCGCTCGGCCTCCGCCATGCGCTCCTCGGCCGTCCGGCTCAGCTCGGCGGCCTGCCGGCGCGCGGCGTCCGACTCGCTGACCGTGGACGTCCGCACCTGCTCGGCGTGGTCGGTGGCCTCCTGGGCCTGGGCCGAGGCGGCGTTGAGCAGCCGCTCGGCG
>NZ_WWIR01000092.1 GCF_009863025.1 Streptomyces sp. SID4985 | reverse complement strand
ACGGCGCAGGAGCTGGCGGACGTGTGCGTGCCCGATCTCGCCGACACGGTGGTGGTGGACGTACTGGACGCGGTGCTGCGCGGCGACGTGCCCCCGCTGGAGTCGCTCGGCCACGATCTGCTGCTGCGCTGCGCGGGCTACAGCTCGGTACGGCCCACGAACGGGCACCGGCCGATCGAGGTCGGCAGCGTGCTCGAACCCGGCCTGTCCTCCCGTTACAAGCAGGTCCTCACCGAGCGGCGCCCGGTGCTGCTCGGCGGTCCGGACGGCCATGAGGAGGCGGAGACGCACGGCAAGAGCAACGCGCTGGTGCCGGAGCGGGACGCGCACTCGCGGATGGCGGTGCCGCTCGCCGCGCGGGGCGGCATCCTCGGCCTCGCCCGCTTCTACCGGCAGCGCACCGCCGCCCCGTTCACCGAGGACGATCTCCGGCTCGCCGACGAGCTGACCCGGCACACCGCGCTGTGCCTGGACAACGCCCGGCTCTACACGCGCGAGCGCTCGGTCGCCCGTATCCTCCAGCTCAGCCTGCGCCCGGTGCACGTACCCGGGCACAGTGCCGTGGAGACGGCGCACAGCTATCTGCCGAGCAGCACCAGCGGGGACTGGTTCGACATCATTCCGCTGTCCGGCGCCCGGATCGGGCTCGTCGTCGGGGAGCCGCCGACCCGGGGCATCCGGGCGGCGGTCACCATGGGCGGGCTGCGCGCGGCCATCGGCGCCCTGGCGACCCTGGACCTGCCCCCGGAGGAGCTCCTTGAGCGGGTGCACGACCTGGTCTCCCGGCTGGACGCGGAGGAGTCCCGCCATCTGGACGACACGCTGGACAGCAGGCGCGCGGGCACGTGCTGTCTGTACGCGGTCTACGACCCGGTGTCGCACCGCTGCACCCTGGCGAGCGCGGGTCATCCGCCGCCCGCGGTGGTCCGTCCCGGCAAGCCGGTGGCCTTCGCCGACATGCCGATCGGTCCGCCGCTGGGGCGTGGGGCGCCGCGCTACCACTCGGTGCGCATCGAGCTGCCCGTCGGCACGCTGGTCATGCTGTGCAACCCGGTGCTGCTGCGTGACGCGAGCCCCGACTCCCAGGAGCAGCTGGCCCGGCTCGGCGAGGCGCTGCGTCCCGAGGACCGTCCGCTGCCGGACATCATCAAGACGATCCTGAGCGACCTGGCGCGCCCCCACCCCACGGGCGACGGGGTGCTCCTCCTCGCCCGCACGCTCGGCCTGGGCAGCGACCGCGTCGCCTCCTGGTCCCTGCCGAACAAGCCGGAGGCGGTCGGGGAGGCCCGCAGCCGCACGGAGCACCGGCTGGACCACTGGGGCCTGGCGGAGCTGGCCTTCACGGCGACGCTGGTGGTCAGCGAGCTGGTCACCAATGCCGTGCGCTACTCCGAGGGACCGATCCGGCTGCGGCTGGTCCGCGACCACGCGGCCCTGATCATCGAGGTCACCGACGACAGCAGCACGGCGCCCCAGCTGCGGCACGCGGAGGACGACGACGAGCACGGGCGGGGTCTGTCCATCACCTCCCAGCTCACCGAGCACTGGGGCACCCGGCGCGAGCACCGGGGCAAGACCATCTGGGCCGAACTGTCGCAGCACGCGGCGGCCTGAGCGCGTCCGCCGCACACACCCGTGCGCGGGTGTGGTCCGTACCTTCCGGGAATCCCTTCCGCTCGGGGTGCGCGGTGGTGGAGACTGCCGCCCAGCCGGTACGCCCGTCACTCCGGCTCCCTCACGCAACTCCCTTGCTTTTCAAGCAGGTTCACGCACTTTCATCCCCCGGAAGACCAAGGGCTCCCCCATGCCGACAGCTTCACCCTCCCTGCGTCTGGTCGCCTCGGCCGCAGGGCTGCTTCTCGTCTCCACCGCTGCCTCGGCCGCGCACGCCGCGCCCCATGCCACCGCCGAGCCGGCCGCCGTCGCGCACGGCACCCAGGCGGCCGCCGCCAGCCTGCACGGGCCGCTGTCCACCCAGGGCCGCTACATCGTCGACAGTCTCGGCAACCGTTTCCGGCTGAAGTCCGCCAACTGGGACGGCGCGCAGGGCTCGTGGAACGGCAGCGGCAGCACCGACGACCCGGCGAACCACCACGCGGGCCAGGACTCGCACAACATCCCGCTCGGCCTCGACCGGGTGCCGATGGCCCAACTACTGTCTGACTTCCGCCAGTTGGGCATCAACAGCATCCGGCTGCCGTTCTCCAACGAGATGATCCGCTCCACCACGACGGTCCCCGACGCCGCCGTGGCCGCCAACCCCCAGCTGCGCGGCAAGACCCCGCTCCAGGTCTACGACGCCGTGGTGAACGCGCTCAGCGACGGCGGGTTCGCGGTCATCCTCAACAACCACACCAACACCTCGCGTTGGTGCTGCGGTGTCGACGGCAACGAGCGGTGGAACACCAGCCAGTCGACCCGGCAGTGGGCCGACGACTGGGTGTTCATGGCCCGCCGCTACGCCTCCGTGCCCGGCGTGGTCGGCGCCGACCTCTACAACGAAGTCCGCCGGAACATCCTCGACGACCCCAACTGGGGCCTGGGCGACGACCACGACTGGTACGCGGCCGCCCAGTTGGCCGGTGACCGCATCCTGACCGAGGGCAACCCGAACCTGCTCATCGTGATCGAGGGCATCAACTGGACGGGCCTGCCCGTGGACGGTTTCCCGCACGGCCGACCGATGCTCACCCCCGTGCGCACCCTGTCCAACACCCTGGTCAACGCGCACAAGTTGGTCTACTCCGCGCACTTCTACGGCTACACGGGACCGCACCACAGCGGCGCCACCGGCGTGGGCGAGACCCACGACGCCCGCTACCAGGACATGTCCCGCGACGAGTTGGGGCAGGCCATGTACGACGAGGCGTTCTTCGTGGAGGAGAACGGCAAGCACTACACCGCGCCGGTGTGGATCAGTGAGTTCGGTGCCGGTTCGGGTGACACCAACGCCAAGGCGCGTACCTGGTTCACCAACACCACCGACTACTTCGCGGACCACGACGCCGACTTCGCGTACTGGCCGCTGGTCGGCTTCGAGGGCCACGACGACTGGGCGCTGCTGCGCTACGACACCTCCGGGCGCCGCTCGGGCATCCTCGACGGCGGCGACTGGCGGTCCGCGGGCTGGCAGCGGCTGATGGCCGACTCGGGCAAGACGGGTGCGGTGGCGCCGGTGCCGGTGTGGCGGATGCTGAGCACCGACCACGGGGACGCGGTGGAGTCCCTGAAGGCGAAGGCCGCCGGTGACTGGGACCCGGGCGCCTACAAGGCGGCCTGCCCGGACGGCCTGCGGCTGATCGGACTGAGCCACACCGCCGGACGCGGGCTGTGCACGGACACCGGTGCCTCCGACCTCCGCGCGGCCGACGGCGGCCAAACGGTCGTGAACGACGAGCGGTACGTCCCCTCGGGCGGCGACTGGGCGTCGGGTTACACCAAGTTCCAGTGCCCGTCGGGGGCGTTCCTCATCGGGTACAGCCTGCGCGGCGAGCGGGTCTCGGCGGCGGTGTGCGCACCGGGCAAGGGCGCGCTCGGCGGCAACGGCCGCACCGTGTGGTTCGACCGCTCGGACAACCGTCCCGCCGACGGCGCGGGCGGCGACTTCGCCGAGGGCGACTACAAGGGCCAGTGCGCGGTGAACGAGTACGCGGCCGGGATCGCCTTCACCACCCGGTTCGGCAGCCGTCCGGGGCCCGCGGCCCTGCTGTGCCGCACACTGCCCTGATCCACCACTCGGGCCCCGGCCCGTGCCGTACGACGGCGCGGGCCGGGGCCCCGGTCACCCGGTCAGCGGGCCGGGCCGACGTCGAAGGAGAGGTCGTTGTCGACCGTGTAGTACGGCCACACGGTGGCGGCGCCGGCCCGCACCGACGGGTGGACGAAGGAGTGCTTGCGGTGGGCCACGTCGTCCAGGAGGCGTCCGGCCCGCACCGGCGCGGCACCGGCCGAGGGCAGGACGTACACGTCCCAGTAGCCCGGCGCGTCCGGCGCCTCGGTGCCCGCCAGTTCGCCGTGGTCCACGGTGAAGGCGAAGCCCCTGCGGTCGGCGTCCACGGTGGGCGTCACGGTCACGTCCCGGCCCCGGGCGCCGCGCAGCCGCACCCGTACGAGGCCGTCGTCGGCGAACTCGGCGCCGTGCAGGCGGCCCGTCACCGTCGTGGCCCGCGTGTCCACGTCGATGTGGCCGGTCTCGGCATGCGCGGGGCGCAGCCAGGCGCGCACCGCGAGCTGGCCGTCCTGGGTGGCGTACGGGACGCGCACCGCGACCGGGGCGGCCCACTCGCGCAGGTGGCCGTCGAGCAGGGCACGCAGGTCGCGCGGGCCGGAGCGCAGCCGCTCGGGTTCGGCGCCGGGTTCGCGGACCAGGAGCACGTCCCAGCGGCCCTCGGCGAGCGCGGGCTCGGCTTCCAGTACGGCGCGGAAGCGTCCGTCGCCCGCCGGTTCGAGGGGGAGGGCGTGCTCGTCGGGCGCCGGGCTGCCCTTGGCGGCCGCGCGGCGCAGCAGGACGCGGGCGTCGGGGTGTCCGGCGGCCTCGGTGAGCTCGAAGGTGATCCGGCCGTCGGCGTCGGCGCGGCAGAGCGCGCTCGGTGCGGTGCCGTTGGCTGTCGTCATCGGCGTATTCCTCTCAGGGGCCTGAGCACGCGCGCGGCGGTGACGTGCGCGAGATCGCGGGCGGCGTGCGCATGGCCCGTGAGGCTGTGGCTCAGGGCGTCCGGGCCCGGGGCGGGGCGGCGTCCGGCGGCGCGGGCGGCGAGCGCGTCGGTGAGCAGCCGTTCGGCCTCGACCACCACGG
>NZ_WWIR01000091.1 GCF_009863025.1 Streptomyces sp. SID4985 | reverse complement strand
CGGGCCGCTGAGCGCGGCGGCGCTGGGCGCGGCGCTCGGGACGCCCCTGACGCTGCCGTCGGGGCCGAGGAAGGCGGGGTCGCCGCCGGGGACCATGCCGAGTTCGCGGGCGCGGCGCTGGAGGGCGTCCGGGGAGGAGTAGGAGTCGATGTCCCGCTGGAGGGCCTGCTCCTCGTCGGTGAGGTTCTTGGTGCGCTTCTGGAGGTCGTCGAGCTTGAACGAGCCCTCGCTGAGCGCGGAGTTGAGCATCAGCAGACAGAGCAGGCCGCCGCCGAGGAGCAGGACGACGAGAAGGACGAAGGGGGTACGGGCGGCGCGGGCACGGCCCGCCGGGAAGAGCCGGGCGAGCCGTGCGGCCCGCCCTCGCAGTTCGGGTTTAGCGCCCACGGGCCCTCCGCAGGGTCCGGCCGCCCGGTCGGCCCCGTCCGCTCACTCGACGTCCCCCCGGATCCGCTCGACACCGCGCAGCCGGGCGGGGGCGGCCCGGCGGTTCTCGGCGATCTCCTCCTCGGTGGGGAGCTCGGCGCCGCGCGTGAGCAGCTTGAGCCGGGGCTGGTAGCGCTCGGGCACGACCGGCAGGCCGGGGGGTGCGGTGTTGGCGGCTCCGGCCGCGAAGACCTGCTTGACCAGTCGGTCCTCCAGCGAGTGGTACGAGAGCACCGCGACACGGCCGCCGACGCCGATGGCCTTCACGGCCGCCGGGATGGCCCGCTCCAGGACGGACAGTTCGCCGTTGACCTCGATGCGCAGCGCCTGGAAGGTGCGCTTGGCCGGGTTGCCGCCGGTGCGCTTGGCGGCCTGCGGCAGGGCGTCGCGGATCAGCTCGACCAGGCGGGCGCTGTTGGTGAACGGCTCCTTCTCGCGCTCGCGCACGACCGCCGAGACGATCCGCTTGGCCTGCTTCTCCTCGCCGTACGCGCGCAGGATGCGGACGAGTTCACCGGCCGGGTAGGTGTTGAGGACCTCGGCGGCGCTGATGCCGGTCGTCTGGTCCATGCGCATGTCCAGGGGCGCGTCCTGGGCGTAGGCGAAGCCCCGGTCGGCCTCGTCCAGTTGCATGGAGGAGACGCCGAGGTCGAAGAGGACGCCCTGGACGTCCGGGATGCCGAGGCGGTCGAGCACCTCGGGGAGTTCGTCGTAGACGGCGTGCACGAGGGTGGCGCGGTCGCCGAAGGGGGCGAGGCGTTCGCCGGAGAGGCGCAGCGCCTCCTTGTCCCGGTCGAGGCCGATCAGCCGGGCCTCGGGGAAGCGGGTCAGCAGCGCCTCGCTGTGGCCGCCGAGGCCGAGCGTGCAGTCGACGACCACCGCTCCGGGCCGCTCCAGAGCGGGTGCCAGCAGATCCAGGCACCGCTGGAGCATCACCGGGACGTGTCGACTCTCGGTCAAGGGAGCCTCTCAGTTCTGGCGGGCGCACGCACCGCCGAGTCCCCGCCCGCTGCTCCATGTAGGGGAGGCCGCCGGCGCCGGAAGCGTCAGCCGACCGGGAGCGGGAGGAGGCCGAGCCGTACGTACGCGCCGCGCACGCGGGGAGGCGGTCCGGGTGGATCCGTGCCGTCTCCTTGGGGTTTCACCAGCGGGAAGAGCCGGGCCTCCCGCTTCGCGTCACTTTAGTCCACCCTGTGTCGCGGTCAATCTACCGGCCTGCGCGTCGCGTACGGCTTCGGCGCCGGAGCCGTGATCGGCCCGGACTCACCCGTCCGGCGGAGGTTGGCGCTCCGTGTGGGTTGGCTCACAACAAGCCACGATGGCGTTCTTTGTCCCCTCTCACAGCAGGCCGGGGAGTCCGGTGACCAGTAACGTCGGGACCATGACGACTTCCGCAGCAGTTCCCACCGGACCCGAGGGCGCCATAACGGGCGACGGCAGCGTGACGGACCGCCTGGTCGACGCCAACGAGCAGTACGCGGCGGGATTCAGCGATCCCGGTATGGACGCGCATCCCGTGCTGCGCGTGGCCGTGGTCGCCTGTATGGACGCCCGCCTCGATCTGCACGCGGCGCTCGGCCTGGAGCTGGGCGACTGCCACACCATCCGCAACGCGGGCGGCGTCGTCACCGACGACGTGATCCGCTCCCTGACCATCAGTCAGCGGGCACTCGGCACCCGGAGTGTCGTGCTCATCCACCACACCAACTGCGGTCTGGAGTCCCTCACCGAGGAATTCCGGCACGAGCTGGAGATGGAGGTGGGCCAGCGCCCGGCCTGGGCGGTGGAGGCCTTCCGGGACGTGGACCAGGATGTGCGCCAGTCGATGCAGCGGGTGCGGACCTCGCCGTTCCTGCCGCACACCGACGACGTGCGCGGCTTCGTGTTCGACGTGCGCAGCGGTCTGCTGCGCGAGATCGACCCGGTACAGGACCGTTCCGCCGGTTCCGCGTCCGCCTGACGTTTCCCGGCCGCCCCTTTCCACCAGCGGGAGGGGCGGCCTGCCCGGGATGAGCGACCGGCCCGGGGACGGGTGGCCGGTCCAGGGAGGGGCGGCCAAAGGCCGCAAGACCGGCATCGCGCCGAGTCGTTGTCCACAGGTCGTGACGGGCAGTTGTCCACAGGCCGTGACACGAATCGATAACGGCGGCAAGAATGCGGGTGTGACGGCGCGCGGATCTGGTTCCGCACGGTGTCCGTGTTTCGGGGTGGGCCGGAGCCGCGTCGCGAGGTGTCGCGGGTCCCGGCCATGGTGAGAACGGGCCGAGGAGGGCCGGGTGACGACCTATGACGATCGAGCGAGCCTCAGTGATCTGACGGCGACGGTGGAGCGGGTGCGCCGTTCGGTGGAGGGTGTGATCGAGGGCAAGCCCGAGGTCGTACGGCTTTCGCTGACCGTACTGCTCGCCGAGGGGCATCTGCTGATCGAGGACGTGCCGGGCGTGGGCAAGACCATGCTGGCCAAGGCGCTGGCGCGGTCCATCGACTGCTCGGTGCGGCGTATCCAGTTCACGCCGGATCTGCTCCCCTCGGACATCACGGGGGTGTCGATCTGGGATCCGCAGCGCCGTGAGTTCGAGTTCAAGCCGGGGGCGATCTTCGCGCAGATCGTGATCGGCGACGAGATCAACCGCGCGTCGCCCAAGACCCAGTCGGCGCTGCTGGAGTCGCTGGAGGAGCGCCAGGTCACCATCGACGGGCAGAGCTATGAACTGCCGAGCCCCTTCATGGTGGTGGCGACGCAGAACCCGGTCGAGATGGAGGGCACGTATCCGCTGCCCGAGGCGCAGCGCGACCGGTTCATGGCGCGGGTGTCGGTGGGCTATCCGAGCATCGAGGCCGAGCTGCGGATGCTGGACGTGCACGGCGCGGTCTCCCCGCTGGAGGACCTGGAGCCGGTGGCGCACGCGCACGACATCGTGAAGCTGATCGAGGCGGTGCGCGAGGTCCACGTCTCGGACGCGGTCCGGAGGTACGCGGTGGAGCTGGTCTCGGCGACCCGCACCCATCCCGACCTCAGACTCGGCGCCTCGCCGCGCGCCACGCTGCATCTGCTGCGTGCGGCGAAGGCGTCGGCGGCCCTGGCCGGGCGGGAGTACGCGCTGCCGGACGACGTGCAGGAGCTGGCCGTGGCCGTCCTCGCGCACCGGCTGCTGCCCACCACCGAGTCCCAGATGAGCGGTCGTACGGCCGAGCAGGTCGTGCTGGAGATCCTGCGGCACACCGTCGTGCCCTCGACCGCGCAGCGGGAGCGGGCCTTCGGCGGTCTCGGCCGGGCCGTCCCGGCCTATCCCCAGCAGCCTCCGCGGGGTCTGTGATGTCCGGCGGGAGGCCGGAGCGGACACCGGGCCCGGCGTCCGCGCTGCGTACGGCCCTGGCGGGGCTGACCACCCGGGGCCGTTCCTTCCTGGCGGCGGGCATCGCCGCGTCGGTGTGCGCGTACGTACTGGGCCAGAGCGATCTGCTCCGGGTCGGGCTGCTCCTTGCCGTGCTGCCGCTGATCTGCGCGGGCGTGGTGCACCGCACCAAGCACCGGGTGGCGTCCGAACGGTACCTCTCCCCCGGCCGCGTCCCGGCGGGCGCCGAGTCCCGGGTGAACCTCGCCGTGGACAACGTCTCCCGGCTGCCGACCGGGCTGCTGATGCTCCAGGACCGGGTGCCGTACGTGCTCGGGCCCCGGCCGCGTTTCGTGCTCGACCGGGTCGAGCCGGGCGGGCGCCGCGAGGTGTCCTACCGGGTCCGCTCGGACCTGCGCGGCCGTTACCGGCTGGGACCGCTCCAGCTGCGGCTGAGCGATCCGTTCGGCATGTGCGAGCTGACCCGCTCCTTCCCGGCGCACGACACGCTGACGGTCGTCCCGCGCGTAGAGCCGCTGGCCCCGGTGCGCCTGGGCGGCGAGGCGCAGGGGTACGGCGACGGGCAGCGCCGCTCGCTGGCCGTGGCCGGGGACGACGACGTGATCCCGCGCGGCTACCGCTACGGCGACGATTTGCGCCGGGTGCACTGGCGGTCCACCGCGCGCCACGGCGAGCTGATGGTGCGCCGTGAGGAGCAGCCCCGGCGGGCCCGCTGCACGGTGCTGCTGGACACCCGCGCGGTGGGGTACGAGGACGCGGGCCCGGGTTCGGCCTTCGAGTGGGCGGTCTCCGCGGCCGCCTCGGTCCTCGCGCACATGGTGGAGCGCGGTTTCTCGGTGCGGCTGCTCATGGACACCGGTGCTGCGGTGCCCGGCGAGGGCGGCGCGGGGTTCCCGGGCACGGGCCAGGAGACGGCCGCCGTGTCGGGGCTGATGATGGACACCCTCGCGGTGGTCGACCACTCGGACGGCACGAACCTGACGCGGGCGTACGACGCGCTGCGCAGCGGGGACGAGGGTCTGCTGGTCGCGCTGCTCGGCGATCTCGACGAGGAGCAGGTGCGCACGGTGGCCCGGATGCGGCGGCGCAGCGGGGCCGCGCTGGCCTTCGTGCTGGACCCGGGGGTGTGGACGCGCGATCCGGCCGCGGGACCCGGTCCCGAGGACGCGTGCGAGGAGCGGTTGCGGGCGCTGCGCGAGGCGGGCTGGACGGCGCTCGGTGTGCCGCGCGGTGCCTCGCTGGAC
>NZ_WWIR01000090.1 GCF_009863025.1 Streptomyces sp. SID4985 | reverse complement strand
GTACCCCCGACCGGATTCGAACCGGCGCTACCGCCTTGAGAGGGCGGCGTGCTAGGCCGCTACACAACGGGGGCCCTAGCGATTCCGAATGATCGGAACCAGTACCCCCGACCGGATTCGAACCGGCGCTACTGCCTTGAGAGGGCAGCGTGCTAGGCCGCTACACAACGGGGGCTTGCGGATGTGATCCGCGGTGCAGATGAGCTCTGCGAGCTGGCCTACCTGGACTCGAACCAAGACTAACTGAACCAGAATCAGTCGTGCTGCCAATTACACCATAGGCCACTGGAACGCAAGCCCTGGAAGGGGATCTTGTTCTAGTTTGTGCGCTTGGGGCCCGGCCTTTCGGCCTGTTCCCCTCGGCGCAGGAAGAACATTACCCGAAGGTGGACGGGGCTCCAAAACGGGTATCCCCAGGGGCCTGCGCGGCTCAGGCTTCGGTCGGGTCCGGGGCCACGAAGAAGTCCGTCAGGAAGCAGGTGACCTCGCCGTCGGCGTCGCGGCCGACCCACGTGGGATAGGCGCCGTCGCCCCAGCCGGAGGAGAAGGCGATCAGGTCGTGGCCGGTCTCGGGAGACGTGACCCGGTGCGGCCCCGGGGCCCACCCGCTGTCCTCGAAGGCGTCCCAGAGCGGCCCCTCGTCGCCCTCGCAGCCCGGGAAGGCGCCGTCGGCGGACGCGTCGTAGAAGCAGCCGGTGCCCGCGTCGACGCCGTAGCCGTAGAACTCGTCGTCGCCGAGCTCGGCGGGGTCCTGGTCCGGGAGCAGGGCGGGTTCCCAGGTGACGGCCGGTTCGTCGCGTATGACGAGGCGCGCGGCGGCCACCCGGAGGTGCGGGGTGTCCGAGGGCTCCTCGCCGGGCTGCGTGAGGATCGCCATGGCCACCTCGACGCGGTAGCGCCCCGGCTCGACCTCGGCGGTGAACGGCTCGATGGCGCCGGTGCCGAGGCAGACGAACGGGTCGCAGGCGACCACGCGGCCGGTGGGCAGCGACAGCTCCCCGCCGTCCACGACGTGGATCACGCCGGTGGGCCCGGAGTCCTCGTACGCGAACGAGCTGCCGGGGGTGAACAGCCAGGTGTGGTCGCGAGCGGGCATCGGCATGACGGCGCCTTTCCTCGGGGTCGGTTTCCCGCAGCGTAGGCCCCGCCGCCGACAACGAAGGGGCGGCACCCGGTGACCGGGTGCCGCCCCTCGCAGGGTGTGGCGCGCGTTACGCGGCGAGCTTCGCCAGCGCCGCGTCGATACGGGCCAGCGTGGTGTCCTTGCCCAGGACCTCCAGCGACTCGAACAGCGGCAGGCCGACCGTACGGCCGGTGACGGCCACGCGGACCGGGGCCTGGGCCTTGCCGAGCTTGAGGCCGTGGGCCTCACCGGCGGCCAGGACGGCCTCCTTCAGCGACTCCGCCGAGGTCCAGTCCGCGGACTCCAGCTTCTCGCGGGCGGTGCGCAGGAGGGCGTCGGAGCCCTCCTTCATCGCCTTGGTCCAGCTCGCCTCGTCGAAGACCGGCTCGGACAGGAAGAGGAAGTCGACGTTGTCGGTGATCTCGGAGAGCACCTTCAGACGCGTCTGCGCGTGCGGGGCGATCGCCTGCCACTTGGCCTCGTCGAAGTCCTCCGGCGCCCAGGGGGCGAACGGGGCCTTCAGCCACGGCGCGCAGCGCTCGGTGAAGTCCTTCACGTCGAGCATGCGGATGTGGTCGGCGTTGATCGCCTCGCACTTCTTCAGGTCGAAGCGCGCCGGGTTGGGGTTCACGTCCGAGACCTCGAAGGCCGCGACCATCTCCTCGATCGAGAAGATGTCCTGGTCCGCCGAGAGCGACCAGCCCAGCAGGGAAAGGTAGTTGAGCAGACCCTCGGGCAGGAAGCCGCGCTCGCGGTAGAGGTTGAGCGACGACTCCGGGTCGCGCTTGGAGAGCTTCTTGTTGCCCTCGCCCATCACGTACGGCAGGTGGCCGAAGGCCGGGATCCGCTGCGCGATGCCCAGCTCCATCAGCGCCTTGTACAGGGCGATCTGGCGCGGGGTGGAGGAGAGCAGGTCCTCGCCGCGCAGGACGTGGGTGATGTCCATCAGCGCGTCGTCGACCGGGTTCACCAGGGTGTACAGCGGGGCGCCGTTGGCGCGCACGATGCCGTAGTCCGGGACGTTCTCCGGGAGGTACGTGATCTCGCCGCGCACCAGGTCGTCGAAGGTGATCGTCTCGTCCGGCATCCGGAAGCGGACGATCGGCTCGCGGCCCTGCGCCTTGTACTCCTCGGCCTGCGCGTCGCTCAGCTCGCGGCAGTGGCCGTCGTAGCCGGAGGGCTTGCCGGCGGCGCGGGCGGCCTCGCGGCGGGTGTCCAGCTCGTCCTGGGAGCAGTAGCAGTGGTACGCGTAACCGCCGTCCAGCAGCTTCTGCGCGACGTCCTTGTAGATGTCCATCCGCTGCGACTGGCGGTACGGCGCGTGCGGGCCGCCGACCTCCGGGCCCTCGTCCCAGTCGAAGCCGAGCCAGCGCATGGCGTCGAGGAGCTGGTTGTACGACTCCTCGGAGTCGCGGGCCGCGTCGGTGTCCTCGATGCGGAAGACCAGGGTGCCCTCGTTGTGCCGGGCGAAGGCCCAGTTGAACAGGGCGGTGCGCACCAGGCCGACGTGGGGGTTACCGGTGGGCGAGGGACAGAAACGGACGCGTACAGGTGCGCTAGCCACGCTTGACAACCTTGTTGGTGAGAGTGCCGATGCCTTCGATGGTGACGGCGACCTCGTCGCCGACGTTCAGGGGTCCGACGCCCGCGGGGGTGCCGGTGAGAATGACGTCGCCGGGGAGCAGGGTCATCGCCTCGGAGATGTTGACGATCAGGTCCTCGATGGGCCGGATCATCTCGCTGGTGCGGCCGAGCTGGCGCTGTTCGCCGTTCACGGTGAGCTGCACGGTGAGGTCGTTCGCGCGGGCGAGGTCGATGTCCGTCTCGATCCACGGGCCGAGCGGGCAGGCGGTGTCGAAGCCCTTGGCGCGGGCCCACTGCTTCTCGCGGCGCTGCACGTCGCGGGCGGTGAGGTCGTTGGCACACGTGTAGCCGAGGATGACGTCCTTGACGCGCTCGCGGGGCACCTCGCGGCACATGCGGCCGATGACGACGGCCAGCTCGGCCTCGTACTGGAGGTCCTCGGTGAACGAGGGGTACTGGATGTCGTCGCCCGGACCGATCACGGAGGTGGAGGGCTTGAGGAAGGCGAAGGGGACGTCGGGCACCTCGTGGCCCAGTTCCTTCGCGTGCTCGGCGTAGTTGCGGCCGAAGGCCACGACCTTGTTGGGGAGCACCGGCGGGAGCAGCCTGACCTTGCTCAGCGGGACCTTGGTCCCGGACAGCTCGTGGTCGGCGAACGGGATGCCCTTGATGATGTCGAGGACCAGCTCGTCCTGCTTGTCGCCCTCGACCGCGCCGAAGGCTACGTTCCCGTCGATGGAGAACCTGGCGATGCGCACGGGATTCCTGCGCCTCTCATTGAGAACCGGCGTACTGTCGTCCCAGGTTAACCGCTCCGGCGGCGCGGCGTTCGCCGATGGTCCGCGGCGGTGGAGTTTATCGGCGCCGAATACCGGGCCGGGGGGAATTGCGAATTCGCCGACCGGGACGGCTCCGGGGCCTCGCGGGGGCGCCCTGCCGGGCCGTACGCGGCGGGGGCGGGGACGAGCGGCCGGGCCGCGGGGAAATTCCGTGGCTTTTCCGGTCGGCGGCGGGGAAAATGCCGCGCGGGACCAGGGGTGCGGGATTAACGGTTTTCGGGGCCGTGTCCGCCGGCCGGGGAGGTGCCCGGAAATGACTGAGCGCGGCCGGGAAGAACACGGCGGTGCGTGGTCTTCCCGGCCGCGCTCAGTGCGCGGTCCGCGGCTCCCGTCAGACGCCGACGGAGGCGGGCAGCTCCATGAGGATGGTGCGCCGGGGGTTGGCGGTGCTCGCGGGCAGCTCGCCGGTGTGCTCCTGCGGCTCGGGGGCCCACAGTTCAGTGGCGTCCTCCAGGTGCGCCAGCGTCGTGCGGCGCGGGTTGGCGGTCTTCTGGAACATCTGAGTCGTCTTCACCGTTGTCTTCCTGTGGCCTCGTGTCGTGGGGGGGGCGGTCGGGTGGGCAGAGCCGCTCATCCTGTAAAGCGTCAGGCTAAACATGCGATTCGCCGCCACTGCCGTGAACCACGCATGAATCGCGTGTGAGTTTGCTCACTTACTCGCGAACAAAACGGTCAATTCCGACCGCCAATTCGGCATGCCGAAACGGACATTGGTGATCTGAAGCCACCATTCCGCTCCTGATCATGGCGACTGGGACACCCGTCGACCCCCGACGGTTCGCCGGGATGCGCCCGCTTTGCGGGAGATCGACTTGCACGCTTCGTGTCCCGTGCGCCACTCCCTGTCACCTAGGTCACAGCTCGGGGTGCGTCCCTTGTTGGAGATCCGGCACTGTGCTGGAATGCCACGGACCGCCGCAGGATCGAGCCGGCGCGGGGGGCGCGACACAGCGCCGCGCGGCGGTTGAGAACAGGGGGGAATCCAGCGCCGGTCACTTCAAGACCAACACGGGGGGCGTATTCAGGGCGCTCTCCGAGACGCCGACACCGTGTCCCGCCGTTCGCGCGGAGGGGCGCCTGGTCCAGAGGTTGCGACGCTAGTGCAGGGACGTTTCAAGAGGGATGGCAGCGCTTCGGCCGAGCCGGAGCCGCACGGCGGGGCCGGCCGCGGTGCCTCGCCCCAGCACGCCCAGAACCCGGCTCCGGGCCAGTCCGAGAACGGTGAGCGCCCCGGAGGTCCGGGCGCGTCCGCGCCGTCGGGGACGCCTGGCTCCGTGACCCCGACGCCGACCGTGAAGCCCGCCAAGGGCATCGACGCCGGCCCCGGTTCGCGGCTGGCGATGCGCAACTGGCGCATCTCGACCCGTCTGGTGTCGCTTCTCGCGCTGCCGGTCGTCGCGGCCACCACGCTCGGTGGCCTGCGCATCGGCGACTCGATGGACGACATCAAGCAGCTCGACAACATGAAGCTGCTGACGGAGATGACCCAGCGCGCCACCGAGCTCGCCGCGGCACTCCAGGACGAGCGTGACCAGTCCGCCGGTCCGATGTCGCACGGCGTCAAGGCCTCGGACTTCACCCTCAAGGGCTACCGCGACAAGTCCGACCGCGCGAAGGACAACTTCGAGAACACCGCGGAGCAGATCGACGCGGCCAGCAAGGACGGCAACCTCAAGGGTGTCCGCGACACCGTGGTCGGCCTCGTCTCCCAGCTGGGCAACCTCAGCAAGGTCCGCAACGACGCGTACGCCACCGAGGGCAACTCCAGCCAGACCATCGAGTCGTACCACCGGCTGATCACTCAGCTGATCGACCTCTCCCAGGACATGGCCGAGGCGACCAGCAACCCGGAGATGATCCAGCGCACCCGTGCGCTGTCCGCGTTCTCCAGCGCCAAGGAGTACGCCTCGGTCCAGCGCGCCGTCATCGCCGCCGCGCTGCCCGCCAACACCGAGAGCAAGGGCCAGCTCTCCACGAACGACCGCCTCTACGGTGAGTCGGCCTTCGACAGCGAGCGCTCCGAGCTCAACATCTTCCGGAAGGTCGACGGCAAGGAAGCGGAGACGGTCCTCCAGCCGATCCAGGAGGACAGCCCGCAGATCCAGGCGGCCGACCAGTACGCCAAGCGCGTCCTGACGGCCCCGAACGGCTTCGCGAGCCTCCCCGCCCGCTCCTACCGCGACTGGCTCGACGACAGCACCAACAAGCTCCAGCAGATGAAGAACATCGAGCACGAGCTGCTCGGTGACATGGAGCAGAAGGCCCGTGAGCTGAAGTCGACCTCGGAGCAGGAGGCGATCCTCTCCGGTGCGCTGATCCTGCTCGTGCTCGGCGTCTCGCTCGTCGGCGCCTTCGTCGTGGCCCGCTCCATGATCCGCTCGCTGCGCCGCCTGCAGGAGACCGCCACCCGGGTCGCCCAGGACCGTCTGCCCGAGCTGGTCAAGCAGCTGTCCGAGTCCGACCCGCAGGACGTCGACACGTCCGTGGAGTCGGTCGGTGTGCACTCCAGCGACGAGATCGGCCAGGTGGCCGCGGCCTTCGACGACGTGCACCGCGAGGCGGTCCGACTGGCCGCCGAGCAGGCCCTGCTGCGGGGCAACGTCAACGCGATGTTCACCAACCTCTCGCGCCGCTCGCAGGGTCTTATCCAGCGTCAGCTCTCGCTCATCTCCGAACTGGAGTCCCGCGAGGCCGACCCGGACCAGCTGTCCTCCCTCTTCAAGCTCGACCACCTCGCGACGCGTATGCGCCGTAACGGTGAGAACCTCCTCGTCCTCGCCGGTGAGGAGCCGGGCCGACGCTGGACCCGTCCGGTCCCGCTGGTCGACGTGCTCCGCGCCGCCGCCTCCGAGGTGGAGCAGTACGAGCGCATCGA
>NZ_WWIR01000089.1 GCF_009863025.1 Streptomyces sp. SID4985 | reverse complement strand
GGCGGCCCGGCGGCCGGAGGCCGGGCGCGTCGGCGCGGTCGGCAGGCGGCGGGCGGGGCCGGGCGGACACCCCGTCGAAACCCCGCGATGAACAGTTTCGGCCAGTTGGCCGGTTGGGGCATACGGGGAAATGTCGGCGGAAACTGCAGCGGCGTCACCGTGTTCAGGTCACGGTGACGCCGCTGCTGGGGGAAGCGCCTGAGCGATCTTTTACGACGGGGGAATCGCGTCAGGCACTGCGGGGGGTGGCCGAGGTGGTTCTCAGGTCGGCGACCTCCGGGGAGGTGAGCCGGTGATCGCGCTGGTCCAGATTGACGAAGATCATGCCGTACCGGACGGCGCACCGCACCGGCTGCGGCGCCCCGCGCGGCTTGCGCAGACACCGGTAGGCACGGACGCCCTCGTCCTCGTCGCGGGTGACCACGACCGGCTCGCCGAACACCGTCACCATCAACGAGTCACCGCTGTGGGGGAGGGCGGTGACCAGGTCGATGAAGTGCCAGCCGGACCGGTAGGCCGTGGCCATCTCTCGCCGGAAGGAACGGTCGTCAGGCGGCGTCGTCATGTCAGGCCCAGCTACTGTCGTTCGGTGTGTACACCGTGCCGGAGTCGTCCGCACTCACGGTCTTCGTCACCGCCGCGGAGCGGCTGCCGTCCGCGTATCCAGCCAGAGTCCCGAAGGCCACCAGGGCGGAGAAGGCGGCGACAATCACCGAGCGAAGCATTCTCTTACGCATAGTCGGCTTCGTCCTCACTTGAAGGTCCCCTCACTCCCCCGTCGGATAAGACGATGGCTCATTCAGGCACGTCATCGCCACACAATCAGTGCATCATGTTCCTGCATGTTCAGGACCCTGGGGGGTGGAGATTTGACACTAAATCCGGCGGATACGACACATCCCCATGCGCTCACTGAACTGTGCGAGGAGGGAAGGCGGCTCTACGCCACCGCACTGCGCTCCGGCCGCATCGCGCGCGCGGACGCCGAGAAGGCGCCCTGTCTCATGGAGTTCGCCCTGCTCCACCCGGACCTGGACGACGCCGACTGGCTGCGTCCGGTCTCCCCGTCCGTCGCGCTCGCCCAGCGGCTCAACCCCATCGAGCGGGAGATCACCGAGCGCAGACGCACCTCGATAGAGCTGGCGGAGGCCTTCGAGCCCTTCATGTCGCTCACCGCCCAGGACACGCCTCCCACCCACTCCATCACCGTCCTCGAAGGGCTCGACCGCATCAACGCGGCCATCGACCTGGCGACCAGTCAGTGCCGTACCGAGATGCTGACCGTCCAGCCGACCGCCCACCGGCCCGAACACCGGCTCATCGAGGCGCTGGAGCGCGACCGCCCGCTGATCGAACGTGGTGTGGGGATGCGCACCCTGTATCAGCACACGGCCCGCTACAGCCCCGAGCGCCTGGCGTACGCCGACCGGGTCGCCGCCGGCAAGGTGGAGTACCGCACGATCGACGAGCTGGTGGAGCGGCTCATCATCTGCGACGAGACGGTCGCCTTCGTGCCGATACGCGACGACCGCCAGGTCGCCCTTGAGGTCCGCCACCCCGGCCTCGTCCTCTACCTCATCAAGGTCTTCGAGTTCATGTGGAACCGCGCGGTCCCGCTGACCGCGGGCACCCCCTACGAGACCGCGCCCGACGGCATCACCGAGATCCAGCACTCCATCGCCAAGCTGCTGGTGGAGGGCCATGTCGACGAGGCCATCGCACGCCGCCTCGGCATGAACGTCCGTACCTGCCGCGCCCACATCGCCAAGCTCGCGCAGGCGCTCGGCAGCGGCAGCCGCGCCCAACTCGGCTTCCTGATAGCCCAGTCGGGCATCCTGAACCAGGAGAACTGACCGGCTCCCCGCGCGCCCCACGCCCCGCGTACCCGCCTCACACCTCACGGTCGAGGCCCGCGGCCGCGGCCGTGCGCGGGGGCCCCTCCAGGCCCGCCTGGGCGATCCGTACGCCCAGCTGGGTACGGCTCGTCGCGCCCAGGGTCTCCGAGAGGCGGGCGATGTGCGCACGGCAGGTGCGCACGCTGATGCCGAGCCGCTCGGCGATCACCGCGTCCTGGTGGCCCTCGGCGAGCAGCGCGGCGATCGAGCGCTCGCGGTGGGAGATGCCCTCGATGCCGGTGTCGGGCAGCGGCGCGGTCAGCGGGATCGCGAGCCGCCACAGCCGCTCGAAGACGGTCACCAGATACTCCACGAGCGCCGGGTGCCGCAGCTCCAGCGCCATCGTGCGGTCGGTGTTGGCGGGGATGAAGGCCACCGTGCGGTCGAAGAGGATGAGCCGGTCGATCACCTCGTCCAGGCTGCGCGCCTCGACCGCGTCGCCCATCAGCTCCAGGTAGGTCAGGAGCCCCTGCCCGTGCCGGGCGACGTGCGTGTAGAGGTCCCGCATCCGGACGCCCCGGCCGCGCAGTTCCAGTGCCCGGTGCAGTCCCTCGGTCAGCTCGGCCTCGCGCCGGATGCCGCCGGGCTGCACGGTGAGCACCTCCGTGGTGCACGCCTCGGTCGCCGCGTCCATCGCGGCCTGGATGCGGGAGAGTCCGTCCAGGACCCGGATCGCGGTGCCCTCGGCGGGCGTGGCACCACCGGCCGGTTCACGGCCGAGTCCGGCGTACCGGTCGAAGGCGGTGACCGCCGAGCCCACCCGGCGCCTGCTCTCGGTGACGTCGTCGTACAGCTCGCGCAGCAGCCGGGACATGACCTCCTGCGGGGAGGTGGGCACCAGCCAGTCCATGTCGTCCGGGTCGGGGTGCAGCAGGGCCAGGTCCAGCAGACAGGGGACCGGTCCGGCCTCGGCGCGCGGCACCCGGCCCCGGCTCAGGGCGAGCGAGTACACGCGGTCCCCCGGCCCGCACAGCCGGTCGGCGCCGTGGGGATGCTCCTCCGTCGCGTGCCCGGCCATCGACCATTCCACCCCCGGTTGCTGCCACTTCCGCAGCGCAACTATGCGCGGACCCGTGCGGGTCCGCAACACGGCTCTCCGCGCCCCCGGAAGCGCGGAGTACGGGTATGCCCCGGAATCGCCCGGGCCCCCGGAAGCGGGACCGACGGAGCCGGCGGGGGCGCCAACCGGCTTGCTCGGCACGGCGTTCGAGGGGGCTCGGGTGGACCGGGACTAGCGGAGGCCGGCGGCGGCGCAGGCGGACTTGTAGCCGGTGGTGCAGATCTCGTCGACCGAGTAGATGCCGTCGGCGACGACGGTGTCCTTGATGTTGCGCTTGGTCAGCGCGCTCACCTGGACCAGCTGGGACGGGATGTCCTTGTTGGTGGGGCTGTCCACGTGGTCCTGGGTCAGGGCGTCGAACTGGATGTCCTTGCCCTGGACCTTGGCGACGGCCATCTGCGCGGCGGCCTCGGCCTCGTCCGGGTAGGACTTGTAGACGCTCATGTACTGCTCGCCGATCAGGATGCGCTGCACGGCGTCGAGTTCGGCGTCCTGGCCGGTGATGGGGGGCATCTTCGTGGCGCCCGCGGCCTTGAGGGCCTTGATGACACCGCCCGCCATGCCGTCGTTGGCGGCGTAGACGGCCGCGATGCCGCTGCGGCCGATCTTGTTGATCACCTCGGTCATGTGGGCCTCGGCGACCTCGGGCTTCCACTCCTTGGTGTCGGAGGTGTCCGCGATCGTCACCTTGCCGTTCAGCTCGGAGAGCGCGCCCTCCTTGAACTGCTTGGCGTTGGGGTCGGTGGGCGAGCCGTTCACCATGACGATCTTGTCGGAGAGACCGGCGGTCGGGCCCAGGGCCTCCAGCAGCGAACGGCCCTGCACCTCGCCGACCAGCTCGTTGTCGAAGGAGATGTACGCGTCGATCGGGCCCTCGGCCAGACGGTCGTAGGCGATGACCGGGATGCCCGCGTCCTTGGCCTTCTTGACCTGCGGGGCGATGCCGTGCGAGTCGACCGCGTCGAGCAGGATGATGTTGACCTTGTCGTCGATCATCTGCTGCATCTGCTCGGCCTGCTTGGCGGCGTCCGCGTCCGCGTTGGCGTACTTGACCTTGCCCTTCTTCTTGGTCAGTTCGGCCACCTTCTTGTCGATGATGGGGTAGTCGAACTTGTCGTAGCGGGTGTTCGCCTTCTCCGGCAGCAGCAGTCCGACGGTGACGTTGTCACCCATCGTCGGGCTGGCGCTCGCGCCGTCCCCCGCCGCGTTCAGCACGCCGCAGCCGGCGAGCGAGAGGGACATCGTGGATACGGCCACGGATATGGCGATACGACGCATGCGAGGGCTCACTTCAGGTGCGTTCAAGAGGAGGGGGCCACGGAGGTGATGCTTCCGCCCCGGGTGTCTGAAAAGACAACTTGGAGGCGCTACCCGGCGTCAAGCAATACAACTTAACGAGATGGCAACATCACTCTGCGTTGAGAACGTGAAGAGATCGCGAACCCTGATGCCACTCCCTGTAAACCCTGGTCACCGCCTCTTCACCAATTTCGGACCCCCGGCCCCACACGCTCCACCAGTTCCGCACTCCTGACCGAACGAACTCGGCCAGATGCCGCGCGATGTCGCTTAATGCCCCCAACTTACCTTCCTCTGTTGGCAGTTGAGGCACGTGGGTACGTGGATGCCCGGATACCCGGATACGCCGAAGGGGCCGGAGGGAGTGAATCCCTCCGGCCCCTTCGAGCACGGTTGTCAGTCGGTGGACTGCTGCCGCTTGGGCCGCCACACCACCAACGCGCTGCTCTGCTGCACCTCCTGGTACGGCACCAGGTCGCGTCGGTAGGAGGCGTGGACGGCGGCCTCGCGCTGGCGCATCGTGGCCGCCGCGCCGTCCAGGGCCGACTCCAGCTCCGCGACGCGGGACTGGAGCGCGGCGACCTGGTTCTCCAGTTCGATGATGCGCTTGATACCGGCCAGGTTGATGCCCTCGTCCTGCGACAACTGCTGCACCTGGCGGAGCAGTTCGATGTCACGGGCCGAGTAGCGCCGGCCACGGCCCGCCGTGCGGTCCGGGGAGACCAGACCGAGGCGGTCGTACTGACGCAGGGTCTGCGGATGGAGACCGGAGAGCTGCGCCGCCACCGAGATGACGTAGACCGGGGAGTCCTCGGTCAGTTCATAGGGGTTGCGGCGACGGCCGGGTGTGTCCATTGGGGCTCAGTCTCCCTTCGCGGCCTCGAACAGCTCCGCCCGCGGGTCCTCGTCCGCGGTCGCCTCGCGATACGCCTCCAGCGCGTCACGAGCCTTCCCCGAGAGGTCCTTGGGGACACTCACCTCGACGGTGATCAGCAGATCGCCGTGGGTGCCGTCCTTGCGCGCCGCGCCCTTGCCCCGCGCCCGCATGGTGCGGCCGTTGGGCGTGCCCGGCGGCAGCTTCAGCGTGACGGCGGGACCGCCGAGCGTCGGCACCCGCACCTCGCCGCCGAGGGCGGCCTCCGCGAACGTCACCGGGACGGTGACCGTGAGGTTGTCGCCCTTGCGGCCGAAGACCGGGTGGTCGCCGACGTGCACGGTGACGTACAGGTCACCGGCCGGACCGCCGCGCTCGCCGGGCGCGCCCTTGCCGCGCAGGCGGATGCGCTGCCCGTCGGTGACGCCCGCCGGGATGCGGACCTGCATGGTGCGCGAGGAACGGGCCCGCCCGCTGCCGTGGCACTCCAGGCAGGGGTGTTCCGCGATCAGGCCGCGGCCCTTGCAGTCCGGGCACGGGTCGGTGAGCGAGAAGCCGCCGCCCGAGCCCCGCGCGACCTGTCCGGTGCCGACACAGGTCGGGCACACACGCGGCGTGCCGTTCTTGTCGCCGGTGCCCGAACACGCCTTGCAGGGCTGCTGGGACGTCATCCGCAGCGGGACCGTCGCCCCCTCGATGGCCTCGGTGAAACTGAGGGTCACCTCGGTGTCGACGTCCTGGCCCCGGCGCGGCTGCGTACGGGTCGTGCCCGCACCGCCGCCGCCCCGGTTGAACAGGCCGCCGAAGACATCCCCGATGCCGCCGCCGAAGCCGCCCTGGCCGGCCCCGCCGCCCTGGGCGCCGCCTCCGAAGAGGTCGCCGAGGTCGAAGTTGAACTGGCCGCCGCCGCCCGGACCCGGACGGAAACCGCCGCCTCCGAACAGGGCGCGGGCCTCGTCGTACTCCTTGCGCTTCTTGGGGTCGCCGAGGACGTCGTTCGCCTCGGAGATCTCCTTGAAGCGCTCCTCGGCCTTGGCGTTGCCCTTGTTGGCGTCCGGGTGGTTCTCGCGGGCGAGCTTCCGGTACGCCTTCTTGATCTCGGCCTCGGTGGCGTCCTTGGGGACGCCGAGGACCTTGTAGAAGTCCTTCTCGATGAAGTCCTTGGTGCTCATCCCCGACGTCCCTCCTTCCTGTCCTTCGTGATTACGTCAGCCCTCCTCCGGGCCACCGTTCTCCTTGTCGTCCGCCGCGCTCTCCTCGGCGTCCTCCGCCTTGACGGTCTGCGCGCCGGGCTGCGGCTCGGCCACGGCCACCCGCGCGGGGCGGATGGTGCGCTCGCCGATGCGATACCCGGGCTGGAGGATCGCCACGCAGGTCGTCTCGGTGACGTCCGGCGCGTAGGAGTGCATCAGGGCCTCGTGCACGGTCGGGTCGAAGGGCTCGCCCTCCTTGCCGAACTGCATCAGGCCCATCTTGGCCGCCACGGTCTCCAGCGACTCGGCCACCGACTTGAAGCCGCCGACCAGCTCGCCGTGCTCCCGCGCGCGGCCGATGTCGTCCAGCACGGGCAGGAGCTCGGTCAGGAGGTTCGCGATGGCGATCTCCTTGACCGCGACCCGGTCGCGCTCGACACGGCGGCGGTAGTTCTGGAACTCGGCCTGGAGACGCTGGAGGTCGGCCGTGCGCTCGCCGAGCGCCGTGCGCGTCTGGTCCAGCTGGGCCACCAGGGCCACGTCCGCTGCTGCGTCCCCGGCCGGGGCCGCCCCTTCCGCGGGGGCGGCCTTCGGCTCGGCGTCGTCGGGGGTGGCGCCGGAGGGGACGTCGGGCTTCTCCTCGAAGCCCGGGGTCTCCTCCGTCACGCGGCACCGTCCTTGCGCTCGTCGTCGACGATCTCGGCGTCCACGACGTCGTCGTCGGCCTTGGCGTCACCGGCGGCGGCACCACCGGCGGCCTGGGCGGACTGGGCGTCGGCGTACATGGCCTGGCCGAGCTTCTGCGAGACGGCCGCGACCTTCTCGGTGGCCGTGCGGATCTCGGCGCTGTCCTCGCCCTTGAGCTTCTCCTTCAGCTCGGCGATGGCACCCTCGACCTCGGTCTTGATCTCGCCCGGGACCTTGTCCTCGTTGTCCTTGAGGAACTTCTCGGTCTGGTAGACGAGCTGCTCGCCCTGGTTGCGGGTCTCGGCGGCCTCGCGGCGGCGGTGGTCCTCCTCCGCGTACTGCTCGGCCTCCTGGCGCATGCGGTCGACCTCGTCGCGCGGCAGCGAGGAGCCGCCGGTGACGGTCATCTTCTGCTCCTTGCCCGTGCCCAGGTCCTTCGCGGTCACGTGCATGATGCCGTTGGCGTCGATGTCGAAGGCGACCTCGATCTGCGGGACGCCGCGGGGCGCCGGGGGCAGACCGGTCAGCTCGAACATGCCGAGCTTCTTGTTGTACGCCGCGATCTCGCGCTCGCCCTGGTAGACCTGGATCTGCACGGACGGCTGGTTGTCCTCGGCCGTCGTGAAGATCTCGGACCGCTTGGTCGGGATCGTGGTGTTGCGCTCGATGAGCTTGGTCATGATGCCGCCCTTGGTCTCGATACCGAGGGACAGCGGGGTCACGTCGAGGAGCAGGACGTCCTTGACCTCACCCTTGAGGACACCGGCCTGGAGCGCGGCGCCGATGGCGACGACCTCGTCCGGGTTCACGCCCTTGTTGGCGTCCTTGCCACCGGTCAGCTCCTTGACGAGCTCGGCCACGGCGGGCATACGGGTGGAGCCACCGACGAGGACGACGTGGTCGATCTCGTTGATGGAGACGCCGGCGTCCTTCATGACGTTGAAGAACGGGGTCTTGCAGCGCTCCAGGAGGTCCGCGGTCAGCTGCTGGAACTGGGCGCGGGTGAGCTTCTCGTCCAGGTGCAGCGGGCCCTCGGCGGACGCCGTGATGTACGGCAGGTTGATCGAGGTCTCGGAGGACGAGGACAGCTCGATCTTGGCCTTCTCGGCGGCCTCGCGGAGGCGCTGGAGGGCCATCTTGTCCTTGGCGAGGTCCACGCCGTGACCGGACTTGAACTGCTGGACCAGGTAGTCGACGACGCGCTGGTCCCAGTCGTCACCACCGAGGTGGTTGTCACCGTTGGTGGCCTTCACCTCGACGACGCCGTCGCCGATCTCCAGGAGGGACACGTCGAAGGTGCCGCCACCGAGGTCGAAGACGAGGATGGTCTGGTCGTCCTTGTCGAGGCCGTACGCCAGGGCGGCGGCGGTCGGCTCGTTGACGATGCGCAGGACGTTCAGGCCCGCGATCTCGCCGGCCTCCTTCGTCGCCTGACGCTCGGAGTCGTTGAAGTACGCCGGGACGGTGATGACCGCGTCGGTCACCTTCTCGCCCAGGTACGCCTCGGCGTCGCGCTTCAGCTTCTGCAGGATGAAGGCGCTCATCTGCTGCGGGTTGAAGCTCTTGCCGTCGAGCTCGATCTTCCAGTCCGTGCCCATGTGGCGCTTCACGGAGCGGATGGTCCGGTCCACGTTCGTGACCGCCTGGCGCTTGGCGACCTCGCCGACGAGCACCTCACCGTTCTTCGCGAAGGCGACGACGGACGGCGTGGTCCGGGCACCCTCGGCGTTGGTGATGACGGTGGGCTCGCCGCCCTCCAGAACGCTCACGACGGAGTTAGTCGTGCCCAGGTCGATGCCGACCGCACGTGCCATGGTTGATTCCTCCAGCTGACTTGAGTGCAACGGACTCAAGTGTGACACTCCCGCTCCCCGGCGTCAACAGACATGAGCGAACCCGGCTCAACTCTTATCCAACCCCTACACGCAACGCCCTCCGGGCGGCGGCTAGATGGGGGCGATCTTCCCAGGCGGAGGGGGTAGGGGGGCGGT
>NZ_WWIR01000088.1 GCF_009863025.1 Streptomyces sp. SID4985 | reverse complement strand
CGCGCCCCGCACAGCCCCGACGCACCACCCCCTTCCCCCGGTCACCCCCCAGCCCCGCCCCACCGACCTCTTCGCCGACCGGCTCGTCGCCGTCCTCAGCGGGCAGCGCCCCGTGCACTGGATGCTCCGGCACACCGCCGGGCAGGCGTACGACGATCTCGCGCGGCTCGCCGAGCGGAATCCGCTGCGCACGCCCGGGGTCCGGCCGGTCGTCAGCGATCTCGGGTACTTCGTGCCCAGGGACGGCGCGCTGGAGGTGTTCGCGCGGGTCGCCGCCGGGGACCGGCTGCGGGCGCTCGCCTTCCGGCTGGAGCGGGGGCGGGATCTGCGCTGGCGCTGCACCGCCGTGGAGCTGGCGGGTTCCCGGCCCCCGCGCGAGGAGACCGGCTGAGCCCGGACACGACAACCCGGGCACGACAAAGGGCCGGACCCCTCACGAAGAGGGACCCGGCCCCGGAGTCAGCCGCGAAGGCCCGCCACGGAGAACCGCTCAAGCCCGCAGCGGGCAACCGCGGGCGACCGTCACTTCTTGCGGCGGCTGCGGCTCTTCGCCTGCTTGCGGCGCTCCGCGCGCGTGAGGCCGTCGGCCTCGGAGCGCACCGGCTCGTCGTCCTCGAGGTCGCGCTCGATCACGCCGCCCTCGCCGTCCACCGTGGGCGCGGAGAAGTGCAGCTCGCGCCGCTGCGGAACGTCGAGGCCCTTGGCCCGGATCTCCGGCCGGCCACCCGCGGGAACCTGCGCGGGCACGATGTCCTGCCCGCCCCCGCCGACCGGCTGGGCGTCCTCGACCGGGACCTCCTCGACCTGCTGCTCGACCTGGACCTCCAGGTTGAACAGGTAGCCGACGGACTCCTCCTTGATGCCCTCCATCATGGCGGTGAACATGTCGAAGCCCTCGCGCTGGTACTCGACCAGCGGGTCCTTCTGGGCCATCGCGCGCAGGCCGATGCCCTCCTGGAGGTAGTCCATCTCGTAGAGGTGCTCGCGCCACTTGCGGTCCAGGACCGACAGGACGACCCGCCGCTCCAGCTCACGCATGATCTCGGAGCCGAGCTGGACCTCACGCGCCTCGTACTGCGCGCGGATGTCGTCCTTGATGGACTCGGAGATGAACTCGGCGGTCAGACCGGCCCGGTCGCCCGCGGCGTCCTCCAGCTCCTCGATGGTGACGTTCGCCGGGTAGAGCTGCCGGAAGGCGCCCCACAGCCGGTCCAGGTCCCAGTCCTCGGGGAAGCCGTCGGCGGTCTCGGCGGCGACGTACGCGTCGATCGTGTCGTCCATGAAGTGCTGCACCTGCTCCTGCAGGTCCTCGCCCTCCAGGACGCGGCGGCGCTCGCCGTAGATGACCTCGCGCTGCCGGTTGAGCACCTCGTCGTACTTCAGGACGTTCTTACGGGTCTCGAAGTTCTGCTGCTCGACCTGCGACTGCGCGGACGCGATCGCGCGGGTCACCATCTTGTTCTCGATCGGCACGTCGTCCGGGACGTTCGCCATCGCCATGACGCGCTCGACCATGGCGGCCTTGAACAGGCGCATCAGGTCGTCGCCGAGGGAGAGGTAGAACCGGGACTCGCCGGGGTCGCCCTGACGGCCGGAACGGCCGCGCAGCTGGTTGTCGATACGGCGCGACTCGTGCCGCTCGGTGCCGAGCACGTAGAGGCCGCCGCTGCGCTCGACCTCCTCCTTCTCGGCCTTGACCGCCTGCTCGGCGCGGCCCAGCGCGGCGGGCAGCGCGGCCGCCCACTCCTCGATGTGCTCCTCGGGGTCCAGGCCGATCTGGCGCAGTTCCGCCTCGGCGAGGTCCTCTGGGTTGCCGCCGAGCTTGATGTCCGTACCGCGGCCCGCCATGTTCGTGGCGACCGTGACGGCGCCCCTGCGGCCCGCCTGGGCGACGATCGACGCCTCACGCTCGTGGTGCTTGGCGTTCAGCACCTCGTGCTGGATGCCGCGCTTGCTGAGCTGCTGCGAGAGGTACTCCGACTTCTCGACGGACGTGGTGCCGACGAGGATCGGCTGGCCCTTCTCGTGCTTCTCGGCGATGTCGTCGACGACCGCCTCGAACTTGGCGACCTCGGTGCGGTAGATCAGGTCGGACTGGTCCTTGCGGACGAGCGCCCGGTTGGTCGGGATGGGCACCACGCCGAGCTTGTAGATCTGGTGGAACTCGGCGGCCTCGGTCATCGCCGTACCGGTCATGCCGGAGAGCTTGTTGTAGAGGCGGAAGAAGTTCTGCAGGGTGATCGTGGCGAGGGTCTGGTTCTCGTCCTTGATGTCCACCCCTTCCTTCGCCTCGATCGCCTGGTGCATGCCCTCGTTGTAGCGGCGGCCGGCCAGGATACGGCCGGTGTGCTCGTCGACGATCATGACCTCGCCGTCGATGACGACGTAGTCCTTGTCCTTCTTGAACAGTTCCTTCGCCTTGATGGCGTTGTTCAGGTAGCCGACGAGGGGGGTGTTCACCGACTCGTAGAGGTTGTCGATGCCCAGCCAGTCCTCGACCTTGGAGACACCGGCCTCATGGATCGCGACGGTGCGCTTCTTCTCGTCGACGTCGTAGTCGCCGGTCTCCTCAAGGCCCTTGAGCGGGTTGCCGGGCTCGCCGCGCTTGAGGCGGGTGACCAGCTTCGCGAAGTCGCCGTACCACTTGGTGGCCTGGTCGGCCGGGCCGGAGATGATCAGCGGCGTACGGGCCTCGTCGATGAGGATCGAGTCCACCTCGTCGACGATGGCGAAGTTGTGGCCGCGCTGCACCAACTCGTCCTGCGCCCACGCCATGTTGTCGCGCAGGTAGTCGAAGCCGAACTCGTTGTTCGTGCCGTACGTGATGTCGCACGCGTACTGCTCGCGGCGCTGGGCCGGGGTCATGTTGGCGAGGATGCAGCCGACTTCGAGACCCAGGAAGCGGTGGACGCGGCCCATCATCTCGGAGTCGCGCTCGGCCAGGTAGTCGTTGACCGTGATGAGGTGGACGCCGTCTCCGGAGAGCGCGTTCAGATAAGCGGGCAGGGTGCCGACGAGGGTCTTGCCCTCACCGGTCTTCATCTCGGCCACGTAACCGAGGTGGAGCGCGGCGCCGCCCATCATCTGGACGTCGTAGTGCCGCTGGCCGAGGACGCGCTTGGCGGCCTCGCGAACGGTGGCGAATGCCTCGGGGAGCAGGTCGTCCAGGCTCTCACCGTCGGCGTACCGCTGCTTGTACTCGTCGGTGAGGGCCCGCAGCTCGGCGTCGGAGAGGTCAACGAAATCCTCTTCGATGGAGTTGACCTGGTCCGCGATGCGGTGCAGCTTGCGCAGGATCTTGCCTTCGCCTGCACGCATGATCTTCGAGAGGACGGACACGGGGGGTGGTCTCCTTGCCGGTCGGGCCTGGGACGGTCTGTTTTCCATGTGACTTGCTGAGCAACGGCCATCGTATGCGAGGACCCCGGCACGCCGGGAGGGCCTGGCGACCCGGTGCGCGCCTCACTGTGGACAACGGACGGGCAGGGTGGATAGTGCCGCGCCGGATCGGGGATGTGCGCGAATCGTGACCGGGTGCTCACGCTCCGCGAAAAGCCGTGGCGGCACGGGTGCGGTGCCCCGCAGAATCGGGTGATGGACCCCGTCACCCTGACCACCGACCGCCTCCGGATGCGCGCCGTCGGCCCGGCCGACGCGGACGCGGTGTACGCCGCCGCCCAGGATCCGGAGTCCCGGCGCTGGATCTCGTCCTTTCCCTCTCCTTACCTGCGCGAGCACGCCGAGGCGTTCATCGGTGTGGTCGCGCGGGGCTGGGCGGACGACTCGGAGTACCACTTCGGCCTGTTCCTGCCCGACGGCGCGCTGGCGGGGATGCTGGGCGTCATGCGGCGCGGGCCGGGCGCCGCCGAGGTCGGTTTCTGGGCCACCCGTGAGCACCGCGGCCGGGGATACATGACCGAGGCCGCGCTCGCCGCGGCCCGCTGGGCCTTCACCGACGTGTCCGTGGACCGCCTGGAGTGGCGCGCCGAGGTCGGCAACCTGCCCTCCCGCGCGGTGGCCGAACGCGTCGGCTTCACCATGGAGGGCACGCTGCGCGCGGCCGTCGCACACCGGGGCGTACGGCGCGACTCCTGGGTCGGCTCGCTGCTCCCCTCCGACCTCGGACTGACCCCGACCGCTCCGTACCTGGCCGCGCCCGATCCCGCTGCGACCACCTGACCTGCGGGAAGTCCCGGCCGGGCGCCCACTGTCAGTGCCACCCTCTATCGTCCCGACCATGACGACCCCGCCGCGCCCCGTTACCACCCTCACCGCGGACGACGCCCGCCGTATCGCCCTGCGGGCCCAGGGACTGCTGGGAGCGCCCGACCGGCGGGCCGGGGTGCGCGGGGTGCTGCGACATCTGGGCGCGGTCCAGCTCGACACCATCTCGGTACTCGCCCGCTCCCATGAACTGGTGCCGTACGCCCGCCTCGGCGCCGTCGGCCGCCAGGCCGTGGAGTCGGCCTACTGGCAGGGCACCCGCGCCTTCGAGTACTGGTCGCACGCCGCCTGCGTCCTGCCCGTCGAGGAGTGGCCCCACTTCGCCTTCCGCCGCCGCGCCTACCGCTCCCGCCCGCACTGGAACCACCAGCTGCCCGAGGGCGCCTACGACCAGGTGATCAAGCAGCTCCAGGCCGAGGGCCCGCTCACGGCCACCGAGCTGGGCGGCGCGAAGCGCACCAGCGAGTGGTGGGACTGGTCCGGCACCAAGGTCGCCGTCGAGCGCGCCCTGATGTACGGCGAGGTGGTGTGCGTCGAGCGGCGCGGCTGGAAGCGTGTGTACGACCTCGCCGAGCGCGCCATCCCGGACGCCCTGCTCCACGACGAGCTGGACGACGCCGAGTGCCTGCGCCGTCTGGTCCGGCTGGCCGGTGAGTCGCTGGGCGTCGGGACGCGCGCGGACATCGCCGACTACCACCGCCTCAAGGGCGAGCAGGTGGACGCGGTGATCGCCGACTCGGGTCTGGTGCCGGTCGAGGTCGAGGGCTGGGCCAAGCCCGCCTGGGCGGACCCGGCGGCCCTCGCCACCGCGCCGCGCGGCCGCCACCGCACGACGCTGCTCTCGCCGTTCGACTCGCTGATCTGGGAACGGGCCCGCACGGAGCGCCTGTTCGGCTTCAC
Organism: Streptomyces sp. SID4985; assembly: GCF_009863025.1. Lineage (GTDB taxonomy): Bacteria > Actinomycetota > Actinomycetes > Streptomycetales > Streptomycetaceae > Streptomyces. The sequence continues at coordinate 2,693 of NZ_WWIR01000088.1, read as the reverse complement.
CCACCGCCTGGAGGCGTACGTCCCCAAGCAGAAGCGGGTCCACGGCTACTTCGCGATGCCGGTGCTCTCCGGCGGCCGGCTGGTCGGCCGGGTGGACCCCGCGCGCGAGGGGCGCACGCTGGTGGCCCGGCAGGTCACGCTGGACGGCCCGAAGGCGGTGGCGGCGGTCGCCGAGGCGCTGGTCGAGGCGGCGAGCTGGGTGGGCTGCACGGACGTCCGCGTGGAGCGCGTGACGGAGCCCGAGCTCCGGGCGCCCCTGGCCGCCGTACTGGCCCGCACACTGGCCTGAGCCGAAGCGGGCGCCTCGTCGGTCCGGGGTCAGCGGATCTCGAGGATCTTCTCCCGCATCGCGTAGACCACGGCCTCCATCCTGGAGTGCAGCTGCAGCTTCTCCAGGATGTTGCGCACATGGTTCTTCACGGTGTTCTCGGAGATGAACAATTCCTTGGCGATGTCCCGGTTGTTCATCCCCGTGGCGACCAGCTTGAGGACTTCCAGCTCCCGGTCGGTCAGCCGGGGCGCGGGCACCAGTCGGCGCTCGTCGGTGCGCTGGATCATCGACTTGAACTCGGTGAGCAGCTTGGACGCCATCGACGGGCTGATCTGCGACTGCCCGTCGGCCACCGCGCGAATGGCCGTGGCCACCTCGTCGGTGGAGATCTCCTTGAGGAGGTATCCGGTCGCGCCCGCCTTGATCGCGTCGTAGAGGTCGGCCTCCTCGTCGCTGATCGTGAGCATGATGATCTTGGCGCTGGGGGCGACCTCCTTGATGGAGGTGCACGCCTCGATCCCACCGCGCCGGGGCATCCGCACGTCCATCAGCACGATGTCCGGCAGCAGGTCGGCCGCCTTGTCCACGGCCTCGGCCCCGTCGCCCGCCTCGCCGACGACCTGGATGTCCTCCTCGGCGGCGAGCACGATCTCCAGACCCCGGCGGAACAGCGCGTGGTCGTCCACGACCAGCACTCTGATCGGCTCCCCGCGCGGGGCGCCCGCTTCCGGCTCCCGGCCGGGGTCACCGTGGTCGGCGTCCAGGTCACGCATGGGTCCGAAGGTGTCCGCCATCGTTCCTCCCCCTGAAGGCTGTGGCCTGTGGTCCTGTGCCATCGCCAACCCAAGGCAGCGGCCCACCGGTTGGGCCGGTGCGGTCATGATTTCATGCCCGGGCGCCGCCGCGGTGCCGTGCGGGGCGTGAAGTGGTCGCACACCGGTGCCCCTGGGGGCGCACACGCGCTCCAGGGGCACCCGTTCCGCTTCGCCGGGCAGGATCAGCCGCCCAGGACGCCGCCCGCCGCGGGCGGCTGCACCTCCGCCACCATCGGGTCGGTGCTGAGGTGGATGACGCCGTAGTCGTAGGCATGTCGCCGGTAGACGACGCTCGGCTCCTTGGTCTCGGAGTCGACGAACAGATAGAAGTCGTGGCCGACCAGTTCCATCTCGTAGAGAGCCTGGTCAAGGGTCATCGGAGAGGCGACGTGGGTCTTCTCGCGGACGACGAGGGGGCCGTCACCCGTGACCTCCAGCGAGCCGATCCTCTTGGTCGGCACTCCGCCGTCGGACTCGGCGGGCGGGACCGGAACGCCGTCGGGGTAGAGCGTCGCCACGCCCGGGACCACGTCGGGCACCTCGGCCGCCGGGATGCGTCGTGCGCCCCGGCGCACGACTCGCTTGTCGTGCTGCTTGCGCAGCCTTGCCTCCAGCTTTTCCGCGGCCATGTCGAGGGCCGCGTACGGGTCGCTGGCGGATGCTTCCGCCCGGATCACCGGACCGCGGGAGCGGAGCGTGATCTCCACTCGGTCACAGCGGTCGGCCTGGCGGGGGTTCGGCTCCTTGGACACCTCGACGTCGAGGCTCATCACCTTGCCGTCGAGCTTCTGGATCTTCTCCAGCTTCAGCTTCTCGGCCACGTGCTTGCGGAACCGCTCGGGCACCTCGGTCTTGCGGCCCTTGACGACGATGTCCACGCAGAACTCCGTTCCCGGATAGCCCCGCAGCAGCGGCGGAGCATCTCCCTTTTGCACCAGGTCCCGGTGGGCCCCGGAACCTTCGGACTCGGTGACGTCCACCTCCTCCTCCCCCGTGGGCGAGATCTCCATCCCGCCGGCGCGGGTGATTGCGGAAAATCACGCAGCGCGGCATTCGGATATGCGAGGTCTGGCCTGCGCCTTTCCTCACAACCGAACATATCTCGCCCGGACGTATGTCGTCACCCTCTACTGCGGCGTACCTCCGTTCAGGTGAATTCCCGCTCTTGCTACCTGCAACGACGCAGGTAGGAGGTCAGTTCCTGGCTATTTCGAAAGAATCCGGGGGCGCGGCGATCACCGCCGCCCGGAGTGCCACTCGTGTGGCCTTCGGTGCCGCCTTTTCCTGTGCACACTGCACGGGGTTTCCGCTCTCCGATCGTGCCCCTGTCTCTCGTTTCCCCCTTCCTTCCCGAGTTCCGCCGGGGTACACGGCCGTTCTCTCCCGGCGATGCGAACCGGACGCCTCCCGCAGGGCCCGCGCCGCCTCCGCGAGGGTCGCGCCCGTGGTCATCAGGTCGTCCACCAGGACGACCCGTCCGGCGTCGAGCAGCCGTGCCCCGCCCGCCGTCACCTCCAGGGCACCGGCCAGGTTCTCCCGCCGCTCCCGCGCGTCCAGCCCCGCCTGGTCCAGGACCGGCCGCCGCTGCCGCAGGACGGCCGCCACCC
>NZ_WWIR01000087.1 GCF_009863025.1 Streptomyces sp. SID4985 | reverse complement strand
AAGTCGTACGTCACCGGCGACATCGTCCGCTACACGGACGGCAAGACGTACATCGCCGAGCACGACAACCCCGGTTACGACCCGGTCATCAGCACCTGGTTCTGGGAGCCGTACAACTGTGACGGCGGCGGTCCGACCACGCCCGTCGGCAACTTCGTCGTCAGCGAGGCCCAGTTCAACCAGATGTTCCCGAGCCGGAACTCGTTCTACACCTACCAGGGCCTCGTCGCGGCCCTGAACGCCTTCCCGGGCTTCGCCACCACCGGCAGCGACACCGTGAAGAAGCAGGAGGCCGCGGCCTTCCTCGCCAACGTCAACCACGAGACCGGCGGTCTGGTCTACGTGGTCGAGCAGAACACGGCCAACTACCCGACGTACTGCGACTGGAGCCAGTCCTACGGCTGCCCGGCCGGCCAGGCGGCGTACTACGGCCGTGGCCCGATCCAGCTCAGCTGGAACTTCAACTACAAGGCGGCCGGCGACGCGCTCGGCATCGACCTGCTGCACAACCCGAACCTGGTGCAGACCGACGCGGCGGTCGCCTGGAAGACCGGCCTCTGGTACTGGAACACCCAGTCGGGTCCGGGGTCCATGACTCCGCACAACGCGATGGTGAACCAGGCCGGGTTCGGCCAGACCATCCGCAGCATCAACGGCTCCCTGGAGTGCGACGGCCGCAACCCGGCCCAGGTCCAGAGCCGCGTGGACGCCTACCAGCGCTTCACGTCGATCCTCGGCGTGACGCCGGGCGGCAACCTGTCCTGCTGACCCACCTCGCTCGCACACCGCGGCCGCGGCCCCCAGGGGTCGCGGCCGTGGTGCGTCACGGCGCCGTGACGTCGTGACGTCGTGCACCGGGTACTCCAGACCGCGAAAGCGGTACACGCGGCATGCCCCCACCTAGCATTGGGGAGTGCATCGTGTCATCGTGGATGCCCTGGCCCAGGGCGAGTTGAGGCCCTTGCGCGCGTGGCTGGCCGCACATCAGGTGGAGACCGACCGGCTCGTCGATCTGCCCCAGCGGGCATCCGCCGTCGACACCGAACAGCCTCCCCCGGGCGACGGAGCGGCCGACCGCGCCGAGATCGCGTCGGCGGAGATCCTCGCGCAGTGGTCGAAGGCTTCGGCGGTGCCGGGCGGCGTGCCGCTGTTGCTGCTGCTGGTTCTCATCGCCGTGGAAGCCGAGTGGAACATCTCGTACCACTTCCGGCCCCTGCACGACACGCTGGCCGGCGCCGCCCGGTGCATGCGTGATCACGGCGCCACCCTGGACGCCACCGACCGGACGGCCGCACGGGCGGTGGTGGCGCTGATGGACAGCGTTGCCGCGCAGATCGACGCCGAGAACGCAATGATCACAGGCCAGTTGGCCCCCCACGAAGAGGCCATGAGCACGGCTGCGGCAAGTGCTCGTCGAGCCGCGGAACTGGCGCGGCGGGCGGCTGACGAGCATCCGGACGTGAGCCGGTACATCATCATGCGGGCCGAGGAGATCGAGGTCTGCGGCCTGGCCGTGGCCCGCGCGGTGCGAGGACTGCGCCGCTTCCTCGATGCGGGTGAGCCGCTCGACGAGGTCGCGGCGGAGATCGAACTGGCCGAGTCGTCCGACGCGATCGCCTCGTCCGGGTACCAGAGCGAGCTGCGTGCCCACCGTCTCGCCCTGCTCTCCCTGGAGGAGAGGAGGAACGATCCGTGGCTGCGGATCGACCGGGGCCGGATCACCTACGTCTATCCGTTCGCCGTACGCCGTACCGCGCCCCGCGAGGTGGTCGAACGGGTCGGTGCGCACGGCTCCGGCTGGCGGCTGGGCGGCGCGGCGGTCCTGTCCGTCAACAACTCGCTGAACCTGGACGACGTCTGGAACGGCTCGGACGCGTTCAACCGCCGTTACGGCGGGGCGCTCGTCGAGCTTCCCGACGTGGCGGTGCGAGGTTCCGACGGGCAGCCGCTCGGGAACCTGCATGCCGAGATCCGCTTCTCCAGACTCGGCAACCACTACGTACGGTTCACCGCCGACATCGCCGACGTCACACCGGCGGAGCTGCATTCGATGATGCTGCGGGCGGCACCGGAGTTCGGCCATGTACGCGTGTCGTTCAGCGGGTACGAGGGCCGGGCCTGGGAACGGCTCGCCGCTCTCGCGACCGACCTGACCGAGGACGTCTGCGCACGGCTGGCCGAGAGCGCCGAAACTCCGGAACTCCCGCGGCCGGAGCCCAGTCCGGGGATGTTCCATGTCATCGTGGCCGTCAACGCGGCTTCCACCACACAAGGGCCGGCCAGGTCCGCCCCACGCCACGAGACGCGCACGGCACGGGAGTTGCTGGCGGCGATGGGGGCGCAGGTGCTGACGAGCCCCGTCACGCCGATGGTCGGTTCCCTGGCCGAGTGGGGGCGGTACGTCCGCGAGAGCGACCTGATCGCCGACATCACCGGCTCGACCGGGGAGAAACTCCTCCGCACCTCCAACACCACGGCGATCGCCGCGCCCGGAATGGCGGCCTTCACGCAGACCACCAAGGTGACCGTCGCGGAGTTCACCGCCTCCCTCGACGGCCTCTTCGCCGGATGGTCGCTCGAGCTTGTCGATCACTACCGGCGCGTCGAGGAGTTCAGGGTCCGGGTCGACGCGGTCGAGCGCGAACAGAGCGGCAGCGCCGCCGCGTTGCGCGCCCTCGCACGCGAACTGGACCTGGAGAGAACGCGCCTGAACGACTTCTCCACGTCGGTCAGATCCACCATCACGCTGATCAGGTCGCCCTCCCTGGTGTCGTCCCCGGTGGTCGCCGACATCATCCGGCTCGTGCTGGACGGTTCGAACTTCCGCGAGCGAGTGACGGAGCTACAGGCGCTCATCGAGGACGTGGCGCAGGACCAACTCGGCTCCAGTATCGAGAAGTTGGCCCGACGGCGAGAAGAGCGGGAGGCGCACGAGGAGGAGCGGCGGGAGACGAGGCAGCGGGCCAAGCTCGAAGTGATCCTCGCCGTGATCGCGGCCGCCGGGATGTCCGGTGTGGTCCAGGTTCTGCAGGCGGGATTCTTCGAGTCCGTCAAGGCCGCGGCATGGGCCCTCGCGAGCGTCGCCACGATCCTCGTACTGGCCGTGATCGTCGGAGGCTTCTTCTGGCCGAGGAGAGACTGAGGCCTGCCTCACGAGCGGTGGGGGCGCCGACGATCACGCCTCACCGGCGAAGTTCAGATCGTTGTCCCGCTCCTCGACGTCCGCTGTCGCCACCCCCTGGGCCTCACGCCACGGACGGGCGATCGGCTGGGAGACGGTGCGCCACCAGGGGTCGGTGGGGAGGTGGCCCGCCGGTTCGAAGGGTTCGCCGGGGCGGGGGGACGCGATCGGCTGCGTGACTTCCATCGCGGCGTCGCGAGTCCACTCCCCCGGCTCGGCCCAGGCGTGCATCGCCAGGTTGAAGGTGCCCCAGTGGATGGGGAGCACGACGCCGTGGGGGGTGCCGCCCTGGAGGTCGAGGTGGGCGCGGAGGCCCTCTTCCGGGGTCATGTGGATGTCGGGCCAGTACGGGCTGTAGGCGCCGATCTGGATCATGGTGAGGTCGAAGGGGCCGTAGGCGGTGCCGATGTCCTGGAAGCCTTCGAAGTAGCCGGTGTCGCCGCTGTGGTAGACGCGGTGTTCGTCACCGGCGACCACCCAGGAGGCCCAGAGGGTGTGCTGGGTGTTGCGCAGGCCGCGGCCGCAGAAATGGCGGGCCGGGGTGGCGGTCAGGGTGAGGCCGCCGACCTTGGCCGACTCGTGCCAGTCCAGTTCGCGCAGGCGGTCCGGGGAGACGCCCCAGTGTTCGAGGTGGGCGCCCACACCCAGCGGGACCGCGAACAGCGTGTCCGTGTCGGCCAGCGCCTTGATCGTGGGCATGTCTAGGTGGTCGTAGTGGTCGTGGGAGATCACCACGACGTCGACCGGACCGAGCGCGGCCAGCGGCAGCGGCACCGGGTGGAGTCGGCGCGGGCCCGCGAAGGGGAACGGCGAGCAGCGCTCACCCCACACCGGGTCGAACAGCACCCGCTGCCCGTCGATCTCCACCAGCACACTGGAGTGGCCCATCCACGTCACCCGCAGCCCCGTGGCAGGCGGCGCCGCCAGGTCGGCCAGGGTGGTGGGGTGCACCGGGATCGTCCCCCGAGGGGCGCGCGCGGGGCGGGTGTCCTTGTCGAAGAACGCCTTCGCCAGGTCCAGCGCGGAGCCCGAGGGCCGCGTGCTCGCCGTACCGCCCGGGTTCTGGAAGACGCCGTCCTTGAAATGGGGCGACCGGCGAATGCGCGCGAGGCGCTCACCGCTCGGTTCCGCGCCGAAGGCCGCGGGCTGTAGAGCACGGAGCCCTTGGCTCTGGGAACGCAGGCCGGTCACGGTACCTCCAGGTGGCGGCGGATCGGTGGTGCCCCATTATGGGCGGCACCCCCGGCGCACGGGTTTGCCGGGGGCTGAGTGACTCAGCCGGGACAGGGAAACGTCCGGTGCGGCGTCGCTATTCCCGTCCCGGCGCGGATTTCCGTCCGGACACCGGCCCCCGAACCCGATCCCTCCCTGCACCGGCCCCCGATCCCAAGGAGCACCCCCTTGACCACCCCCGCCCCCTTGATCTCCCTCACCTGGACCGACCACGTCACCGGCCGCCGCGGCTTCCTCGTCGTCGACCGGCTCGTACGGGGTGTCGCCAGCGGGGGCCTGCGGATGCGGGCCGGGTGCACGCTGGAGGAGGTCACCGGGCTCGCGCGGGGCATGACGATGAAGGAGGCCCTGCACTACGACCCGACGAGCCGGTACGTCCCCCTCGGCGGGGCGAAGGGCGGCATCGACTGCGACCCGCGCGACCCGGAGGCGTACGGGCTGCTCGTGCGGTACCTGCGTGCCGTGCGGCCGTACATCGAGAGCTGCTGGACCACCGGCGAGGACCTCGGGCTCACCCAGGACCTGGTGGACCGGGCGGCGGCGGAGGCGGGGCTCGTCTCCTCGGTGCAGGCCGTGTACCCGTTGCTGGACGACGAGCCCGCCGCCCGCGCCCGCCTCGCGGCCGCCTTCCAGGTCGAGGTGGACGGGATCGGGCTGGACGAGCTGGCGGGCGGCTGCGGGGTCGCCGAGGCATGTCTGACCGTGCTGGACCGTGCCGGAACACCCCGTCGCGGTACGCGAGTTGCCCTGCAGGGGCTGGGCACGATGGGCGGGGCCACCGCTCGGTTCCTCGCGCGGGCGGGCCTGACCGTCGTGGCCGTGGCGGACGTCAAGGGGACGATCGCCAACCCCTCGGGGCTCGACGTGGAGGCGCTGCTGGCGGCGCGGGACGCCCACGGGACCGTCGACCGGGCCGTGTTGCGGCCGGGCGACCGCGAACTCCCGGGCGATGCCTGGCTGTCGGCCGACGCCGAGGTGCTGGTGCCCGCCGCCGTGTCGTACGCCATCGACACCACCCACCAGGAACACATCAGCGCACGCTGGATCGTGGAGGCGGCCAACATGCCCGTGCTGCCGGAGGCGGAGGCCGCGCTGACCGCGCGCGGGGTGTGTGTGCTGCCCGATGTGGTGGTCAACTCCGGGACGAACGCCTGGTGGTGGTGGACCCTGTTCGGCGACATAGGCCCCGACGCCGAGGAGGCGTTCGCGCATCTGCGCCGGTCGATGCGCGCGCTGACCGGGCTGATGCTGGACCGCGCGGCGGCGGACGGTACGACCCCGCGGGCCGCCGCCCATGCCCTGGTGGCCGACCGACTGCCGGTGATCGCGGAGCGGTACGGCTGGTATCGCTGAGGAGTGGTACGGCCGGCATCGCCGAGCGGGGCCCGGCCCCCCGTCGGGGCGGGTGGGTACGGCGCACATGTGGTCGGCACCTATGTGTGCCGACCACATGTGGACGCGAACCTGCCCTCACACCTTCGCAGCTTCACGCCACCGAAGCGATCCGCATCTTGATGTCCGCCGGTGACAGCCTGCCCTTCGCCGTCACATGGTCCCCGGAGGACTCCCCCCGCAGCCTGCGGCCGATCCACGGCACGAGGTGCTGGCGGGCCCAGTGGACGTCGTCGCGGCGGATCTCCAGCGTACCCCGGGGCGGGAGCGACGGCCACGCCTGCTCCGGGTCGGCCGGGATCCGCACGCCGAGGGCCTGGCCCGCGCGCAGGGCGACCCGGGTGTGTCCCTCGGGCGAGAGGTGGAGCCGGTCGTCGTCCCATGCCCTGCGGTCCTGCACGGACTTGAGGGACCACAGGTCGAGCACGGGGCAGTCGTACCGGTCGGCGATGGCACGGACATGCCCGTTGTAGGTCGCGATCTTGCCGCGCAGATGCTTGAGCAGCGGCACGCCGCGCGTGTCGAAGCCGGTCGCCACGAGCACGGTGCCCGCCGACGCCGCGAGCAGCGCCACCGCCTGCTCGAACCGCTCGGCCACCTCGTCCGGGTCGGTGCCGGGGCGGATGATGTCGTTGCCGCCGGCGCAGATGGACACGAGGTCCGGGGCGAGCCGGGCGGCCTTGGGCGCCTGGTCCGCCGCGATCTGGTCGAGCAGCTTTCCGCGCACCGCGAGGTTGGTGTACGTGAAGTCGCCTTCGGGCCGCCGGTCGGCGAGGAGTACCGCGAGCCGGTCGGCCCAGCCCACGAACGCCCCGTCGGGGCCGGGGTCGCCGACGCCCTCGGTGAAGCTGTCCCCCACCGCCACGTACGACCCGATCATTGATGTGTTGTCACTCTTCGAATCGTCTGCCACATCGCACCATGATTCACCTTCGGATGTGACTTACGCGACCGTAGGCAGGGGTTGACGAACGGTGAGATAAGCCACTCTTAAAGAGTTTGCCAATCACGGAATAGGCGCGGCCGATCAAAAGCTGGGTGGAAAAGCGGTCGGAAAGCCCCTCCGAAAGCCCTGCTGAAAGCCCGTCGGAATGGGGCACCGAAAGGGGCGTCTTCGCAGCTCCGGTGCCGGGGCGGGCGCGGACCCGGGCGCGGCGGAGGCGATGTCGTATCGTCGACTCAGCGCCCGCCGCCGAGCCGCGCGGTGGGGCCGACCTGGAGGAGCACCCGTGACGCAGCAGGTCCCGTCGACCGAGCCAGAACTGGCCGCCGTGCGCAATTTCCGCGATGTGGGCGGACTGCCGACCGTGGACGGACGGCGGGTACGACACGGGGTGCTGTTCCGCAGCGGTCATCTCGCGCACGCGACCGACGAGGACGCCGCATTTCTCGCGTCGCTGGGTCTGCACACGGTGTTCGACTTCCGCAACGCGGCCGACCGGCGCCTCGAAGGCCCGGACGTGGAACTGCCCGGTGTGCGGAATGTGAACCTTCCGCTGAGCGACCCGGCCGACGGCGCCGAGTTCTGGAAGCTGGTGCGGGACGGGAATCTGGACCAGCTGCGCGGCATTCTCGCGGGCGGCAAGGGCGCGGACCGCATGGTCGCCTCGTACCGGAAGATCGTCAAGGAGCGCACGGCCGAGCACTCGCGGGTGCTGCACGCGCTGGCCGAGGACAGTGTGCCCGCGCTGATGCACTGCGCGGCGGGCAAGGACCGCGCCGGGATCTCGGTCGCGGTGACGCTGCTCGCGGTGGGCGTGGAGCGCGACGCGATCACCGACGACTATCTGATGTCCAACGCCAAGCACCGTCGCTACAAGGTCCGCCGCAGCGGCAGCCCCGACACCGCGTACACGCCCGAGGTCATGGAGTTGCTGAGCCCTCTCTTCGACGCCCGCGCCGAGTACCTCGCGGCGGCCTTCGACAGCATCGAGGAGACCTGGGGCGACGTGGACGCCTATCTGGAGCGGGGCCTGAAGCTGGCCGACGGGACACGGGAGCGGCTGCGGGCGCGCCTGGTCGACTGAGGACGCGCCCGGGACCCCGCCAAGGGCACGCCCCACTCGTCGGACACGCCCCGCGCGAGCGGCCCCGCTCACCTCATCCCTTCGCCCCCAGCGAGAACAGCAGGAACAGGAACGCGGCCAGTACGTGCCCGAGGGCGACGTACACCACCAGCCGCACCCACAGCGAGCGCGGAAGCTTCTCCTCGTAGTCACTCATGACGGCCCTCCGGTCGGGTGCCCCAGGCACAGCGCGGCCGTGGGGCTCTGGAGCAGGGTGTGGACGAACAGCAGCTCGACCCCGCCCGGGTCCTCGGCGGTGAGCCGGTGCGGGGTGAGCGAGTCGAAGTGGGCGCTGTCCCCGGGCGCGAGCAGATGGCTGCCGTCGCCGAGGCCGAGCCTGAGGCGGCCCCTGAGGACGTACAGCCACTCCTCGCCGGGGTGGACGCGCACGATGTCGGGCCGGGTGCGGTACGGGATCTGCACGCGCAGCGCCTGCATCCCGCGCCCGGAGGCACCGGCCTGGAAGTAGGTCCAGCCGGCCGCGCCGGTGGGCTCCATGTCGGCGGCGCGTACGATCGCGTCACGGTCGGCGGTGGTCTCGCCGAGCAGCTCGGAGACGGTCGTACCGTAGATGCGGGCGAGCGCGAGCAGCATCGGCAGCGAGGGCTGGCGCTGGCCGGTCTCAAGGCGGGAGAGGTGGGCCGGGGAGAGCCCGGCGGACCCGGCCGCGGCCTCCAGGGTGAGCCCGGCGCGACGGCGCAGGGCCCGCAGTTGCGGCGCCACGGCGGGCAGGTCGTCCCCCTGGCCCGCCGGTGGCACGGCGTCTGAGGCGTTCATGCCTCCATTGAGCCGCATTTTTGCCTGTGCGGCAATTTTCTTGCCTCAGAGGCAAAAAGCCGCGACCCAACCGGCGAGCCTCGGCGCAGTGTCACCGCCCCGAGGCTCAGCGCAGCGTCACCGCCCCGCCACCGCCTGCTTGATCAGCGTCCGTCCGAAGTCCCACATCAGCCCGCCCCCGCTGTGCGCGTCGTCCATGACCGCCGTGAACGCCTCCACGAACCGTTCCACGTCCGCCTCGTCGATCACCAGCGGCGGAATCAGCTTGATCACCTCCAGGTGATCGCCGGATACCTGGGTGAGGATGCGGTGCCGTTGCAGCAGCGGTACGACGACCATCTGCGCGAAGAGCCCCTTGCGGGCGGCCTGGAGCATGGTCCAGCGCCCGCGCAGCTTGAGCGAGTCGGGCCGCCCGAACTCGATGCCGATCATGAGCCCGCGCCCGCGCACGTCGGCCAGCAGCTCGTACGTGTCGGTCAGCGCGGCGAGCCGGGACTTCAGCAGCTCGCCGACCGTGCGGGCGCGGGCGACGATCTGCTCGTCCTCCATGACGGAGAGCACGGCGAGTCCGGCGGCCATGGCCTGGGCGTTGGAGCCGAAGCTCGCGGAGTGCACCAGGACGCGGTCCATGGAGGAGTAGACCTTCTTGAAGATCCAGTCCTTGCCGAGGGTGGCGCTCACGGGCACATAGCCGCCGGAGAGTGCCTTGGCCACGCAGACCAGGTCCGGTTCCACGCCGTCCTCGTGCTGGTAGGCGTAGAAGTCGCCGGTGCGGCCGAGTCCGGTCTGCACCTCGTCCGCGATGAGCAACGCCTTGTGCTTGTGCAGGAGTTCCTGCGCTGCCCGCAAATAACCCGGGGGTGCCTCGTGCACTCCCTTGCCCTGGATCGGCTCCACGACGAGGGCGGCCACGTCGCTCTTCTTCAACTCCCGCTCCAGAGCGTCGAGATCACCGAGGGGTACGGCGGTGTCGGGCAGCAGGGGTGCGAAGCCGTCGCGGAAGCCGCGCTCGCCGTTGACGGAGAGGGAGCCGGTGGTGAGGCCGTGGAAGGCGTGGTCGCAGTAGAGGATGCGGGGGCGCCCGGTGGCGTAGCGGGCGAACTTGAGGGCGGTCTCGACCGCTTCGGTGCCGCTGTTGCCGAAGAACACCCGGTCCAGGTGCGGGCTGTGGGCGAGGAGCCGTTCCGCGAGGAGTCCCGGCAGCGGCTGGCAGTCGAAGCGGGTGAGGTCGGCGAGGTCGAGGTCGAGCACGTCGTGCAGGGCCTTGCGGACGACCGGGTGGTGGCGGCCGAGGCCCATCACGCCGAACCCGGCGAGCATGTCGAGGTAGTCGTTGCCGTCGGCGTCGTAGAAGTGGGCGCCCTCGGCCCGCTCGTAGACCTTGTCGAAGCCGATCGTGTGCAGCATGCGCGGGAGTTGGGGATTGAGATACCGCGCGTGCAGGTCGTACCGTTCGGCGCCGCGCTCGGCGAGGAGGGCGCCGAGATCGAACTCCGTGCTCATTCAGCTCTCCTGTTTCTCCTGACCCGGACGTTTCTCCTGACCCGAACGCCGGTGTACGTCGTACGCGGCAAGGCTCCCGCTGATCCGCCCCGCGATCTCGACCGGCGTCAGCCCGATGTCCGCCAGCACCTCGGACCGCTTGGCGTGCGCGAGGAACTGCTCCGGGATCCCGAACCGCCGTACGGGCACGTCCACGTCGGCGTCCCCGAGCGCGAGCGCCACGGCCGAACCTACGCCCGCAGCACGGCTGTTGTCCTCGACGACGGCCACCAGCCGGTGTTCTGCGGCGAGTTGGGGCAGTGCCGGGTCGACGGGCTTGACCCAGCGGGGGTCGACCACCGTGCAGCCGATGCCGCGTGCCGTGAGCAGGTTCGCCACCTGGAGGCCCACGGACGCCATCACCCCGACGGCGACCAGCAGCACTTGGGGCTGTTCGTCGCGGTGGAGGACGTCCATGCCGCCCACCTGCCCGACCGCCGGGATCTCGGGCCCGACGGACTCCTTGGGAAAGCGGACCAGCGTGGGCGCGTCGTCCACGGCGACGGCTTCCCGTAGCTGCGACCGGAGTTGGGCGGAGTCGCGCGGGGCGGCGATGCGCAGTCCGGGGACGACCTGGAGGACGGACATGTCCCACATGCCGTTGTGCGAGGCGCCGTCGACGCCCGTGACCCCGGCCCGGTCCAGGACGAAGGTGACCCCGCAGCGGTGCAGGGCGACGTCCATGAGGAGCTGGTCGAAGGCGCGGTTGAGGAAGGTGGCGTAGACGGCGACGACGGGGTGCAGTCCGCCGGTGGCGAGTCCGGCGGCGGAGACGGCCGCGTGCTGTTCCGCGATGCCCACGTCCCACACCCGGTCGGGGAAGCGCTCGGCAAAGCGGCCGAGGCCGACGGGGTGCAGCATGGCCGCCGTTATGGCGACGACGTCCTCGCGCTCCTCGCCGATCCGGACGATCTCGTCCTCGAACACCGAGGTCCAGGAAGGCCCGTTGGAGGGGGTGAGCGGCGCGCAGGTGAGCGGGTCCATCACGCCGACGGTGTGGAAGTGGTCGGCCTCGTCCGCGAGGGCGGGCGCGTAACCCCGGCCCTTCTCGGTGATGCAGTGGACGAGGACGGGACCGTGGAAGCGTTTCGCACGGCGCAGCGCTGACTCGACGGCGCCGATGTCGTGGCCGTCGATGGGGCCGACGTACTTCAGGCCCAGGTCCTCGAACATGCCCTGGGGCGCGAAGGCGTCCTTGAAGCCCTTCTTGGCGCCGTGCAGGGCCTCGTAGACGTACTTGCCGACGATCGGGGTGCCCCGGATGACCTGCTTGCCCCAGGCGAGGGCCTGTTCGTAGCCGTCGGTGGTGCGCAGGGTGGCGAGATGGTTGGCGAGGCCGCCGATGGTGGGGGCGTAGGAGCGTTCGTTGTCGTTGACGACGATGATGAGCGGACGGTCCTTGGCGGCGGCGATGTTGTTCAGCGCCTCCCAGGCCATGCCGCCGGTCAGCGCGCCGTC
>NZ_WWIR01000011.1 GCF_009863025.1 Streptomyces sp. SID4985 | reverse complement strand
GAGCGGACGACGAGGCTCGAACTCGCGACCTCAACCTTGGCAAGGTTGCGCTCTACCAACTGAGCTACGTCCGCTTGTCGTTTCGGTCCGCTTCCGCGTCCCGGCGACGTGTTGAACTTTAGCGGATTCCTCGGCCAGTACAAAAACGCGTTTGCGCAGCGTGCTGCGGTGCACCTCGCGAACGGCATGGTCACGGTCGTCCCGGAGCCCCTCGCGGGCATCCCCGGACCCCCCCTCGAAGGGCCCCGCCTAGACTCGGCCACGTGCCTCACCTTCCTCCCGTTCTCCCCCCTATGGCCCGCTTCGGCGACCGCGTCGCCACCGGCCTGCTGGACGTCACCGAGGACCCGGCCGCGCTGGACTCCGAGGGCTTCTGGGCCGTCGTCGCGGACTTCGAGGGCGGCCTGACCTGCGCCCGCTTCGCGCACGTACGGAGGGAACCGGTGCCCGCCCCGCGCCCCGGCGCCTGGCACGGACCCGCGCGGGACGCCTGGACCTCCTCCCTGGACCGCGCCGCCTACACGGCCGCCGTACGCCGCATCCGGGAACACATCGCGGCCGGCGAGGTCTACCAGGCCAACCTCTGCCGCGTCCTCAGCGCGCCCGTCACCCCCGGCGCCGACGTGGACGCCCTCACCGCCCTCCTCGCCCGGGGCAACCCCGCCCCCTACGGAGGAACGATCCGCCTCCCCGGGCACGGGGTGGAGATCGCCACCGCCTCGCCCGAGCTGTTCCTGCGCCGCGCCGGGCGCACCGTCGAGTCCGGCCCCATCAAGGGCACAGGGCGCACCGAGGCCGACCTCCTGGAGAAGGACTACGCCGAGAACGTGATGATCGTGGACCTGGTCCGCAACGACATCGGCCGCGTCTGCGGGACCGGCACCGTCACCGTCCCCGACCTGTGCGCGGTGGAGAAGCACCCCGGGCTCGTCCACCTGGTCTCCACCGTCCGGGGCGAACTGCGCCCCGGCACGGGCTGGCCGGACCTGTTCGCCGCCGCCTTCCCGCCCGGCTCCGTCACCGGCGCCCCCAAGACGAGCGCCCTGCGGATCATCGAGGCCCTGGAACCCGCCCCGCGCGGCCCCTACTGCGGCGGCATCGGCTGGGTCGACGCCGACCGGGGCACCGCCGAGCTGGCCGTCGGCATCCGCACCTTCTGGATCGACCGTGCCGCCGGGGCGCTCCGCTTCGGCGCGGGCGCCGGGATCACCTGGGGGTCCGACCCCGAGGGGGAGTGGCGCGAGACCGAACTGAAGGCATCCCGGCTGCTCGCGATAGCGTCGGGGGAGTACCAGGAAAGTGGAGAGGCTCTCACATGAGGATCTGGCTGGACGGCGAACTGCGGGACGCCGATTCCGCGCGCGTCTCGGTCTTCGACCACGGGCTCACCGTGGGCGACGGCATCTTCGAGACCGTCAAGGCGGTCGACGGACGGACCTTCGCGCTCACCCGCCACCTCGACCGGCTCACCCGCTCCGCCCGGAGCCTCGGCCTGCCCGACCCGGACCACGACGAGGTGCGCCGCGCCTGCGATGCGGTCCTCGACGCCAACCCGATGCCGCTCGGCCGGCTGCGCATCACCTACACCGGCGGCCACGGCCCGCTCGGCTCCGACCGGGGCGAGCACGGCCCCACCCTGCTCGTCGCCCTCGGCGAGACCACCCGCCGCCCCGACTCCACCGCCGTGATCACCGTCCCCTGGACCCGCAACGAGCGCGGCGCCCTCGCCGGTGTGAAGTCCACCTCGTACGCCGAGAACGTGGTCGCGCTGGCCCGTGCCCACGAACAGGGCGCGTCCGAGGCGCTGTTCGCCAACACGGTCGGACAGCTCTGCGAGGGCACCGGCTCCAACGTCTTCGTCGTCCTCGACGGCGAACTCCACACCCCGCCGCTCGCCTCCGGCTGCCTCGCGGGCATCACCCGCGCCCTCACCGTGGAGTGGACCGGCGCCAAGGAGACCGACCTCCCGCTGGACGTCCTGGAGCGCGCCGAGGAGGTCTTCCTGACCTCCACCCTGCGCGACGTCCAGGCCGTGCACCGCGTCGACGGCCGCGAACTGCCCGGCACCCCGGGCCCGGTGACCGCCAAGGCGATGCGGATCTTCGAGGAGCGGTCCCGGCAGGTCCTCAACCCCTGAGCGGGGCAATGGAGTCGGCAAAGAGACCGGCAAGGACACCGGTCGGGAGAAAACCGCTGAGGCGGGCGGCCCGGAGCGGGTAGAACTCCGGTGATGACGACGACCCTGCGGCCGGCCGAGCCGCTTCAGCAGCACGCCGACGGAACCCGCGCACGCCGCTACCAGGTGTGCGTGAACAGCCGTCCCGTCGGCGAGATCCACCTCGCCACGGTGATCGGAACCACCGTGGCCCGCATCACCGACCTGCGCATCGAGGAGCCCGACCGCCGACGCGGCCGGGCCACGGTGGCCGCGCTCGCGGCGGAGGAGGTCGCGCGTGGCTGGGGCTGCATCCGGATCGAAACGGTGATCCCGGCCGGTGCCGAGCCCGCCCTGAACCTGGCGCGGGCCCTCGGGTACACCCCGAGCGCCCGCGCCATGGTGAAACGTCTCGGCGACGTGCCCCCGGAACTGCCCGAGGGCAGCCGGGCACGGCCCATGACCGAGGCGGAGTTCGAGAGCTGGCTGGCGAAGGGGAGAGAGTCCTACGCGCGCTCGCTGATGAGCCTCGGCCTCTCCGAGGAGGAAGCACGGGCCAAGTCCCGCCGCGACCACGAGACGCGCCTCGGCGAGGGACTGGCCACGGAAGGGGTGCGGTTCAGCGTCCTCGAACACGAGGGAACCCCCGTGGGCACCATCTGGCTCGCCCGCGCCGACGACACACCCTGGGTCCTCGACGTCGGCACCGACGAGGCGCACCGCGGCCGGGGCCACGGCCGCTCCCTGATGCTCCACGCCGAGGCGCAGACCATCGCCGACGGCGAGCGCACCCTGACCCTCAACGTGCGCGCGGGCAACACCCCGGCCGAGCGGCTGTACGCGTCACTGGGCTACGAGACGACGCGCCACGTCCTCGCCAAGCCGCTCCTGTGACGATCCGCGGAGGGCCGCGGCGGGGTCACGCCCGGTCGGCCAGCAGCCGGTCCGCGATCTCCTCGATCCGCTCGCGCAGCCCCTCCTGGCTCTTGCCGCCGTCCAGGCGCTCACCGCCGATGACATAGGTCGGGGTGCCGGTGACACCGATCGCCTTGCCCTCGGCCTGGTCCGCGTCCACGATCAGGATGTGCCTGCCGTCGATCAGCGCGGTGTCGAACTCCTCGGCATCCAGGCCGAGTTCACGGGCGATCTCGACCAGCAGCTCCTCGCCCCGGCGGTCCAGCTCCTCGACCCGCCCCAGCACCGCCTCGACGTACGGCCAGCCCTGCCCCTGCTCCACGGCCTCCTCGGCGGCCTGCGCGGCGGCGAAGGCGTGCTTGTGCTTCTCCAGCGGGAAGTGCCGCAGCCGCACGTCGAGCCGGTCGCCGTAGCGGGCACGCAGGGCACGGACGTCGTCCAGGGCGGCGTGGCAGTCGGGGCACTGGAGTTCGCACCAGACATCGAGGACGACGGGCTCGACGGGTGCGGGGGAGGAGTCGTTCATACGCCCAGTCTTCCAGGCGGTCCCCGGGCGGCCCAATCCGGTGGGACCGGCTCCGGTGGTCCGGTGGGACGGCCTCCGGCGGTCCGAGCGGGGCGACCTCCGGCGGTCCAGCGGGGCGACCCCGACCGCCGCCCGTGTCGCGCCCCGCCACCCCGAGAGATCCCCGGCGCCGACCCCGAGATCTCCCTGATGTGGGGGCCGGGGCATGGCATCGCGGGTACCGGGCGGTGCAGGATGGAAGGGACGAAGCGCACCGCGCGCCTCGTGTCACCGTCACGCCGGCACCCCGCCGGCCGGGCCCGCCTGGAGGACCGGATGCTTGCCGAGACCATCTGCTCCGCCGTGTCCGCGGCGGGCCTGGGCATCGCCGCGGTCACCGCCTACCGCAAGCGTTTCCTCACGGCCGCCCGCGTCGCGGCCTACTCACTGGTGCCGGTCGGCCTGGTGATGACCGGCGTCGTCGGCTGGCTCGCCAGTACGGCCCTCAGTCCCCTCGCCTGGGCGGGCTTCGGCGTGCTGGCGCTGTCCGCGGTGCTCTTCACGCTCACCCGCGCGGTGGAGCGCCGACGCGGCGGGAAGGG
>NZ_WWIR01000086.1 GCF_009863025.1 Streptomyces sp. SID4985 | reverse complement strand
CGCGCTCGCGGCTCGCGCCCGCCCCTGCACAGGCCCCGTCTCCGGCCGCCGTCCCACCCCGCTCAAGCCGCGCGTCCCCACCCGTCCAAGCCGCGCCTCGAACCCCGTCCAAGCCCCGCGCCAGCGGCTCGCGCCCACCCCGCACGGGGCCTGTCCCCCGCCTCGCCCCGCAACTCCGCCCAAGCCCCGTCCCCACCCCCGTCCAAGCCCAGCGCAGCGCCGCCGCGCCGGGTCCGGTCTGTGGACAAAGCGAGCGGGGGCGCGTCAGGCGTGGTATCCGTGGAAGGAGAAAGAAAGGTTTTACCCACCCAAGCCCACCGCCATGCGTCCGCCGGTCGGATTTTCTTCCCTCTCACGGGCTGAACTTTTGTTGATCGAGGGTCAGTTGACCGGCCGGGCGTCCTACCCTTCAGAGGGTGAACCGATTGATGCTCCGAGAGACCGAGGCCGACCTGCCCGGGGATGTGCTCCCCGGCGCGCTCAGCGCGTCCCTGCACGCCGAACTCGTAGAGTTCCGCCGCGACTTGCACATGCACCCCGAACTGGGCAACCAGGAGTTCCGTACGACCGCCGCGATCAAGGAGCGGCTGGAGCGGGCCGGGCTCACCCCCCGCGTCCTGTCCACCGGAACGGGTCTCATCTGCGACATCGGGCTCACCGAGGGCCACGGCAGCCGCCTCACCGACGACGGCCGCCCCGCCGCGCCCCTGCTGGCCCTGCGGGCCGACATCGACGCGCTGCCCATCCCGGACACCAAGACCGAGTGCGCCTACCGGTCCACGGTCCCCGGCCGCGCCCACGCCTGCGGCCACGACGTGCACACCACCGTGGTCCTCGGCGCCGGCCTGGTCCTCGCCGACCTGCACGCCAAGGGCCTGCTGTCCCGCCCCGTACGGCTGATCTTCCAGCCCGCCGAGGAGCAGCTGCCCGGCGGCGCGCTCACCGCGATCGCGGACGGCGCGCTCGAAGGGGTCGGCCGCATCCTCGCGCTGCACTGCGACCCCAAGGTCGAGACCGGCCGCATCGGTCTGCGGCACGGCCCCATCACCAGCGCCTGCGACAAGCTGGACGTCACCCTGGACGGCCCCGGCGGCCACACCGCCCGTCCCCACCTGACCACCGACCTGGTCACGGCGGCCGCCCGCGTCGTCACCGACGTGCCCGCGGTGATCAGCCGCCGCGTGGACACCCGTAGCGGTCTCGCCCTGACCTGGGGCCGTATCGAGTCGGGCCACGCCCCGAACGTCATCCCGCAGCACGCCGAACTCTCCGGCACCGTCCGCTGCCTGGACCTCGACGCCTGGCGCGACGCCCCCGACATCGTGCACGCCGCCATCGACGAGGTCGCCACCCTGCACGGCGCCAAGTCCGAGATCACCTACGTGCGCGGCGTGCCCCCGGTCGTCAACGACCAGGAATCCGCCGAGCTGTTGCGCCGCGCGATGGTCGCCCGGCGCGGCCTGGACTCCGTCGAGACCACCGAGCAGAGCCTCGGCGGCGAGGACTTCTCCTGGTACCTGGAGCACGTCCCCGGCGCCATGGCCCGCCTCGGCGTCCGCCGCCCGGGCGAGCGCACCGTACGCGACCTGCACCAGGGCGACTTCGACGCCGACGAGAACGCGATCACGGTCGGGGTGGAGCTGTTCACCGCCGCCGCCCTCATGGGGGCGCCGGAACTCTGACGCGGCGCGCGGGCGAGCCGCCGTACGGGCCACCACCCAGGGCCTCGTACGGGCCAGCACCACGCCCCCGTACGGGCCACCACCCAGGCCCTCGTGCGGGGCTGCCACTCAGGCCCTTGTACGGGCCGCCATCCAGGCCCTCGTGCGGGGCTGCCGTCCAGGCCCCCGTACGCCCGCCGTCCAGGCCCTCGTGCGAGCCGTCGTACACCCCCCGGCTCCCCGCACCACGCACACGCCGCCCGCCCGCGCAACACACCCGCAAGCCATTTGTTCCGCCCCCGAAACAAAGGCATGACGCACCTGCCAGGCCGAGTTCAGGCCCCGTTTGCCTCGGTTCGATAACGGCTGCCCGAGAGGTGTTTTTCTGACATCTACGCGCGTTACGATTCCGCGAGCCGACGCCGCCGGGGCGCTCGGCCGGAGCACCGCTCCTTGGTGCTCACATGAAGCGCCGTCGTGGCGCTCAGGTCAGGTGAAGGAGCCTTCCCGTGCGCCGGGTAGCCAAGCTTTCCGCTGCGTGTATAGCGACCGCAGCTCTTGCCCTCTCTGCCACCGCCTGTGGCAGCACCTCCACCGAGAACGACAAGGCCTCCGCCTCGTCGGGCGACGGCAAGGGTGTCAAGATCGGTCTCGCCTTCGACGTCGGCGGCCGTGGTGACCACTCCTTCAACGACTCCGCCGCGCGCGGTGCCGACAAGGCGAAGGGTGAGTTCAGCGGTTCCCTCAAGGAGCTGACCGCGA
This sequence comes from Streptomyces sp. SID4985, assembly GCF_009863025.1. Classification (GTDB taxonomy): domain Bacteria; phylum Actinomycetota; class Actinomycetes; order Streptomycetales; family Streptomycetaceae; genus Streptomyces. Next base: position 21,556 of record NZ_WWIR01000086.1, on the reverse strand, counting down.
AGACCACCGACACCGAGGCCGACCGCGAGCAGCGTCTGTCGGACCTGGCGGACGCGGGCTACAACCCGATCATCGCCGTGGGTTACGCCTACGCCGTGTCGATGGACAAGGTCGCCGTCAAGTACCCGAAGACCAGCTTCGGCATCGTCGACTCGGTCGTGAAGGCCAAGAACGCCGACAGCATCACCTTCACCGAGGAGCAGGGCTCCTACCTCGCCGGTGTCGCCGCGGCGCTGAAGACCAAGACCAAGCACGTCGGCTTCATCGGTGGTGTCGACGTCCCGCTGATCAAGAAGTTCGAGGCGGGCTACGCCCAGGGCGTCAAGGACACGAACCCGAAGATCAAGGTCGACGTCCAGTACCTGAGCCACGGCGCGGACACCTCCGGCTTCGCCAGCCCCGACAAGGGCAAGGAAGCCGCGCAGGGCATGCTGGACAACGGCGCCGACGTCGTCTACTCGGCGGCCGGCTCCTCCGGCAACGGCGCGATCGAGGCCGTCAACGGCAAGAAGGGCGCCTGGGCGATCGGCGTCGACTCGGACCAGTACAACATCCCGGGTCTGGCCAAGTACAAGAGCTCGATCCTGACCTCGGTCGTCAAGAACGTCGACGTCGGTGTCTACGACTTCATCAAGTCCGTCCACGACGGCAAGCCGCTGACCGGCAACAACGTCTACTCGCTGGCCCAGAACGGCGTTTCGCTGGCCACGAGCGGCGGCTTCATCACCGACATCCAGCCCAAGCTGGACGCCGCGAAGAAGAAGATCGTCGACGGCTCCATCAAGGTCAAGACCACTCCGTGATCTGACCGGTCCACCAAGGACCATGGCTCGGCGTGGGGGCGCCTCGAAGGTGCTCCCCGCCGGGCCATAACAATGTGTCAACTCTACGCGTGTAGTACCGAGTTGCCGCGCTAGCGTCGCCGACGCCTGCCCTCCCTCCCCCAACGCAGCCCCTTTCCCCGAGGAGAGTGCGCCATCAACGCGTCCAGCCCTCCCGCTGCCGTCGAACTGCGCGGCATCACCAAGCGTTTCCCCGGCGTCGTCGCCAACCGCGACATCGACATCACGGTCCGCACCGGCACGGTTCATGCCCTGTGCGGCGAGAACGGCGCCGGCAAGTCCACCCTGATGAAGATCCTCTACGGCATGCAGCAGCCGGACGAGGGCACCATCACCGTGGCCGGTGAACAGGTCGTCCTGCACAACCCCGGTGACGCCATCGCGCGCGGCATCGGCATGGTGCACCAGCACTTCATGCTCGCCGACAACCTCACCGTCCTCGAGAACGTCGTCCTCGGCGCCGAGAAGCTGTACGGCATCGGGGGCAAGGCGCGCGCCAGGATCAAGGAGATCTCCGACGCGTACGGCCTGAACGTCCGCCCCGACGTCCTCGTCGAGGAGCTGGGCGTCGCCGACCGCCAGCGCGTGGAGATCCTCAAGGTCCTCTACCGGGGCGCCAAGACCCTGATCCTGGACGAGCCCACCGCGGTCCTGGTGCCCCAGGAGGTCGACGCCCTCTTCGACAACCTGCGCGAGCTGAAGGCCGAGGGCCTCACGGTCATCTTCATCTCCCACAAGCTGGGCGAGGTGCTGTCGGTCGCCGACGAGATCACCGTCATCCGGCGCGGCACGACCGTAGGCACGGCCGAGCCGAGCAGCACCACCCCCAAGCAGCTCGCCGAGCTGATGGTCGGCAGCGAACTGCCCACGCCCGAGACCGAGGAGTCCACGGTCACGGACGTCCCCATGCTGGAGGTCTCCGGGCTGCACCTCGCCCAGAAGGACCTCGACGGCGTGGAGCGGGTCATCCTCGGCGAGGTGTCCCTCACCATCCACAAGGGCGAAGTCCTCGGCATCGCGGGCGTGGAGGGCAACGGCCAGTCCGAGCTGGTCGAGGCGATCATGGGCATGCGCGCCCTGGACGCGGGCGTCGTGGTGCTCGACGGCGCGGACATCTCCGCCGTACCCACCCGCCGCCGCCGCGAGGCCGGCATCGGCTACGTCCCCGAGGACCGCCACCGCCACGGCCTGCTCCTGGAAGCGCCGCTGTGGGAGAACCGCATCCTCGGCCACGTCACCGAGCGCCCCAACTCCCGCCGCGGCCTGATCGACATCAAGGCCGCCCGCGCGGACGCCGAGCGGATCGTCGCCGACTACGACGTGCGCACCCCCGGCATCGACGTGACCGCGGCCTCGCTGTCCGGCGGCAACCAGCAGAAGCTGATCGTCGGCCGCGAGATGAGCCACGACCCCAAGCTGCTCATCGCCGCCCACCCCACCCGCGGTGTGGACGTCGGCGCGCAGGCGGCCATCTGGGACTACATCCGCGAGGCCCGCCGCGCGGGTCTGGCGGTCCTGCTGATCTCCGCCGACCTGGACGAGCTGATCGGCCTCTCCGACACCCTGCGGGTGATGTTCCGCGGCCGTCTGGTCGCCGACGCCGACCCCGCCACGATCACCCCCGAGGAGCTGGGCTCCGCCATGACCGGTGCCGCCTCCGGCCACCTGGAGCACACAGAGGACGCCGACCGATGAACAAGCTGACCTCACGGATCGACAAGGAGCGGCTGTTCCTCGGCATAGCCGCGCCGCTGCTCGCGATCGTCGCCGCGCTCGTGGTCACCGCCCTGGTGATCCTCGCGACCGGCAAGAACCCGGGCGCCGCGTTCAGCGACATGGTGACCTACGGCTTCGCCAGCGACAGCCAGGTCTACATCCTGAACAAGGCGACGACGTACTACCTCGCGGGTGTCGCGGTGGCCATCGGCTTCCGCATGAACCTGTTCAACATCGGTGTCGACGGCCAGTACCGCCTCGCCGCGTTCGTCGCCGCCGTCCTCGGCGGCGCGCTGACCGTGCCGGGCTGGCTCGCCATCCCGCTGATCATCCTGTGCGCCATGGGGACCGGCGCCCTGTGGGCGGCCATCGCGGGCGTCCTCAAGGTGACCCGGGGCGTCAGCGAGGTCATCGCGACGATCATGCTGAACTCGATCGCGACCGCGATCATCGGCTACCTCCTCCAGCCGGGCAAGCTCGGCCACCTCGACGAGGCCGGCACCCTGGTCTCCACCAAGCCGCTGCCCTCCTCGTCCTTCCTGCCGAACTTCAATGCGGGCCCGGCGGGCATGCTGGACAGCCTCATCGTGCTGGCCGTCCTGGTCGGCGTCGCCTACTGGTTCGTCCTCGGCCGCACCCGCTTCGGCTACGACCTGCGCACCGTCGGCCAGTCCGAGTCGGCCGCCGCCGCGAGCGGCGTCAGCGTCAAGAAGATGATCGCGACCAGCATGATCATCTCTGGCGCGGTGGCCGGTCTGATCGGCATGCCGACGCTGCTGAACGACGGCCACCAGTTCGACAACAGCTTCCCGGCGGGCATCGGCTTCACCGGCATCGCGATCGCGCTGCTCGGCCGCAACCACCCGATCGGCATCGCGCTCGGCGCCCTCCTGTGGGGCTTCCTGGAGCGCACCACCAACCACCTGGAGTTCCAGGGCTACGACAAGGAGATCCTCGGCGTGATCCAGGGCGTCATCGTCCTGTGCGTCGTGATCGCCTACGAGGTCGTCCGCCGCTACGGCCTCAAGCGCCAGCAGCAGCGGGTCGGCGCCGAACTCGCCGCCCAGGCCGCCAAGCCGACCGAGATGCAGGAGGTGGCGTGATGACCGCCACGATGACGGACGCGCCGCCGCCCGCGGCGCCCAAGGCCCCGGGCAGCGCGGACAAGCGCCCGGGCCGTTCCACCAGCCGGATCTTCCTGGTCATCGCCGGTGCCCTGCTCCTCGTCGCCGTGGTGCGCCTGATCACCGGCGCCAACCAGCTGACCTCCGAGGGCCAGGTCAACGCCGCCCTCGGGCTCGCCGTGCCGATCGGCCTCGCCGGTCTCGCCGGTCTGTGGTCCGAGCGGGCCGGTGTGGTCAACATCGGCCTCGAGGGCATGATGATCCTCGGCACCTTCGGCGCGGGCTGGATCGGCTGGCAGTCCAGCCCCTGGCTCGGCCTGCTGTGCGGCATCGGCTTCGGCGTCCTCGGCGGCCTCGTGCACGCGGTCGCCACGGTCACCTTCGGCGTCGACCACATCGTCTCCGGTGTCGCGGTCAACCTGCTCGCGCTCGGCGCCACGCAGTACCTCGCCAAGCTGTTCTTCGCCGGTGGCAAGGCCGCCGAGGCGGGCGGCAACCCCAAGCAGTCCCCGCCGGCCGACTCGCTCGGCGACATCACCGTGCCCGGTCTGTCCGACGCGCTGCACTCGGTCGAGCAACACCACTGGTTCCTCATCTCCGACATCGCGGGCATCCTCGGCGGTATCGTCACCGACGTGTCCGTGGTGACGATCCTGGCCGCGCTGCTCTTCGCGGGCAGCTGGTGGGTGCTGTGGCGCACGCCGTTCGGCCTGCGTCTGCGCTCCTGCGGCGAGAACCCGGTCGCGGCCGAGTCCCTCGGCGTCAACGTCTACCGCTACAAGTACGCCGCCGTCGCCATCTCCGGCGGTCTCGCGGGCCTCGGCGGTGCCTTCCTCGCGCTGGTCACCTCGCACACGTACCTGGAGGGCCAGACCGGCGGCCGCGGCTACATCGGCCTCGCGGCGATGATCTTCGGCAACTGGCGGCCCGGCGGCCTGGCCATGGGCGCGGCCCTGTTCGGCTACTCCGACGCGCTCCAGCTGCGCAACGGTGGCGTCACCGTGCACGCCCTGCTGCTCCTGCTGGTCGTCCTGCTCGCCGTCCTCGCGGGCTGGAAGCTGTACCGCAAGGCGCTGTGGCAGGGCATCGTCAGCGCCGTCGTGGCCCTCGTCGTCCTCGCCTGGTACCTGCTCACCGACGAGGTCCCGAGCGACTTCGTGGGCGCCACGCCGTACGTCGTCACGCTGCTCGTGCTCTCGCTGTCCGCCCAGCGGCTGCGGATGCCGAAGGCGGACGGCATGCGGTACCGGAAGGGACAGGGCAAGTGACCACCGCGACCGCGTTCGACTGGGAGGCGCTGCGCGCCGAGGCCCGCGAGGCCATGGCCCACGCCTATGCCCCCTACTCCGGCTATCCGGTCGGGGTGGCGGCCCAGGTGGACGACGGCCGCACGGTCACCGGCTGCAACGTGGAGAACGCCTCCTACGGGCTCGGCCTGTGCGCCGAGTGCGGGCTCGTCTCGCAGCTCCAGCGCACCGGCGGCGGACGTTTGACACACTTCACCTGTGTGGACGGCACCGGCGCCCTCCTGGTGCCGTGCGGCCGCTGCCGTCAGCTGCTGTACGAGTTCGGCGGTCCCGGACTGCTCCTGGACACCCCCGAGGGCGTCCTCCCGCTCTCCGAGATGCTGCCCCAGGCCTTCGGCCCGGACCATCTCACCAAGTAAGTCCCGTACGGCCCCCCTACGCTCGCGCAGGGGGGCCGTACACCTGCACCTCCCGGAAGGAACACCCTGACCATGGACGCCATCTCCGTCATCCGCACCAAGCGGGACCGCGCCGAACTGACCGACGAGCAGATCGACTGGGTCATCGACGCGTACACCCGCGGCGAGGTCGCCGACTACCAGATGGCCGCCCTCAACATGGCGATCCTGCTCAACGGCATGAACCGCCGGGAGATCGCCCGCTGGACCGCCGCGATGATCGCCTCCGGCGAGCGCATGGACTTCTCCACGCTGTCCCGCCCGACCGCCGACAAGCACTCGACGGGCGGCGTCGGCGACAAGATCACCCTCCCGCTGGCCCCGCTCGTCGCCGCGTGCGGCGCGGCCGTCCCCCAGCTCTCCGGCCGCGGCCTCGGCCACACCGGCGGCACCCTGGACAAGCTGGAGTCCATCCCCGGCTGGCGTGCACTGCTCTCCAACGAGGAGATGCTCTCGGTGCTCGACGGCACCGGCGCGGTGATCTGCGCGGCGGGCGACGGCCTGGCCCCCGCCGACAAGAAGCTGTACGCCCTTCGCGACGTGACGGGCACGGTGGAGGCGATCCCCCTGATCGCGTCCTCGATCATGTCGAAGAAGATCGCCGAGGGCACCGGCTCCCTCGTCCTGGACGTGAAGGTCGGCTCCGGCGCCTTCATGAAGACCCTGGACGACGCCCGCGAGCTGGCCTCCACGATGGTCGGCCTCGGCACCGACCACGGCGTGAAGACGGTCGCCCTCCTCACCGACATGTCCACCCCGCTCGGCCTCACGGCGGGCAACGCCCTGGAGGTCCGCGAGTCCGTCGAGGTCCTCGCGGGCGGCGGCCCGGCGGACGTGGTGGAACTGACCCTCGCCCTGGCCCGCGAGATGCTCGACGCGGCCGGCCTGAAGGACGCCGACCCGGCCAAGGCCCTGGCCGACGGCTCCGCGATGGACGTCTGGCGCCGCATGATCGCGGCCCAGGGCGGCGACCCCGACGCGGCGCTCCCCGTCGCCCGCGAACAGCACGTGGTCGTGGCCCCCGCCTCCGGCATCCTCACCCGCCTCGACGCCTACGACATCGGCATCGCCGCCTGGCGCCTCGGCGCGGGCCGCGCCCGCAAGGAGGACCCGGTCCAGGCGGGCGCGGGCGTCGAACTCCACGCCAAGCCCGGCGACCCGGTCGTCGCGGGCCAGCCCCTCCTGACCCTCCACACGGACACCCCGGACCGCTTCGCGTACGCCCTGGAGGCGACGGAGGGGTCGTTCGACATCGCGCCCGCCGGTACGGCGTTCTCGGCTTCGCCGGTGGTGCTGGGGCGGGTGGACTGATCAGGGGACTTCTTCGTTCGGGTGAGCGGGATCGGTGGCCCCCCACCGGTCCCGTTCGTCATGCTGGGATCGGTGACGCACTGATTGGAGACCGCCATGAGCGCACTCACCGTGAGCCAGGACCCCGACCGGACCTGGGACGACCTCGTCCGGTTCTGGGAGGACATGGACTGGCCCGAGGGCAGCAAGGTGGAGATCATCGAGGGGATCATCACCGTGTCGCCTTCTCCCGCGTACCGCCACAACGTGATCGCGGAACGCGTCCAGCGTCGCCTCTACTCCGTGATTCCCGACGAATGGGGCATCTTCCAGACCCTGTCCGTCGCAGTGCCCTCCCGGTTGGGCATGTTCATCCCCGATCTGGTCGTGACGCCCGTCCAGGATCGCCCCGAGGCGGACTCGCACATCCCGGCCGCCCTCGCTGAACTCGTCGTCGAAGTGACCTCCAAGTCCAATGCCCGCCACGACCGGGTCAGCAAGCCCGCCGCGTACGCGACCGCTGGCATCCCGCTGTATCTCCTGGTCGATCGCTGGGCCCCCGGCGGCCCCACCGTCACGCTCTACGGCGAACCCAAGGGCGACGTCTACCGGGTGCTGAGTGCCGTGAAGTTCGGCGACACCATCAAGCTGCCCGAGCCCTTCGACCTCGTGATCGACACCGGCGAGTTCCCCGTCGACTGACCCCTCACCCCAACACCGCCGCCACCCCCACCAGCACCGGCACGGACACCACCGTAGACAGCAGGATCGACTCCCGGGCCAGGGACTCGGCTGTGTGGTACGTGCTCGCGTAGGTGAACAGGTTCTGGGCGGCGGGGAGGGCGGAGGTGACGACGACGTCCAGGAGGGCGGCGTGGGGGAGGGCGAAGGCGTAGTGGGCGAGGGTCCAGGCGATGAGGGGCTGGGCCAGGGACTTCAGGGTGACCGAGAGGAGGACCGGGCGGCGGTCGCGGCCGCGGGCGGGGAGGGCGCTGCCGGGGAGTGACATGCCGAAAGCGAGGAGGGCCGCCGGGACGGACATCGCGCCGATCAGGGTGAGGGGGTTCATCAGGGGGCCGGGGACGGGGAGGCCCGTCGCCGAGACCACCACTCCGGAGAGGGAGCCGAGCGCGATCGGGTTGCGCAGCGGGGTCAGCAGGCGTCGCCACACCGGGCCCTTGTCGCCCGCGCCGGACAGGTCCAGGACGGTCAGGGCGAGCGGGGTCACCAGGACGACCTGGAAGAGCAGGACCGGCGCCACCAGTGACGCGTCGCCGAGGACGTACGCCGCGATCGGGATGCCGAGGTTGCCCGAGTTGACGTAGCCGGAGCACAGCGCGCCGATGGTCGTACGGCCCACGCCCCAGTGCCGCAGTACCCCCACCGCGACGAAGACCCCCGAGACCGCCGCCGTGCTCAGCGCGGTCACCAGCAGCCGGGCTGAGAAGAGGACCGACAGGTCGGCCGTCGCCAGGGTGGTGAACAGCAGTGCCGGGCCCGCGACCGAGAAGGCCAGCCGGGTCAGCACCTCACCGCCCCGCTCCCCGAGCGACCCGCGCCGCCCGAGCACGTACCCCACCCCGATGACGACCGCGATCACCGCGAACCCGCTCAGCACCCCCCGCACGGGCCTCAGCCTCCGGGGCGGCCCGGTGGCTGGTCAATGCGGGTGCCGCGATCTCCACGATCTCCGCGACTTCGCCCCGGCCCCCCGCGGCTTCGCCCCCGGCCCCGGCGATTCCGCTCCCGGCCCCCGCGATCTCCCGTCTCCGCGATGATTTCCGTGCCTCCCGCCGGTCCACCGCACGTGGACCCCGACACCCAGGCCGAGAGCAGGGCCGACAGCCCCGCCGTGCCCATACCGCCCGGCCCCGCCGACCCCCGCGCGACGGCCGGGCTGTGCGACCGCGTGCGGGCGCTGCTGGTGAGCGAGGGGGCGGCCGGGGTCGTCGTGTGCGACGTGAGCGGGGTCGGCGATCCCCGGCTCGGGCACGTCGAACTGCTCGCCCGCCTCGAACTCGCCGCCCGCCGCGTCGGCGGCCGGATACGGCTGCGCGACCCCGCGCCCGCCCTAGTCGCGCTCCTCGCCTTCGTCGGGCTCCGCTTCCAGGTGGAGGGGGAGGTCGAAGAGGGGGAACCAGCGGGCCGTGTCCAGGAAGCAGTGGAAACCGGTGATCCGGCCGTCTGAGATCTCCAGGGCCTGGACGGCCCAGGGGGTGAAGCCGCCCTTTTCCGGGTCCGGCTTGTAGTGGGCGAAGCCGGGGAGGCCGTTGACCTCGACCGGGACCAGGCGCGAGCCCGCGCACGACGCGCCGATGGTCGACATGAAGCCCGTGATGTCGGCCGGGCCGCGCAGCCAGAGGTCGAACGGCGGCATCGTCATCACCGCGTCCTCGTGGAGGAGCGCCGTCAGGGCCGTCATGTCGTACCCCTCGAACGCCTTCACGTAGCGCTCCAGGAGCCGTTGCTGTTCTTCGTCCAGCGGGTCGGAGACCGACGCCTCGTCGCCCGCTTCCGCGTGCTCGGCGAGGGTGGCGCGGGCCCGCTGGAGGGCGCTGTTCACCGAGGCGACCGTCGTGCCCAGCAGCTCCGCGACCTCGCTCGCCCGCCAGGCCAGCACCTCGCGCAGGATCAGCACCGCCCGCTGCTTGGGCGGCAGTTGTTGCAGCGCGGCCATGAACGCCAGCCGGATCGACTCCCGCGCGACCGCCGCCTCCGCCGGGTCCTGCACCGAGGGCAGCACCCGCGCGTCCGGCACCGGCTCCAGCCAGGTGTGGTCCGGGCGCGGGGACAGTGCCGCCCGCGCGAGCGGCGTCGCCTCCGTCAGGTCCATCGGCCGGGCCCGCTTGCCGCTCGCCGTCAGCATGTCCAGACACACGTTCGTGGCGATCCGGTACAGCCACGACCGCAGACTGGAGCGGCCCTCGAACTTGTCGTACGCCCGCCAGGCGCGCACCAGGGTGTCCTGCACCGCGTCCTCGGCCTCGAAGGACGAGCCCAGCATCCGGTAGCAGTACCCGGTCAGCTCGGTCCTGTGCTTCTCCAGTGCGGTGTCGAGATCCGCCGTCGCCGTGCCCTCGCCCATGGTCCACCCACCCCCGTGGCCGTCCTGATCGCGCCTCGTCGCGCCCCAGCACTCCGGAAGTTACCGCAGCCCACTGACAACGGCCCCCGGAGTACGGAAATGCCCGGTCCGGGGCCGCTGGATCACGGGCCGGGACCGGGCATACGGCGGAGCGCGCCCGGCTACGCGAGAACCGCCTCCCGCCGAGCCGCCCGCGTGCCCAGCAGCGTGATCGTGACGACGCCGAGCACCGCCAGGAGACCCACCGACACCGTGCCCGCCCAGCCGTCCGAGTGGAACGCCAGCGCGCCGACCGTGCTGCCCACGCTGGAGCCGATGTAGTACGCGGACTGGTACAGCGCCGACGCCTGCGCCCGGCCGTGCGTGGCCGTACGGCCGACGGCGGAGGACGCGACCGCGTGGCCCGCGAAGAACCCGGCCGTGATCAGCACCAGGCCGAGCAGTACGAGCGGGACGGCGGGGGCGAGGGAGAGCAGGAGGCCCGCCGCCGTGGTCCCGGCCGCCGCGTACAGCGCGCCCCGGCGGCCGAGGCGGCCCACCAGGCGCCCCGAGGTGGATGCGGACACCGTGCCGACCAGGTACACCAGGAAGATCGAGCCGATGATGCCCTGCGGCAGGGAGAACGGCGCCTCCGTCAGGCGGTAGCCGATCACCGTGTAGACCCCGCCGAAGACCGTCATGAACAGCGCGCCGATCGCGTACAGACGGCGCAGCAGCGGGTTCGAGAGGTGGTCGCGGACCGTGCCGGCCAGCACGCGCGGGCGCAGCGAGCCCGCCCGGAAGTGGCGCGGCGCGGGCAGCAGCAGCCGGAACGCCACCGCGCACCCGACCGCCACCACGCCGATCACGGCGACGGCCGTCCGCCAGCCCCACTCCTGCGCGACCCAGCCGGTGATCACCCGGCCGCTCATGCCGCCCACACTGTTGCCCGCCACGAACAGGCCGATCGCCGTGACCAGCGCCTTCGGGCGGACCTCCTCGGCCAGATACGCCGTCGCGGAGGCGGGCAGCCCGGCCAGCGCCGCGCCCTGGACCGCGCGCAGCGCGACCAGCGCGCCGATCGACGGCGCGAACGGCACCAGCAGACCGACGGCCACCGCGACCGCCAACGAGGCCGTCATGACCGTACGGCGCCCGAAGCGCTCGGACAGCGCGCTCATCGGCAGCACGAACAGTGCGAGCCCGCCGGTCGCGGCGGCCAAGGTCCAGCTCGCCTCGCCCGCCGCGACCCCGAGGTCGTCGGAGATCAGCGGGAGCAGGGCCTGGGTGGAGTAGAGCAGCGCGAAGGTCGCGACTCCGGCGAGGAAGAGGGCGAGGCTCATACGGCGGTAGCCGGGGCCGCCGGGCGTCATGCGCGAATCGGCGGCCTCTTCGGCCACTGTGGCCTCGGGGGCCTGAGCTGCCCCTACGGCTTCGGAGGAGGGGACGGGCGTGCCGGCGTCCACGCGGATGGACGCCCCGGTACTGGCGGGAGACATGCTTCGACGCTACGTAGGCTCCCGCTCATCCGTCCAATGCATGGAATCGCCATAATCGTTCCCATGGAGCATCAGTACAGGTCACAGCCGCGCCTGTCACCGTCCGGTGACACAGAAGACATGGCGATGCTGCTCGCGCCGCGCCTCGCCTACTTCGCCGGGGTGGCCCGCACCGAGCACGTCACCCGGGCCGCGCGGGAGATGAACGTCCCCCAGTCCACCCTGTCCCGCGCGATGGTCCGCCTGGAGCAGGACCTCGGCGTCGGCCTGTTCGCCCGGCACGGCCGCACCGTCTCCCTGACCCCCGCGGGCCACACCTTCCTCGCCTCCGTCGAGCGCGCCCTCGCGGAGGTCGAGCGCGCCGCCGAGGAGGTCCGCGCCGACGCCGACCCGGCCACCGGCAAGGTCGCCTTCGGCTTCCTGCACACCATGGGCCCGGAGACCGTGCCCGGCCTGCTCCACGCCTTCCGCGCCGACCATCCGCGCGTCCGCTTCAGCCTGGTGCAGAACTACGGCGAGGCCATGCTGGAGCGGCTGCGCGCGGGCGAGCTGGACCTGTGTCTGACCTCGCCGGTGCCGGACGCGCCGGACCTGGTGGCCCGTCGCCTGGACGAGCAGAAACTGCGTCTGGTCGTACCGGCCGACCACCACCTCGCGGGCCGCCGCCGCATCCGGCTCGCCGAGGCCGCCGAGGAGACCTTCGTGACCCTGGAACCCGGCTACGGGCTGAGGCGCATCACCGACGACCTGTGCAGCGAGGCCGGATTCCGGCCGAGGGTCGCCTTCGAAGGCGAGGAGACCGAGACGCTGCGCGGTCTGGTCGCGGCCGGACTCGGGGTCGCGCTGCTGCCCCCGCCCACCGTGCCGAGGCCGGGCGTGGTCGAGCTGACCGTGACGGCACCGCGCGCGGTGCGCGAGATCGGCGTCGCCTGGCTGGCCGACCGCCCGGACACCCCACCGGTGGCCGCCTTCAAGAAGTTCCTCCTCTCCCGGCGCGGCAGCCTGCTGCCCAACTGACCTTCCCCAGGGGTTTACTTACGCAGCGAGCGGCCGAAGCCGGACGCCAGCGGCATCCGCAGCCCTATCGGCGGCGGTGCCGCGAGGGCGTCCTCCACCGGGCGGGACACCGCGTGCCCGAAGAGGGCACCCAGGACGAAGTCCTCGGCCAGCGCGACCACTTCGTCCCGGTACTGGTGCAACCCGTGGCCGTCCGCGTGCACTTCGAAGCGGCACACGTCCCGGTTGACCTTCTTGGCGCGGGCCGCGAGACGGAAGGACAGCTCCGGGTCGGACCGCTCGTCGTTGGTGCCGTGCGCGATCAGCACCCGCCGGCCGACCAGCTGTTTCACCGGCTCGGGCGGCACCGCCACGTCCTCCTCCGGGAGCCAGGGCGCCAGCGCCACCACGGAGTTGACGGCCTCATGGCCCCCGGCGCGCAGCGCGGCCCGCCCGCCCATGTGCAGCCCCACCAGGCACACCGGCACATCGCCGTAGCGCCGTACCGCCTCGTCGGCCGCCCAGGAGGCGTCCGCCGCGAGGTGGGCCTGAGTGCCGTTCCATCCCCGGTACCGGTAGTGCACCGGATGGACGGCGAGTCCGTCGGCCCGTCCCGAGCGGGCGAGTCGGCGGCCGAGGGCGCGAACCAGCCCCGCGGAAAGGGGAAACGGCCGACGCTCGGACACCTCCGCGCCCCCGGCGAGCAGCAGCACCGCCCCACTGACCGCGCCCGGCCCGGAGCCGACCGCCTTTCCCAGCCTGGCCGTTCGGACCGGCGCCGCTTGCTGTCCCATGACAGAACAGTGTCAGAAGCCAGAGTGAACCAAACCCTTCACGGCGGTCACCGTTGCGTATCGACCGAACGTGTGCCCGACGTCGGGCGGAGAAAGGCGAGCAGCGGTGCGCGGTGGGACGGTGGGCCCGGCCGGGGCATTCGGGTGTGTGCGCGATTTACCGGAGCCGCTTCTCCGTCAATGCGATGAAAACAGGGTTCATTCCTTTCGATGAACGAGTCGTGGTGCGCAATGACGCCCTCGAATGCGGATGCGAGGGAGGGTGGGGCGAATGCCTGTTCCTGGGTAGGGCGCCCATCAGGGGTTATCCCTCGAACGGGCGGCCGGGGGAGGGGGTGTTGGGGGTTGGAATACGGACGTGCATTCACAGGTCGTCCGCATTTCGGTGTTTGCGGGGGACGGTTCGGCGCGTTTACGGTCGGGGACCGCTCATCGAATGAGATCCCCGTTTCTCGCATTCAAGGACGCCATTCACCATGAAGCAGTCTGCCGTCAAGACCCTCGGTGTCGCCGCGCTCGGTGCCGCTTTCGCCGCCGTCGGCGCCGGTGCCGCCAACGCCGCCCCGGCCGCTCCGCAGGGCCTGGACTCCGTCACCAAGACGCTCCCGGGCGCCACTGGGGCCCTCACCCAGGGCCAGGGTGCCGTCGGCAGCGGGCTCGCCGCCGCGCAGCCGGCCGTACAGAAGGTCCTCGCCCAGGGTCCGGCCGCGCCGGTCGCCGGGCTGCTCGGCGGCCTGCCGCTCAAGGGCCTGCCCACCCACGGTCTGCCGGTCAACGGCATTCCGCTCGGCTGACACCGAGGCACCCGCGAGCCGTCGTCGCGCCCGGATCCCTCCGGGACGCGTCGGCGGCTCGCGCATGGGGTCACCAGGTGGCCGGGCGTGCCTTGTCCTCGGACGGCAGCAGGATCCAGAGGGCTATGTAGAGCAGGAACTGCGGGCCGGGCAGCAGGCAGGACAGCAGGAAGATCACCCGCATCGTCGTCGCCGAGGTGCCGAAGCGGCGCGCCAGCGCCGCGCACACTCCGCCGATCATGCGGCCGTCGGTGGGGCGGGCAAGGGCGGTCATGGCTGTTCCTCCGTCGTCGTCGGCGGCCCGCGCACGGGCCGGTGGCCGGTCGGCGGCCGATGCGCCGCCCCCGTTCTGTGATTCCACGGTACGAGGGCAAAGGGGGTGAATTCATCACTCCAAGGAGCGACACCGACCCTGGAATTCGTCGGGGTGCGCCCCTTAGGCGACCCCGGCCCGCCTACCCCGCCGCCACCGAGTAAGCCACCTCCTGATGAGCCTCGTGCTCCGCGAGCCGCCCCGCGAGCGCCGCGTGCACGTCGTCGTACGTGTCGGGACCGAGCGGCAGCCGGAGCGGCGTCGCGCCGGAGTCCACGAGGTCGATCATCGCGTCCGCGATCTTCTCGGCGCTGTTGGGGAGCGGGAAGCGCCCCTCGGCGACCGCCTGCCGGGTCGCGCCCGCGGGCGTGTCCGCGTAGGCGGCCAGCGGCGGCGCGGTGTCGATCGAGGTGCCGAAGTTGGTCGGGGTCGCGCCCGGCTCGACGATGGTCAGGGCCACCCCGAACGGCGCGATCTCGCGTGCCACGGTCTCGCAGAACCCCTCGATGCCCCACTTGGACGCGTGGTAGTAGCTGAGCCCCGGGTAGGTCGTCTGTCCGCCCGCGGTCGACACCTGGAGGACGCGGCCCCCGCCCTGGGCGCGCAGATGCGGGAGGACGGCGCGGATCACCTGGATCGAGCCGATCAGGTTGGTGTCGACCACGCGGCGGATCTGCTCGTCGGACGCCTCCTCTACGGACGCGAGCACGCCGTATCCGGCGTTGTTGACGACCACGTCGATCGTGCCGAGGGCCCGGAACGCCTCGTCGACGACCCGGCGCACCTCCTCGGTGTCGGTGACGTCGAGCCGGGCGGTCCAGAGCCGGTGGCCGTACTTGGCGCGCAGGTCGTCCAGGGCCTCGGGCCTGCGGAGCGTGGCGGCGACGCGGTCGCCCCGGGCCAGGAGGCGTTCGGTGAGCAGCCGGCCGAAGCCCGAGGAGGTGCCGGTGATGAACCAGGTGGCGGTCATGGTGTGTCCCTCGCCGTCTCGTGCGGGTGTCGTCGTGCGGGTGTTGTCGTACGGATCTGTCGTCGGCCGTGTCGTACGGACCTCGTCGTCCCTGTCCCACGAGCCTGTCGCCGTCAGCGGGTACCCGCCTCCGCGCGCGCGTAGAACGCGGCCAGTTCGCCGGGGTTCTTGGTGTACACGTCGATCGCGCGCACCGTGCCGTCCTCGACGCGGTGGATCTCGACCATGGTCAGCGGGAACTCCTCGCCGGTGGTGTGGGCGGTGAGCGTTCCGGTGAGTCGGCCGACGACACCGGTGGGGCCCTCGAAGACCTCGGCGTCGGTGAGGGCGACGGCGGCGTGGCCCGTCATCGCGCCCAGGACCGACCGCGCGAACGCCTCCCGGCCCCGGTGCGTGCCCCCGTAGGGGAGCTGCCCCGGCTCGTCCACGATCACCTCGGGGTGGAGCGCGGCCAGGACACCCGGCACGTCGCCCCTGCCCAGCGCGTCGTAAAGGCGTCGTACGACATCGGCGGGGCTCTCCGTCACGGTCTTGGCCGGGTTGTTCATCTCGCGTGTCCCTTCGGTCGGGCGGGGAAGCGGTCACCCACCATGCAACGGGAGGCGGCCGCGCCGGGGGAGCCCCTGCCGTGAGGGGTACCGGCAAGGCCCCTCACGGCTCGCGCGGGCTGCCTACGCTGTCGCCATGGACAATCGGGACGCCGTCAGCGCCTTCCTGCGCTCCAGGCGCGACAGGATCACCCCCGGCCAGGCGGGGCTGCCGGTGTACGGACAGCGGCGGGTGCCCGGACTGCGCCGGGGCGAGGTCGCGACGCTCGCCGGGGTGAGCGTCGAGTACTACACGCGCCTGGAGCGCGGAAACCTCCAGGGCGTCTCGGACAGCGTGCTGGACGCCGTCGCCCGGGCGCTGCGGCTCGACGCGACCGAGCGGATGTACCTGTACGACCTCGCCCGCGCTGCCGGCCCCGCGACCGCCGCACGGGCCCGGCAGCGGCAGGGCCGGCCGACGGTGCGGCCGAGCGTGGCGCGGATCGTCGCGGGGATGCCCGGGCTGCCCGCGTTCGTGATGAACAACCGCCTCGACGCGCTGGCCGCCAACCCCCTCGGCCGGGCGCTGTATTCGGAGATGTACGCCGACGTGGCCAGCGGCGGGAACGTCGTCCGGTTCGCGTTCCTCGCCCGCGCCGCCCGGCGGTTGTACACCGACTGGGAGCGCATGGCCCGCTTCACCGTGGGCGCGCTGCGCGTGGAGGCGGCGCGCAACCCCCACGACCGCGAGCTGTCCCGCCTCATCGGTGAACTGTCCACGCGCAGCGACGAGTTCCGTGTGATGTGGGGTTCCCAGGACGTGCACGTCTTCCGCGACAGCACGAAGCGCTTCCGCCATCCGGTCGTCGGAGACCTGGAACTCGACCAGGAGACCATGTACCTCCCCGACGACAGCGGTCTGAGCGTGCTCGTCTACAGCGCGGCCCCGGGAACGCCCGCCGAGAACGCCCTGAAGCTGCTTGCCGGTTGGTCCGCGACGACGGGACAGGAGCAGGACGCGGAATCCGCGGGCGAACTCCACCGGCCCTGACGGGCGCGCCCCTAGGGGACGATCCCGACCCGGGGAATCGTCGGGGTCCGCCCTTGGGACGGCTCCCCCGCGACCGCCACCGAGCCCTGCTCCCCGTGCCGTACCCGCCGTCTCAGCCACGCGCGTCCCGCCGGGACGAACGCCAGATGGGCGAGGACCACCCCGGCGGTGTTCAGGAGCAGCGCGTCCACGTCCGCGACCCGACCCGGCACCCCCGTCTGCGCCAGGACGATGCCCAGCGAGATCAGGGCGCCCGCGGCGGCCGTACGGAACAGGGAGCCGAGCAGGGAGACGGTGAGTCTGCCGTCGGCCATCGGCAGCAGGACGCCCAGCGGGGCCAGCAGCCCCAGGCCGGCGCCCAGCCGGGTGGCCGCGTCGGGCCAGCCCAGCGCCAGGTCGGCGCGGACCCCGGCGAGCGGGCGCAGGTTGGCGGGCCGTACCCAGGGAACGTCCAGCGGACGCAGCGTCAGCCAGGCGACGAGGGCGAGGTGCGCGACGAGGAGGACGCCCCCTGTCACACGGATGCGGATCACGGCATTGCCGCCGATGGAGCCTTGACGCTGCACGCCCCCCAAGACGCGCCACCCCGCACGATCGGTTCCGCACGCACCACGCGCGCCCCCGTGAGGCATACGCCACACCGCCGTTCGCGGCGCCGCGTGCCCCGCGCCCCGTGCGCCGGACCGCCGCGCGCCACCCCACGGCGGCCACCACGGCCCCGGGCTCAGCCCCGTTCGACCTCGTTGGACGGCGGCTCCGTGCGGCCCGGCCGGTCGCGTACGTCGTCGGTGCAGGCGTAGCGGCGCAGGGCGCCCGTGCCCGGGCCGCCGAGGACCACCGCGCCGTCCTCCTCGGTCGCCGTCGAGTCGGAGAGGGTGCACACGACCTGGGCGAGGGCGTAGGAGGAGAGGCGGGAGGGGTCGGCGCTCAGCCGGAGCGCGTCCTCGGGGTCGTCGTGGCCCGGCCCGGACACGCCGAGGCCACCCGGCACCCGGGTCGCGTACCCGGCGGCGCGTTCCCCGGTGGAGGGGGCGGCGGCGAGCTGGTCGAGCAGGCCCTCGGCGACGATGATCCGGCGCCGCGCGTCCGGGGTGCCCTCCGGCACCCGCACCGTACGGTCCACCGCGACCAGCGACGACTCGCACAGCAGGAAGACCTGGACGGGCACGCCGTGCGCGGACTCGTCGGACCGGTCGGAGCCGGTGGGCGAGCAGGGCACCCGCGAGGGCGCCCGCCCGAAGTCGGTCGGCACCTCGGTGGGCCGGATGCCGCACCCGGCGAGCAGCGCGCCGAGCAGGGGCAGCGCCAGCAGCGGCCGCAGCGTACGCGCCCTCATCCGCGCCCCTCCCCACCGGAGGCGCCAGGAGCGCCAGGAGAGCCAGAGGTGCCAGGGGCGCCGGAAGCGCCGGAGCCGTCGCCTACGGGGCCGTCCCCCGAAGCGCCGCCGTCCTTGCCCTCGTCGCCCTCCTCGCCCTCCTCCTCGGTCAGCCGCGAGGCGTCCCGGGGCAGTCGCAGCGTGAACACCGCGCCGCCCTCGGGGGAGTTGGCGGCGATGATCTCGCCGCCGTGGATGTGGGCGTTCTCCAGGGCGATGGACAGGCCGAGGCCGCTGCCCTCGGAGCGGGGGCGGGAGGCGCTGGCCTTGTAGAAGCGGTCGAAGACGTGCGGGAGGACGTCCTCGGGAATGCCGGGGCCGTGGTCGCGCACCGCGATGACCAGGTCGTCCCCGTCGATGCGCACCGAGACGCGCACCGGGGAGCCGCCGTGCTTGAGGGCGTTGCCGATGAGGTTGGCGAGGATGACGTCCAGGCGGCGCGGGTCGAGCCGGGAGTGGATGCCGCGCTCGGCGTCCAGGTCCACCGCGTCGAGCCAGGCGCGGGCGTCGATGCAGGCGGTGATCTGGTCGGCGAGGTCGACGTCGTCCAGGACGAGACGGGCGGTGCCCGCGTCGAAGCGGGTGACCTCCATCAGGTTCTCCACCAGGTCGTTCAGCCGCCGGGTCTCGCTGACCACGAGCCGTACCGCGGGCTCGATCATCGGGTCTATGCCTCCGCCCTCGAACTCCAGCTCTTCCTCCAGGACTTCGGTGACGGCGGTGATCGCGGTCAGCGGGGTGCGCAGCTCGTGCGACATGTCGGCCACGAAGCGCCGGGACGCCTCGTCGCGCGCGGCCATCTCCGCGACCCGCTGCTCCAGCGCGGCGGCCGCGTTGTTGAACGTCCGTGACAGGTCGGCGAGTTCGTCCGTGCCGGAGACCCGCAGCCGGGTGTCGAGACGGCCCTCGCCGAGCCTTCGCGCGGCCACCCCGAGCCGGTGCACCGGCTTGAGGACGGTCGTGGCGGCGGCCTGCGCGAGCAGCGCGGAACCGATCAGCGCCAGACCCGTGGCGATACCGAGCGACCAGGCGAGGGAGTTGAGGTCCTTGGCCTCCGGCTCAAGGGACTTGGCCATGTAGCCGGTGGCGCCGCCGCCGATCACCTTCGTGCCCGCCACCAGGTACGGCGTGCCGTGCTCGGTGACCCGCTGCCAGTACAGGTGGTACGGCGCCTCGTCCGAACCGCTCGCCTTCTGCTGCTTGTTGACGGCGGCGGTCAGCGAACGGGGCACGTCCTTCAGCGAGAAGCCGTTCAGTCCCTCCGAACTGCCGTACACCGTGCGGTGGTCGGTGTCCTGGGCGACCAGCAACACGCTGAAGCGCTGGCTGCTGCCCGCCATCTGCCCGGCCGCGATCTGGAGTTCGTCCTGTGTGGGGTGCGTGGGCAGCGCGCCCGCGCGGTTCTGCATCTCCAGCCGGAAGTCGCGCAGCACCGCGTCCTGGGCACGCGTGAGCACCGCCTCGCGGTTGAGCCAGTAGGCGATGCCCGACGCGGACACCGCGGCGGTCAGCGCGACCAGACCGAAGACCAGTACCAGGCGCAGCCTGAGGCTCGAGAAACGCAGCCCGGCCGGCCTTCTCCCCCGCTCGGCCAGCCAGCGGCCGAGTCCCCCTCGTTCGTTCACTGAGGCGCGTCCAGGCGGTAGCCGACCCCACGGACCGTGCGGATCAGGGTCGGGGAGGACGGCACGTCCTCCACCTTGGCGCGCAGCCGCTGCACACACGCGTCCACCAGGCGGGAGTCGCCCAGGTAGTCGTGCTCCCACACCAGGCGCAGCAACTGCTGCCGGGACAGGGCCTGTCCGGGCCTGCGGCTCAGCTCCAGGAGCAGCCGCAGCTCGGTCGGGGTGAGCTGAAGGTCCTCGCCGTTCTTCGTGACGGTCATCGCCGAGCGGTCGATGACCACGTTGCCGAAGGTCGCGGAGTCGCTGGACTCGCGTTCCCCGCGCCGCAGCACGGCACGGATACGGGCGTCCAGCACGCGGCCCTGCACCGGTTTCACGACGTAGTCGTCGGCGCCGGACTCCAGGCCGACCACCACGTCGATGTCGTCGCTGCGCGCGGTCAGCAGAATGATCGGCAACTGGTCGGTGCGGCGGATGCGCCGGCACACCTCGAACCCGTCGATGCCGGGCAGCATCACGTCCAGCACGATCAGGTCCGGCCGCTGTTCACGCAGCAGCTTCAGACCGTCCTCGCCGCTGGCGGCGGTGGCGACCCGGTGCCCCTGGCGCGTCAGGGAGAGCTCCAGGGCCGTACGGATGGCGTCGTCGTCCTCGATCAGCAACAGGGAAGGCACGGGCTCATTCTGGCCCATGCACCGGCTCCCGTACGACCCGTGCCGCACCGCCCGCTACGGCAGGAAGCGGGTCCTGCGAGGTCAGAGGGCTTATGGCCCTGCCATCCGGGATGCCCGAGAGCCGGGAACGACCCGCCGGGCGGGGCCCCTGTGACAGGTCTGTGACAGTCGGCGGACACGTCCATGAAGGTCGTTCGGCAAGCTTTTCGGCACGGGGGAAACAGCACCGAACAGCCCGAACACCGGAAAGTCCACGACGGGGAGCGCGAGATGAACACGCCGCACGGCATGAGCACCAGCGCAGTGGTCACACGTCTGCACGACGTGCACCGGGGGATCGAGAGCTCGGGGAAGTCCGGTGCCGGCACCGGTACCGCGCTGCTGGAACGCGGCCGGGACACCGGGAGCGTACGGGGGTGCGCGCGCGGCACCGGGCGTCAGCACACCGGGTACATGACGGTGGTCGACGCACGCCAGGGGGAGGCGTACGGGACGGTCGCGTACGGGGAGGAGCAGGGGGAGCGACGCTCCCTGACTGAGGCGGAGTTCACCGCCTACGTCCAGGAGCGCCGCGCCTCCCTGTACGCGACCGCCTATCACCTCACCGGTGACCGGTTCGAGGCCGAGGACCTGCTGCAGAGCGCGCTGTTCTCGACCTACCGGGCCTGGGACCGGATCAGCGACAAGGCCGCGGTCGGCGGTTACCTCCGTCGCACCATGACCAACCTGCACATCAGCGCGTGGCGCCGCCGCAAGCTGAACGAGTACCCGACCGAGGAACTGCCGGAGACGCCCGCCGGTACGGACGCCATGCGCGGCACCGAGCTGCGCGCCGTCCTGTGGCAGGCGCTGGCCCGGCTGCCCGAACTCCAGCGCACGATGCTGGTCCTGCGCTACTACGAGGGCCGTACCGACCCGGAGATCGCCGACATACTCGGCATCAGCGTCGGCACGGTGAAGTCCAGCATCTGGCGCTCGCTGCGCCGGCTGCGCGACGACGAGGTGCTGAGCCTCGGCCGCGACGAGGAGAGCGCGTTCGGCGAACTGGTCGCCTGAGAGTTTCCGTAGGTCCGCCGGAGGTTCGGCGGCCGACGGGGAAAGCCCCGGGGCGATGGGGGAGAAGCCCTGGGGCGCGGCCCGAGGGGGCACGGGGGAACGGGGGAAACCGTGGGACCGCTGGGGGGCGGTCCCACGGGA
>NZ_WWIR01000085.1 GCF_009863025.1 Streptomyces sp. SID4985 | reverse complement strand
GGGGCCGCCTGGACCACCGCCATGCTGGCCCGCGAGCTGACCGAGGTGCGGCGGCGGCGCGGGGTGACCCGGGCGCACCTGGACGAGCGGGCCCCGGAGCTGCCCGCCGGGCTGCCCTCGGGGCGCGGGCCGCTGCTGGTACTGGAGGACGAGTACCCGGACGCCTGGTGGCTGCCCGGGCATCCGCCCCGCCTGGTCGTGACCACCGGGGCGCTGCACCGGCTCACCGACCACCAGCTGGACGCGGTCCTCACCCATGAACGCGGCCACGCCCGCGCCCACCACGACTGGCTGCTGCATCTGTCGAGCGCCCTCGCGTCGGGCTTCCCGCGCGTGCCGCTCTTCGCGCACTTCCGCGACCAGACGCACCGGCTGGTGGAACTGGCCGCCGACGACACCGCCTCCCGGCGCTGCGGCCACCTCACCACCGCCCTGGCCCTGATCGAGCTGAACCAGCACCGGGGCGTGCTGTCCTGCGCCTCCAGCCGCCGCCTGCTCGGCGAACGCGTGGACCGGCTCCTCGAGCCCCCGCCCCGGCTGCTGCGCCGACAGCGCGCACTGGCCACGGCGGCGGCCGCGCTGGTCCCGCTGCTGCCCCTCCTGATCACGTTCGCACCGGGGCTGACGGCACTGGCGTGAGCGCGAACGGCCAGTCCCCGTAGGGCAGTCCCCTTAGGGCTAGTCCCAGTAGGGCTCTTCGTCGTCGCCGGGCCAGTGCTCGTCATGGCCGGTCGCCGCGGCGGGTGCGGCAGCCCTGGCGGACTGCGCGGGCGCGGCGGCCCCGGCGGGCGCTGCGGGTGCCGAAGTCACCGCCTCCGGCTGCCCGTTGAGCACTGCCAGCACCCCCTCGCCGTACGTCGCGAGCTTCTTCTCGCCGACCCCGCCGATCGTGCCCAGCTCGCGCACCGATGCCGGGCGGGCGGTGGCGATCTCGCGGAGGGTGGCGTCGTGGAAGATGACGTACGCCGGGACGCCCTGTTCCTTCGCCTGCTCGGCGCGCCAGGCACGCAGGGCCTCGAAGACGGGGACCAGTTCGGCGGGCAGTTCGGCCGCCGCGGACTTGGCCTTGCGCTCGCCCCGGCCGCCTGCGGAACGGGCCGTGGTGGGCCGCTTCGGCTCCTTGCGCAGCGGCACCTCCCGCTCGCGCCGCAGTACCGCGCCGCTCTCCTCGGTGAGCACCAGCGTGCCGTACTCGCCCTCGACGGCGAGCAGGCCCTGCGCGAGCAACTGCCGTACGACGCCGCGCCATTCGCCCTCGCTCAGGTCCTCGCCGATGCCGAAGACGGAGAGCTGGTCGTGGTCGAACTGGATCACCTTGGCGCTGCGCTTGCCGAGCAGGATGTCCACGATCTGCAGGGTGCCGAACTTCTGGCCGCGCTCGCGCTGGAGCCGCACCACCGTGGAGAGGACCTTCTGCGCGGCGACCGTGCCGTCCCAGGTCTCCGGCGGGGTGAGGCACGTGTCGCAGTTGCCGCACGCCTCGGCGCCGGGCTCCTGGCCGAAGTAGGCGAGGAGCTGGCCGCGCCTGCACCGGGCGGTCTCGCACAGGGCGAGCATCGCGTCCAGGTGGGCGGCGGCGCGGCGGCGGAAGTTCTCGTCGCCCTCGCCGGACTGGATCAGCTTGCGCTGCTGCACGACGTCGTTGAGGCCGTACGCCATCCAGGCGGTGGAGGGCATTCCGTCGCGGCCCGCGCGGCCGGTCTCCTGGTAGTAGCCCTCGATGGACTTGGGCAGGTCGAGGTGGGCGACGAAGCGGACGTCCGGCTTGTCGATGCCCATGCCGAAGGCGATGGTGGCGACGACGATCAGGCCGTCCTCGCGCAGGAAGCGGGACTGGTGGTCGGCGCGCGTGGCCGCGTCCAGGCCCGCGTGGTACGGCACCGCCGCGATGCCGTTGGCGGTGAGGAACTCGGCGGTGCGCTCGACGGAGTTGCGTGAGAGGCAGTAGACGATGCCCGCGTCTCCGGCGTGCTCCTCGCGCAGGAAGGCGAGGAGCTGCTTCTTGGGGTCGGCCTTGGGGACGATCCGGTACTGGATGTTGGGGCGGTCGAAGCTGGCGACGAAGTGGCGGGCCGACGGGAGGTTCAGCCGCTGGGTGATCTCCTGGTGGGTCGCCTGGGTGGCCGTGGCGGTCAGGGCGATCCGGGGTACGTCCGGCCAGCGCTCGCCGAGCAGCGAGAGGTTCAGGTAGTCCGGGCGGAAGTCGTGGCCCCACTGGGAGACACAGTGCGCCTCGTCGATGGCGAACACGGAGATCCTGCCCCGGGAGAGCAGGTCGAGCGTGGCCTCCACGCGCAGCCGCTCCGGGGCGAGGTAGAGGAGGTCCAGCTCACCGGCGAGGAACTCGGCCTCGACCGTGCGGCGCTGGTCGAAGTCCTGCGTGGAGTTGATGAACCCGGCCCGCACACCGAGGGCGCGCAGCGCGTCCACCTGGTCCTGCATGAGCGCGATCAGCGGCGAGACCACGACACCGGTGCCCGGCCTGACCAGGGCCGGGATCTGGTAGCACAGCGACTTGCCGCCACCGGTCGGCATGAGCACCAGGGCGTCCCCGCCCGCCACCACATGCTCGATGATCGCTTCCTGCTCGCCCCGGAACGCCTCGTACCCGAAGACCCGGTGCAGCGCGCCCAGCGCCTCGCTCCTGGCCGCCCCGGCCTCCTCCGTCACCACTGCCATGCCACCGATCCCGCCTGTCCCACTCATCGCCTGTCCCCCGTGCGCCGCGTCCCGACCACCGCATCCACCATAGGCGCCCGCGCCGACAGTCCCGGAAGTTATCCACAGGTTCACCCGGTCACACACGACTGCCCGGCACCCCGCGCAGGGGTACCGGGCAGTCGTACGAAGCGGGGTCGGATCAGCGCACAAACACGCTCGCCTGGTTCGCAAGGCTCAGGAAGTACTGCGGGGCCACGCCCAGCACCACCGTCACCGCCACGCCGATCGCGATCGCCGTCGTCGTCAGCGGGGACGGGACGGCGACCGTGGGGCCGTCCGGCTTCGGGGCGCTGAAGAACATCAGGACGATCACGCGGATGTAGAAGAAGGCCGCGATGGCGGAGGAGAGGACACCGATGACCACCAGCGGAGCCGCACCGCCCTCGGCCGCAGCCCGGAAGACCGCGAACTTTCCGGCGAAGCCGCTGGTCAGCGGGATACCGGCGAAGGCGAGCAGGAAGACCGCGAAGACCGCCGCCACCAGCGGGGAACGGCGCCCGAGCCCCGCCCACTGGGAGAGGTGGGTCGCCTCGCCGCCCGCGTCGCGGACCAGGGTGACCACGGCGAAGGCGCCGATCGTCACGAAGGAGTAGCCGGCCAGGTAGAAGAGGACCGACGAGACGCCGTTCTGCGACGTGGCGATCACACCCGCGAGGATGAAGCCCGCGTGCGCGATGGACGAGTACGCGAGCAGGCGCTTGATGTCGGTCTGGGTGATGGCGATGATCGCGCCGCCCAGCATGGTGACGATGGCCACGCCCCACATCACCGGGCGCCAGTCCCAGCGCAGCCCCGGCAGGACGACGTAGAGCAGCCGCAGCAGCGCGCCGAACGCGGCGACCTTGGTCGCGGCCGCCATGAAGCCGGTGACCGGGGTCGGCGCGCCCTGGTACACGTCGGGCGTCCACATGTGGAACGGCACCGCGCCCACCTTGAACAGCAGACCCATCACCAGGAGCGCCATGCCGATCAGGAGGAGCGCGTCGTTGCCCATGGTGTCCGCGAGGGCCGGGTCGACGCCGCTGACCGTGCCGTCGACGACCTGCGCGATGCGGGAGTACGACACCGAGCCCGCGTAGCCGTACAGCAGGGCGATGCCGAACAGGGTGAACGCGGAGGCGAACGCGCCGAGCAGGAAGTACTTGACCGCGGCCTCCTGCGACAGCAGCCGCTTGCGGCGGGCCAGCGCGCACAGCAGGTACAGCGGGAGGGAGAGGACCTCCAGGGCCACGAACAGCGTCAGCAGGTCGTTGGCCGCCGGGAAGACCAGCATCCCGGCGATCGCGAAGAGCAGCAGCGGGAACACCTCGGTGGTGGTGAACCCGGCCTTCACGGCCGCCTTCTCGCCCTCGCCGCCCGGCACGGCCGCCGCCTGCGCCGCGAAGGAGTCGACCCGGTTGCCGTGCGCCGCCGGGTCCAGACGCCGTTCCGCGAAGGTGAACAGACCGACCAGTCCGGCCAGCAGGATCGTGCCCTCCAGGAAGAGGGCCGGTCCGTCGACCGCGATCGCGCCCATGGCCGCGACGTGCGCCTTCGTGGTGCCGTACCCCCCGGCCGCGAGCGCGACGACCGCCGCGAAGGCGGCGCACAGCGCGACGGCCGAGACGAACACCTGGGCGTAGTAGCGCGAGCGGCGCGGGACGAACGCCTCGATCAGCACCCCGATCAGGGCGGCGCCGAGCACGATGAGTGTCGGGGACAATTGTCCGTATTCGATTTTCGGCGCCTCGATCTTCGGGATCGGGTCCGCCGCCATTGTCCACAGGCTGTGGACGGCTGTCGCACTCACTTGGCCGCCTCCACCGCGGGCTTGGGGTCCTTCTCGTGTACGTCGGACAGGGTCTGCTTGACCGCCGGGTTGACGATGTCCGTCAGGGGCTTCGGATAGACGCCCAGGAAGACCAGCAGCACGATCAGCGGGGCGACGACCAGCACCTCGCGCACCCGCAGGTCGGGCATCGCGGAGACCTCGGGCTTCACGGGCCCGGTCATGGTCCGCTGGTAGAGCACCAGCGTGTACAGCGCGGCCAGGACGATGCCGAGGGTGGCGATGATCCCGATCACCGGGTAGCGCGCGAACGTGCCGACCAGGACCAGGAACTCGCTGACGAACGGCGCGAGTCCGGGCAGCGACAGGGTCGCGAGGCCGCCGATCAGGAAGGTGCCCGCGAGCACCGGGGCGACCTTCTGCACCCCGCCGTAGTCCGCGATGAGCCGCGAGCCGCGCCGGGAGATCAGGAACCCGGCGACCAGCATCAGCGCGGCCGTCGAGATGCCGTGGTTGACCATGTACAGCGTCGCGCCGGACTGGCCCTGGCTGGTCATCGCGAAGATGCCGAGCACGATGAAGCCGAAGTGCGAGATCGACGCGTACGCCACCAGACGCTTGATGTCCCGCTGCCCGACCGCGAGCAGCGCGCCGTAGACGATGCTGATCAGGGCCAGGACGAGGATGACGGGCGTCGCCCACTTAGACGCCTCCGGGAAGAGCTGGAGGCAGAAGCGGAGCATCGCGAAGGTGCCCACCTTGTCGACGACCGCCGTGATGAGGACGGCGACCGGGGCGGTGGACTCCTGCATGGCGTTGGGGAGCCAGGTGTGCAGCGGCCACAGCGGCGCCTTCACCGCGAAGGCGAAGAAGAAGCCGAGGAACAGCCAGCGCTCGGTGCTCGTCGCCATGTGCAGCGAGCCGTTCGCGCGGGCCTGCACGATCTCCTGGAGGCTGAAGCTCCCGGCGACCACGTAGAGCCCGATGACGGCGGCCAGCATGATCAGACCGCCGGCCAGGTTGTAGAGCAGGAACTTCACGGCCGCGTACGACCGCTGCGTGGACGCCGCCACCTCCCCGTGCTCGTGCGCACGGTCCCCGAAGCCGCCGATGAGGAAGTACATCGGGATCAGCATGGCTTCGAAGAAGATGTAGAAGACGAAGACGTCGGTGGCCTCGAAGGAGATGATCACCATCGCCTCGACGGCCAGGATCAGCGCGAAGAAGCCCTGGGTGGGACGCCACCGCTTGCTGCCGGTCTCCAGCGGATCGGCGTCGTTCCAGCCGGCCAGCACGATGAACGGCATCAGCAGGGCGGTCAGCGCGATCAGCGCGACCGCGATGCCGTCCACGCCCAGGTCGTAGCGGACCCCGAAGTCCTTGATCCAGGCGTGGGACTCGGTGAGCTGGTAGCGCGCGCCGCCCGGGTCGAAGCGGACCAGGACGACGATCGCCAGGGCGAGCGTGGCCAGCGAGACGAGGAGCGCCAGCCACTTGGCGGCGGTGCGCCGCCGGGCCGGTACGGCGGCGGTGGCGACGGCCCCGAGGGCCGGGAGCACCGCCGTCGCTGTCAGCAGGGGAAATGACATCGAAGCCATCGGTATCAGACCGCCCTCATCAGCAGGGTCGCGGCGACCAGCAGGGCCGCGCCGCCGAACATCGAGACCGCGTAGGAGCGGGCGAAGCCGTTCTGGACCCGGCGCAGCCGCCCGGACAGGCCGCCGAAACCGGCCGCCGTGCCGTTGACCACGCCGTCCACCAGGGTGTGATCGACGTAGACCAGGGAGCGCGTCAGGTGCTCGCCGCCGCGTACGAGGACGACGTGGTTGAAGTCGTCCTGGTACAGGTCGCGGCGGGCCGCCCGGGTAAGCAGCGAGCCGCGCGGGGCGACGGCCGGGACCGGCTTGCGGCCGTACTGCGCCCAGGCCAGGCCCACGCCGATCACCAGGCAGACCATGGTGGCGCCGGTGACCGTGAGCGCGCTCAGCGGGGAGTCGCCCTCGGCGTGCCCGGTGACCGGCTCCAGCCAGTGCAGGAAGCGGTCGCCCACGTCGAAGAAGGCACCACCCGCGACCGAACCGATCGCCAGCACGATCATCGGGATCGTCATGGTGCTCGGGGACTCGTGCGGGTGGGGCTCGTGGCCCTCGGCATCCGGCTGCCAACGCTTCTCGCCGAAGAACGTCATCAGCATCACGCGGGTCATGTAGAACGCGGTGACGGCCGCGCCGAGGAGGGCCGCGCCGCCGAGGATCCAGCCCTCGGTGCCGCCCTTGGCGAAGGCGGCCTCGATGATCTTGTCCTTGGAGAAGAAGCCGGAGAGGCCCGGGAAGCCGATGATCGCGAGGTAGCCGAGGCCGAAGGTGACGAACGTGATCGGCATGTACTTCCGCAGGCCGCCGTACCTGCGCATGTCGACCTCGTCGTTCATGCCGTGCATGACCGAACCGGCGCCGAGGAACAGCCCGGCCTTGAAGAAGCCGTGCGTCACCAGATGCATGATCGCGAAGACGTAGCCGATGGGGCCGAGGCCCGCCGCCAGCACCATGTAGCCGATCTGCGACATGGTCGAACCGGCCAGCGCCTTCTTGATGTCGTCCTTGGCGCAACCGACGATCGCACCGAAGAGCAGCGTGACCGCGCCGACCACGGTGACCACGAGCTGTGCGTCCGGGGCGCCGTTGAAGATCGCGGCGGAGCGGACGATGAGGTAGACGCCCGCGGTCACCATGGTGGCCGCGTGGATGAGGGCCGAGACCGGGGTCGGGCCCTCCATGGCGTCCCCGAGCCAGGACTGGAGCGGCACCTGGGCCGACTTGCCGCACGCGGCGAGCAGCAGCATCAGCGCGATCGCGGTGAGCCTGCCCTCGGAGGCGTCCCCGGCGCGCTCGAAGACCGGTCCGAAGGCGAAGGTGCCGAAGGTGGTGAACATCAGCATGATCGCGATGGACAGGCCCATGTCGCCGACGCGGTTGACCAGGAACGCCTTCTTCGCGGCCGTCGCGGCACTGGGCTTGTGCTGCCAGAAGCCGATCAGCAGGTACGAGGCGAGGCCGACGCCCTCCCAGCCGACGTACAGCAGCAGGTAGTTGTCGGCGAGGACCAGCAGGAGCATCGCCGCGAGGAACAGGTTGAGGTAGCCGAAGAAGCGGCGGCGCCGCTCGTCGTGCTCCATGTACCCGATGGAGTAGAGGTGGATCAGCGAGCCGACGCCGGTGATCAGCAGGACGAACGTCATCGACAGCTGGTCGAGCCGGAAGGTGACGTCCGCGTGGAAGTCGCCGACCGAGATCCAGGTCCACAAGTGCTGGATCAGCGTGCGGTGTTCGGCATCCTTGCCGAGCAGCCCGGCGAAGAGGACCAGGCCGATGACGAAGGAGGCGGTGGACAGCAGCGTGCCGATCCAGTGGCCGACGCGGTCCAGGCGCCGGCCACCGAGCAGGAGCACGGCGGCTCCGAGCAGGGGCGCCGCGATGAGCGGCGCGATCAGGTTCTCCACGATTCTTCCGACCCCTTACAGCTTCATCAGGCCGGCGTCGTCGACCGAGGCCGAGTGGCGGGCGCGGAACAGCGACACGATGATCGCGAGGCCGACCACGACCTCCGCCGCGGCGACGACCATCGTGAAGAAGGCGATGATCTGGCCGTCGAGGTTGCCGTGCATCCGGGAGAAGACGACGAACGCGAGGTTGCAGGCGTTGAGCATCAGCTCGACGCACATGAACAAAATGATCGCGTTGCGCCTGATGAGCACGCCGGTCGCGCCGATGGTGAACAACAGGGCAGCGAGATAGAGGTAGTTGACGGGGTTCACTTCGACGCGTCCTCCGTCCGCTTGAGGTTCACCGGTTCGCTCTCCGTGCGCTCCAGGCGGTCCTTCGCGCGCTGTTCGAGTGCCTTGAGATCACCGAGCGCCCGCGCGGACACGTCCCGCATCTGGCCGCGTGCGCGCAGGGTCGCGCTGACGGTCAGCTCGGAGGGGGTGCCGTCGGGCAGCAGGCCCGCGATGTCGACGGCGTTGTGCCGGGCGTAGACACCGGGGGCGGGCAGCGGGGGCAGGTGCTTGCCGTCGCGGACGCGCTGCTCGGCCAGCTCGCGCTGGGTCTTGGCGCGTTCGGTGCGCTCGCGGTGGGTGAGGACCATGGCGCCTACGGCGGCCGTGATCAGCAGGGCGCCGGTGAGTTCGAAGGCGAAGACGTACTTGGTGAAGATGAGGGCCGCCAGGCCCTGCACGTTGCCGTTCGCGTTCGCCTGGCCGGTGCCCTCGAACTGCTTCAGGGAGGCGTTGGCGATGCCGCCGACGAGCAGGACGCCGAAGCCGAGCCCGCACAGGAGGGCCAGCCAGCGCTGGCCCTTGATGGTCTCCTTCAGCGAGTCCGCCGCCGTCACGCCGACGAGCATCACCACGAAGAGGAACAGCATCATGATGGCGCCGGTGTAGACGATGATCTGCACGACGCCCAGGAAGTAGGCGCCGTTGGCGAGATAGAACACCGCCAGGATGATCATGGTCCCGGCGAGCGAGAGCGCGCTGTGCA
The DNA here is from genome assembly GCF_009863025.1 of Streptomyces sp. SID4985. Lineage (GTDB taxonomy): Bacteria > Actinomycetota > Actinomycetes > Streptomycetales > Streptomycetaceae > Streptomyces. Next base: position 2,947 of record NZ_WWIR01000085.1, on the reverse strand, counting down.
CGGCCCGCTTCATCAGGATGGTGCACAGGGCGCCGATCACCGCGACGGTTCCGAGGATCCAGAACTGGACGGCCTCACCGGTGGAGGTGGTGTAGGCGTTCATGCCTCCACCTCCTCGTCCTCAGGCTTCTCGCCCTTCGAGGTGGCCACTTGGCGGACCGTGCCGGGGGCGGCCTCGGTCACCAGCCCTCGGTAGTAGTCCTGTTCGTCGGTGCCCGGGAAGATCGCGTGCGGGGAGTCGACCATCCCCTCCTCCAGACCGGCGAGCAACTGCTCCTTGGTGTAGATGAGGTTGGCGCGGCTGGAGTCGGCCAGCTCGAACTCGTTGGTCATCGTCAGCGCGCGCGTGGGGCACGCCTCGATGCACAGCCCGCACAGGATGCAACGGGCATAGTTGATCTGGTAGACGCGGCCGTACCGCTCGCCCGGGGAGTAGCGCTCCTCGTCGGTGTTGTCGGCGCCCTCCACGTAGATGGCGTCCGCCGGGCAGGCCCAGGCGCACAGTTCACAGCCGACGCACTTCTCCAGGCCGTCCGGATGGCGGTTGAGCTGGTGCCGTCCGTGGAAGCGGGGAGCGGTGGTCTTCTTCTGCTCCGGGTACTGCTCGGTGAGCCGCTTCTTGAACATGGCCTTGAAGGTCACGGCGAAGCCGGCCACGGGGTTCTGGAAACCGGGTGCGGTCTCCTTCGGCTCCTCAGCCATCGGACGCCTCCTTTCCATCCGTGGTTCCGTCACTGACAGTGTCCGGTCCACCACTGACAATCAGCTCCCGCTCGGCGCGGCGCGGGCGGCGCCTGGGCACCGGCGGCAGCTCCTGGCCGGGCAGCGGCGGGACGGGGAAGCCGCCCGCCAGGGGGTCGAACGCGGGCCGCTCGGCCGGGACTTCGGCGGCCTTGGCCTTCTCGCGGAACAGGTCGGCGACGAAGGAGAGCAGCAGCAGGGCGAGCACCCCGCCGCCGACGTAGAGGGCGATGTCGGCGAAGCCGTAGTTCTCGTTGCGCAGGACCCGGACGGTGGCGACGAGCATCAGCCAGACCACCGAGACCGGGATGAGGACCTTCCAGCCGAGTTTCATCAGCTGGTCGTAGCGGACGCGGGGCAGCGTGCCGCGCAGCCAGATGAAGAAGAACAGCAGCAGCTGGACCTTGATGACGAACCAGAGCATCGGCCACCAGCCGTGGTTGGCGCCCTCCCAGAAAGTACTGATGGGCCAGGGGGCCCGCCAGCCGCCGAGGAAGAGGGTGGCCGAGACGGCCGAGACCGTCACCATGTTCATGTACTCGGCGAGCATGAACAGCGCGAACTTGATGGACGAGTACTCGGTGTTGAACCCGCCGACCAGGTCGCCCTCGGACTCCGGCATGTCGAAGGGGGCGCGGTTGGTCTCGCCCACCATGGTGACGATGTAGAGGATGAAGGAGACCGGCAGGAGCAGGATGTACCAGCGGTCGTGCTGCTGCTCCACGATCGTCGAGGTCGACATGGAGCCCGAGTAGAGGAACACCGAGGCGAACGCGGCGCCCATGGCGATCTCGTACGAGATCATCTGCGCGCAACTGCGCAGACCACCGAGCAGCGGATAGGTCGAGCCGGAGCTCCAGCCCGCGAGGACGATGCCGTAGATGCCGACGGAGGCGACCGCGAGGATGTAGAGCATCGCGATCGGCAGGTCGGTGAGCTGCATGGTGGTGCGGTGGCCGAAGATCGAGATCTCGTTGTCGGCGGGGCCGAACGGGATCACCGCGATCGCCATGCAGGCCGGGACGGTCGCGACGATCGGCGCGAGGACGTAGACCAGCTTGTCCGCGCGCTTGACGACCACGTCCTCCTTGAGCATGAGCTTCACGCCGTCGGCGAGCGACTGGAGCATGCCCCAGGGGCCGTGCCGGTTGGGGCCGATGCGCAGCTGCATCCAGGCGACGACCTTGCGCTCCCAGACAATGGAGAGCAGCACGGTCAGCATCAGGAACGCGAAGCAGAACACGGCCTTGACGACGACCAGCCACCAGGGGTCGTGGCCGAACAGCGAGAGGTCTTCGGCGGCGAGGAACGGGCTCATCCTCGGTCCTCCTTGAGGTCCTGGCCGTCGGACACCGCCGGGCCGATACGGACGAGGGAGCCGGGCCGCGCCCCGGTGTCGGAGGCGACGCCCGCGCCGGTGGAGTCCAGCGGGAGCCAGACCACCCGGTCGGGCATCTCCGTGACCAGGAGCGGGAGTTCGGTGGTTCCGGCCGGGCCGGTCACGGCGAGCGGGGCACCGTCCTCGACGCCCGCCTCGGCGGCCGTCGCGGCCGACACACGCGCACAGGCGGCGTGCCGGGTACCGGCGAGCGCGTCGTCGCCCTGCTGGAGGACACCGAGGTCGAGCAGGAGCCGGTGCCCGGCGAGCACGGCCTCTCCGGCGGCCGGGCGGGGCAGCACCCCGCCGGTGGCCAGCGGGTCGGCGGCCGGGGCGCCGTTCCAGGCGCCGAGCCGGTCGATCTCCGCGCGCGTGGTGGCGAGGTCCGGCAGTCCGAGGTGGACGTCCATGGCGTCGGCCAGCATCTGGAGGACCCGGCCGTCGGTCGGGGAGAGACGGCGGGTCATCTGGTCGGGCTTGAGCGCGGCCTCGAAGAAGCGCACCCTGCCCTCCCAGTTGAGGAAGGTGCCGCCCTTCTCCGCCACCGCCGCGACCGGCAGGACCACGTCGGCGCGCTCGGTGACCTCGCTGGGCCGCAGCTCCAGCGAGACCAGGAAGCCGACCGCGTCGAGCGCCTCCCGCGCGCGGGCCGGGTCGGGCAGGTCGTCGACCTCCACCCCGGCCACCAACAGCGCGGACAGCTCGCCGGTCGCGGCGCCCTCCACGATCTGCTGGGTGTCGCGGCCGTGGCGGCCCGGCAGTTCGGCCAGCCCCCAGACGGCGGCGACCTCCTCCCGCGCGCGCGGGTCGGTCGCCGGGCGGCCGCCC
>NZ_WWIR01000084.1 GCF_009863025.1 Streptomyces sp. SID4985 | reverse complement strand
GCGGCGGCGCCGTTCGCGTCCGGGCGGTGGCTGTTCAGCCACAACGGCGCGGTGCCGGGCTGGCCCGACGCGGCCGCCCCGCTGGTGCCGACGCTGCCCCCGGTGGACCTGCTGTCGATGGAGGCGCGCACCGACTCGGCGTTCGTCTGGGCGCTGGTGCTGCACCGGCTGCGCGGGGGCGCCGAGCCGAAAGACGCCCTCGGCGAAACGGTTCGCCAGGTCGCGGAGGCCGCCCCCGCCTCCCGGCTCAACCTGCTGCTGACCGACGGCACCACGATCGCGGCCACCGCCTGGGGCGACAGCCTCTGGTACCGCGCCGGTCCCGGCGACTCGGTGACCGTCGCCTCCGAACCGTACGACGACGACCCCCACTGGCGGGAAGTCCCCGACCGCACCGTGCTCACCGCGAGCCGGGCCACCGGAGTGCGCCTCGCTCCGGCCGGGAACCCCGCGTCCTCCCCCACGCCCGACTCCGCTCGGGCGGGAGGACCCCCCTCACCGAAGGAGCCCTGTACGTGAGCCTGCACGTCACCCGCACCCTCCCCGAGGACGCCACCGGCGCCGCGCTGCGCGCCGACGTCGTGGACGGCCTGACCCGGACCCCCAAGTCGCTGCCGCCGAAGTGGTTCTACGACACGCGTGGCAGCGAACTCTTCGAGCAGATCACCGACTTGCCGGAGTACTACCCGACGCGGGCCGAGCGGGAGATCCTGCGCGACCGCTCCGGGGAGATCGCGGCCGCGAGCGGCGCGCGGACCCTGGTCGAACTCGGCTCGGGATCCTCGGAGAAGACCCGGCTCCTGATCGACGCGCTCACCTCCCTGGAGGCGTACGTGCCGGTCGACGTGAGCGAGTCCGCGCTCCTCGGGGCCGGGCAGGCGCTCACCGTGGAGCGCCCGGACCTCGCGGTGCACGCGCTGCTCGCGGACTTCACCGCCCCGCTGGAGCTGCCGGACACGCCCGGCCCGCGCCTGGTCGCGTTCCTCGGCGGCACGATCGGCAATCTGCTGCCCGAGGAGCGGGCGGAGTTCCTGGCCGCCGTACGCGGGCTGCTCGCACCCGGGGACGCCCTGCTGCTCGGCACCGACCTGGTCAAGGACGAGCGCGTGCTGCGGCTCGCCTACGACGACGTCGCCGGGATCACGGCGGCGTTCAACAAGAACGTGCTGGCCGTGCTCGACCGGGAGCTGGGCGCCGACTTCGACCTCGACGCCTTCGACCACGTCGCCGTGTGGGACCCGCAGCACGAGTGGATCGAGATGCGGCTGCGCTCACGCACGGCGCAGACGGTCAAGCTCCCCGGGGTCAACATGGTCGTGGACTTCGCGGCCGGTGAGGACCTGCGCACCGAGGTCTCGGCCAAGTTCCGGCCCGAGGGCGTCACCGCGGAGCTGGCCGCCGCCCGCCTTGAGCTGACCCACTGGTGGACGGACGGCAAGGACCGCTTCGCGCTGTCGCTCAGTGTGGCCCGCTGACGGACCCCGGGCCGCGCCCCCCTGCGGCCCTCCCGTGCCCGGCGGGCGACGCCTCGCGCGCCGGGCACGGATACGGCACGGTGGATACGGCGTGACGGACCGGTCGCGCCGGACGTGAGGCGCGCCCCCACGGCCTCACGGCGGAGAGGAGCACCCGCGCATGACGAACCACACCTACCGGGTCACCGAGATCGTCGGCACCTCCCACGAGAGCGTCGACCAGGCCATCCGCAACGGCATCGCCCGCGCCGACCAGACCCTGCGCAACCTCGACTGGTTCGAGGTCACCCAGGTACGCGGCCGGCTGGACAACGGGCGGATCGAGGACTACCAGGTGTGCATGAAGGTCGGCTTCCGCCTGGAGGAGACGACCTGAGCCGACGGGCGGCCGGGGGCGCCGGACCGCGCCGGACCGGCGGCGCGCTCAGGTGCGTCCCTCGCGCTCCTGCGCCGCCTCCAGAGTGGCCGAGCGCTCGGCCCAGCGGGCCCGCAGGACGGTGAATCCGGCGCGCTCGGCGTCGTCGCAGACCAGTTCGTCGTCGTCCACGAGGACGCGTACGGTCCTGCTCCGGGCGAGACGGCGCAGGATCTCCAGCTTGGTGACCCGGGCGGGTCTGCGGTCGCCGTCACGCCGCATGTGCACGGTGCCCTCGGGCAGCCCGTGGGCGGCGAGCCAGTCCACCGTGTCCGCCCGGCAGCGCTCGGGCCGTCCGGTCAGATAGACGATCTCGCAGTCGCGGGCCGACCGCAGCACCAGCGCGATCCCCTCGGCCAGCGGCGGGTCGGCCCAGGCGGCGGCGAAGAAGCCGTCCCAGTCGCGCGGGCTCCGCTCCAGGAAGCGCTGGCGGTGCGCCGTCGCGGCCAGGGTGTTGTCGAGATCGAACACGGCCACGGGCCGCCCGCTGCTGGTCTCTGCCACGCGTCAACCCTAGCGAAGGAGCGTGCGGCACCGTTCTCGAGATGCGAGGGCGGCCCGGGCCGGTGACCCTGGGAGTGGAAGCCTCAAACGACGAGGAGGGCTGCCATGTCCTTCATGGACAAGATCAAGGGAATGCTCAAGGGCCATGAGGACATGGCCGACAAGGGCATCGACAAGGGCGGGGACTACCTCGACCAGCGGACCGGCAACAAGCACCAGTCCCAGGTCGACACCGGCCAGGACAAGCTGAGGGACCAGTTCGGCACCCAGCACCGCGACAACCCGCCGCACTCCTGACGACGCGGCCCGCCACGCGCACCGTTCTCCTGGAGGCCCCGCCGCCCGCGCATGGGCGGCGGGGCTTCCACGCGGCCGGACCACCCGATCACGTCCCGCCCCGCGGGGCGGGCTAGGTTGGTGACCATGGCACCACGGACCCGCCCGACGTCCGCAGCGTCGCACGACGCACCGTCGCACGACGACCCCCCGGACGCCGGTCACGACGGGCTCATCAAGGTCCGGGGCGCCACCGAGCACAATCTGCGCCACGTCGACGTGGACGTCCCCCGCGACCGGGTGGTGGCCTTCACGGGCGTGTCGGGGTCCGGCAAGTCCTCGCTGGCGTTCGCGACGATCTACGCCGAGGCCCAGCAGCGCTATCTGGAGTCCGTCGCGCCGTACGCCCGCAGGCTGATCGACCAGGGCTCGGCGCCGAGGGTCGGGGAGATCACCGGGCTGCCCCCGGCCGTCGCGCTCCGCCAGCAGCACAGCGGCGGCAGCACCCGCTCGACGGTGGGCACCGTGAGCCGGGTCTCCAACGTCCTGCGCATGCTGTACTCCCGAGCCGGTACGTACCCGGCCGGACAGACCCCCGAGGATCTCGCCGGGACGTTCCCCCGCGACGCCGCCCCGCTGGACTCGGACAGCTTCTCGCCGAACACGGCGGTGGGCGCGTGCCGCACCTGTTCCGGCCTGGGGCGCCTGCACACCGTCGACGAGAGCAAGCTGGTCGGCGACGACTCCCTGAGCATCCGGGAGGGCGCCGTCGCCGCGTGGCCGGGCGCCTGGCAGGGCAAGAACTACCGCGACATCCTCGCCGAGCTGGGCATCGACATCGACGTACCGTTCCGTACGCTGCCCGCCGCCCGCCGCGAGTGGCTGCTCACCACCGACGAGCAGCCGACGGTCACGGTGCACCCGATCCGCGACGCGCACCGGGTCGCCCGCTCCTACCAGGGCACCTACATGAGCCCCCGCCGCTGGGTGCTGCACACCTTCGCCACCTCCAAGGCGGCGCATCTGCGGGCGAAGGCCGCCTCGTTCATGACCGAGGAGATCTGCCCGACCTGCCATGGAAAACGGCTCAACCCGGAGGCGCTGGCGGTGACCGTCGCCGGGCAGGACATCTCGGTCGCCACCGCCATGCCCCTGACCCAGCTCTCCGCCTTCCTGGAGACGGCCCGCGAGCACCCCGACACCCTGGCCCTGCCCGCCGAGCGGCGGCAGGCCGCGCACGCCCTGATCTCCGGGCTCCAGGAGCAGCTGGGCACGCTGACCGACCTGGGCCTGGGCTATCTCGCGACGGCCCGCGCGACCTCCACCCTCTCCAGCGGCGAGCTCCAGCGCCTGCACATGGCGACGCAGCTGCGCAGCGGCCTGTTCGGCGTGCTGTACGTCCTGGACGAGCCGTCGGCGGGCCTGCATGCCGCCGACACGGAACTGCTGCTGACCGCCCTGCGACGGCTCAAGGGGGCCGGGAACAGCGTCTTCGTGGTGGAGCACAACGCACAGGTGCTCGCGTCGGCGGACTGGATCGTCGACATGGGCCCGGGCGCGGGCCGCCACGGTGGCCAGGTCCTCTACGACGGTCCGGCCGGGCGGCTCGGTCGGGCCGAGAAGTCGGTGACCGCCCGGTATCTCGCCGCGAGCGCACCCGCCGTGCCCGGGCCCGAGAAGCCCCGCCAACCGGAGGGCTGGCTGCGCCTGTTCGGGGTCACCGGCCACAATCTCCGTGATCTGGACGCGAGTTTCCCGCTCGGCACGCTGACGGCGGTGACCGGCGTCTCCGGGTCCGGCAAGTCGACCCTCGTACGGCGCGCCCTCGCGGACACGGTGCGCGACCATCTGCACGCCGACGAGACCGCGCAGGACCTCGCCCGCAACCCCGCCTCGGTGGAGACCGCCGACGAGGAGGAGGACGGGGTACCGCCGTGGGCCCTTACGGAGGACCGTGTGACGGTGCGCTCCGCCGAAGGGCTCGGGAACATCGACCGCCTGGTGGTCGTGGACCAGAAGCCCATCGGCCGCACCCCGCGCTCCAACCTCGCGACCTACACGGGCCTGTTCGACAGTGTCCGCAAGCTGTTCGCCGCCCAGCCCGCCGCGCGCGAACTCAGGTACACCGCGAGCCGGTTCTCCTTCAACGTGACGCAGGGGCGCTGTCCGCACTGCCTGGGCGACGGGGTCGTCAGCATTGAACTACTCTTCCTGCCCACGGAGACCTCACCGTGCCCGGTCTGCGAGGGCGCGCGCTACAACCCCGGGACGCTCATGGTGCGTTACCGCGACAAGACCATCGCGGACGTGCTGGCGATGAGCGTGGAGGAGGCGCTGGAGTTCCTCCACGACGTCCAACCCGCGGCCCGTATCCTCCAGTTGCTCTCCGACATCGGGCTCGGCTATCTGTCGCTGGGCCAGAGCGCGACGACGCTGTCCGGCGGGGAGGCCCAGCGGATCAAGCTGGTGAGCGAGCTGCACCGCGCGCCACGCGGCCACAGCCTGTATCTCCTGGACGAGCCCACCAGTGGGCTGCACCCCGCCGACATCGATCTCCTCGTCGGGCAGTTGCAGCGCCTGGTGGACGCCGGGAACTCGGTCGTCGTGGTGGAGCACGACCTGCGCACGGTCGCCGCCGCGGACTGGGTCGTCGACCTCGGACCGGGCGCGGGCGACGACGGCGGCCGCATCGTCGCCGAGGGCCGCCCCGAGGACGTGGCCCGCGAGGGTGGCACCCCGACCGCCGACCACCTGGGCCGCCATCTCACGCTGCGCGAACCCCAAAGTGCCTGATTTGTCGGCATATCGGATGAATCTCGGTAGCATGGAGATGGCCGTACCCCCGTCCCACGCGGAGTGTGTACGGCCGCTGACCGAGGGGTGCGGGCACGACGCTCCCCGACACAGAAGGTGAGCGATCATGACGGGCAAGATGGACGCATCAGAGGCCGCACGCATCATGGCCGACCCGAACGCCACGCCGGAAGAGCGCTCCGTGGCCGCCAGTGCCCTGTCCGACGCCGAACGTGGCCACCACACGAGCAAGCGGGTCGCCTCCGAGGCCGGCCAGCTGCTGGACGACAAGAACATCTCGGAGGACGACCGCTCCGTAGCCGGCAGCGACCTGTCCCAGGACCGCAGGCGCGGCCGCAAGGGCGACCACTGAGAAACCGGGCACCCGCCGGGTGGAGGCCGCGTCGCCGCGGTGTCCACCCGGTCCGTCGTTCCCGGCCCCGGACCGGGGCCGGGAACGACGGACCGGGACCGGTCAGGACTCCTTGGTCACACAGGACGCGAGCAGCCGCCCGGCCTCCTCCGCGCCGAGGACCCGGTCCAGGACCAGGCTGCCGGTCATGTGCGGGAAGAAACGGCCCGATGGCCAGCTCCGCTGGTACGGCGCCGGGTCCAGCACGAGCAGGCGTACGCCGTCCACGACGGGTATGTCGGACGGCGTCCCCTCGTTCCACACCCATTCCCCGCCGGGGGTGACGAGGTTGAAGGCACCGGTCGTGAGCACCTGGCCGGGCTGGTCACGGCAGACGGCGGCCTCCTCGGCCGACGGCGCCGTGCCGGGGACGTGGCCGCCGCCGATCAGGACGTCGGCGAGGAGCGTGTGCAGCTGGAAGTTGTCGCCGATGCCGCTCATCCGCAGCGCGTAGCCGGTGCCGGTGGGGCGGTGGAGCACCACCAGGGGCTCGTCGAGGACCAGGAGGGCGTAGGCGAGGCACTTGAAGTCGTGCCCGGACACCTCCTCGACCGAGCGCAGTGCGGTGAGGAGAGCGTCGCGCCGCTCGGCGGTCAACGCGGTGCGCACGGAGGCGTGGTTGAGCATCGCCACACCCGCCATCTCCCACTGGGGCAGCGCGATCCAGGACAGCGTCTCCTCGGTCCCCACCCGGTCGAACACGTCGGCGCCGGTCTCCCCGGGATCGAGGAAGTCCCCGCCCCCGGTGGCCTGCCAGCGCTCGCAGAACCGCTGGACCCCGGCGAGGTTCTCGGCCAGGCCCTCGAAGACGTGCGGTGCGCAGACCGTGGCGTCGGCTCCGCGCTCGACGCAGGCGCCGACGACCACGGCGACCGTCCCCCGGGCGCCGGTCGGCACCTCGGGGAGCAGGGCCGCGAGGCGCGGCGCGGCCTGTGCCAGTTCCTGGCCGGAGGCATCGGCGAAGTGCTGGTACAGCTGCTGGAACGCGCTTTCCGAGCGGTCGCCGTCCCGCTCCAGCACAGCGGTCTCGAAGCCGGTGACGGCCTCGGAGAACCGCTCCCTCCCCTTTTTTCCGAAGATCATGCCGGAAGCCTATCGAGGGGCGCTGACATGCCAGACGGGGCCGGGATGAGCACCATCCCCGGCCCCGCCCGTCCGCGCTGTCGGCGAACGTGTTGTGACGGCGGCTAGCGCCGCGCCTTGCGGGTGGCGCGCAGCCACTCCTTGTTCATGCGGGTGATCGAGACCAGCGGGATGCCCTTGGGGCAGGCGGTGGCGCACTCGCCCGCGAGGGTGCAGCCGCCGAAGCCCTCCGCGTCCATCTGCGTGACCATGTCGAGCACCCGGGTCTCGCGCTCGGGCGCGCCCTGCGGGAGCACGTTGAGGTGGTTGACCTTGGCGGACGTGAAGAGCATCGCCGCGCCGTTGGGACAGGCGGCCACGCACGCGCCGCAGCCGATGCACTCGGCGTGCTCGAAGGCGAAGTCGGCGTCCGGCTTGGGCACGGGCGTGGCGTGGGCCTCGGGCGCGGCACCGGTGGGCGCGGTGATGTAGCCGCCGGCCTGGATGATCCGGTCGAAGGCCGAGCGGTCCACCACCAGGTCCTTGATCACCGGGAAGGCAGCGGCCCGCCACGGCTCGACGTCGATGGTGTCGCCGTCCCGGAAGGACCGCATGTGCAGCTGGCAGCTGGTGGTGCGCTCCGGGCCGTGCGCGTCGCCGTTGATGACGAGGCTGCACGCGCCACAGATGCCCTCGCGGCAGTCGTGGTCGAAGGCGACGGGGTCCTCGCCCTCCAGGATGAGCCGCTCGTTGAGCTGGTCCAGCATCTCCAGGAAGGACATGTCGGGCGAGATGCCGTCCACCTCGTAGGTGGACATGGCACCTTCGGCGGCGGCGTCGCGCTGCCGCCAGACGCGCAGGGTGAGCCTCATGCGTAGCTCCGCTGGGTGGGGTGGACGTACTCGAAGACCAGGTCTTCCTTGTGCAGGACGGGAGCCTCGCCGGTGGCGGTGAACTCCCAGGCGGCCGCGTAGCCGAACTCCTCGTCCCGGCGGGCCGCTTCGCCGTCCGGGGTCTGGGACTCCTCGCGGAAGTGGCCGCCGCAGGACTCGGCGCGGTGCAGCGCGTCCAGGCACATCAGCTCGGCGAGTTCGAGGTAGTCGACGATGCGATTGGCCTTCTCCAGCGACTGGTTGAACTCCTCGCCGGTGCCGGGGACCTTGATGCGGCGCCAGAACTCCTCGCGGATGCGCGGGATTTCCTCCAGCGCCTTGCGCAGCCCGGCGTCCGTGCGGGCCATGCCGCAGAACTCCCACATCAGCTCGCCCAGTTCGCGGTGGAAGGAGTCGGGGGTACGGTCGCCGTCCACCGCCAGGAGCAGATTGACGCGGTCCTCGGTCTCGGCCAACACCTCCTGGACGGCGGGGTGTTCGTCGGTGACCTCGCCCTGACGCGGGTTGCGGGCCAGGTAGTCGCTGATGGTGGCGGGCAGGACGAAGTAGCCGTCGGCCAGGCCCTGCATCAGCGCGGAGGCGCCGAGCCGGTTGGCGCCGTGGTCGGAGAAGTTGGCCTCACCGATCGCGAACAGGCCCGGGATCGTGGTCTGGAGGTCGTAGTCGACCCACAGTCCGCCCATCGTGTAGTGCACGGCGGGGTAGATCCGCATCGGTACCTCGTACGGGTCCTCGTCGGTGATCCGCTGGTACATGTCGAAGAGGTTGCCGTACTTGGCCTCGACCGCCTTACGGCCCATGCGCCGGATGGCGTCGGCGAAGTCCAGGTAGACGCCCTGGCCGCCGGGACCGACACCGCGCCCCTCATCGCAGACGTTCTTCGCGGCGCGGGAGGCGATGTCGCGCGGGACCAGGTTGCCGAAGGAGGGGTAGATCCGCTCCAGGTAGTAGTCGCGCTCGTCCTCGGGGATCTCGTTGGGCGGCCGGGTGTCGCCCTCGGCCTTCGGCACCCAGATCCGGCCGTCGTTGCGCAGCGACTCGCTCATCAGGGTCAGCTTGGACTGGTGGTCGCCGGTGCGCGGGATGCAGGTGGGGTGGATCTGGGTGAAGCAGGGGTTGGCGAAGTACGCGCCGCGCCGGTGCGCCCGCCAGATCGCGGTCGCGTTGGAGTTCATGGCGTTGGTCGACAGATAGAAGACGTTGCCGTAACCGCCGCTGGCCAGCACCACCGCGTCCGCGAAGTAGGTGTCGATCTTCCCGGTGATCAGGTCGCGGGCGACGATCCCGCGCGCCCGGCCGTCGACCACGATCAGGTCGAGCATCTCGGTGCGCGGGTGCAGCTCCACGTTCCCGGCGGCGATCTGCCGGGACAGCGCCTGGTAGGCGCCGAGGAGGAGCTGCTGCCCCGTCTGGCCGCGGGCGTAGAAGGTGCGGGAGACCTGGACGCCGCCGAAGGAGCGCGTGTCGAGCAGGCCGCCGTACTCACGGGCGAACGGCACGCCCTGGGCCACGCACTGGTCGATGATCTCGACCGAGATCTGCGCGAGCCGGTGGACGTTGGACTCGCGGGCCCGGAAGTCGCCGCCCTTGACGGTGTCGTAGAAGAGCCGGTGCACGGAGTCGCCGTCGTTGCGGTAGTTCTTCGCGGCGTTGATGCCGCCCTGCGCCGCGATGGAGTGGGCGCGGCGCGGGGAGTCCTGATAGCAGAACTGGACGACGTGGTAGCCCTGTTCGGCGAGCGTGGCCCCGGCGGAGCCGCCCGCGAGGCCGGTGCCGACGACGATCACGGTGTGCTTGCGCCGGTTGGCCGGGTTGACGAGTTTGGCCTCGAAGCGGCGGGTGTCCCAGCGCTCCTGGATGGGCCCGTCGGGGGCCTTGGCGTCGGCGACCGGGGTGCCGGTCGCGTAGTCGGTGTACGTCATGGTCAGCTCACCACTCCGGTCATGACACCCACGGGTACGGCGATGAATCCGGCCGTGAGCAGCAGTGCGAGGACGTTCGCGACGGCCTTCAGGGCGCGCTCGCGGGTACGGCCGCCCGCACCGAGGGTCTGGGCGGCGCTCCAGAAGCCGTGCCGGATGTGCAGTCCGAGCGCGAGCATCGCGACAATGTAGATGACGTTGCCGTACCAGGTGGAGAAGGTGTCCACCACGTTCTGGTACGGGTGGCCCTCCTGGAAGCCGCCGGAGTGCACGGTGCCGGTGGTCAGGTCCAGGAGGTGCCAGACGATGAAGAGGCCGAGGATGATCCCGCCCCAGCGCATGGTGCGCGTCGCATAGCTCGAACGCGCCTTCTTGTGCACGTACTTGACGGGACGCGCCTTGATGTCGCGCCGGCTGAGCTGGTAGGCGGCGGTCGCGTGGGCGACCACGGCGACGACCAGGACGATCCGGACGAGCCAGAGGGTCCACTCGTAGTGCATGAAGGGTTCGCCGACGGTGCGCAGCCAGTGGGCGTAGTGGTTGTACTCGGCGGCGCCGAAGTAGATCTTCAGGTTTCCGATCATGTGCACGATCAGATAGAGCAGCATGATCAGACCGCTGACGGCCATCACCGTCTTCTTGCCGACGGAGCTGTCCCACATCGCGCGCGCCATGGACGGACGACGGTCCGTCCGCGTTGCCAGAGCCATGGACAGGACGCTAGAGCCGGGGACACCGATCGGTCCAAGACATGGTTGAGCTGATCTCCATAGCCTGTGACTATGCTGAAAGGGTGCAGTTCCAGCAGCTCCAGTACTTCGTGGCCGTCGCCGAGACCCGGCACTTCACCCGGGCCGCCGAGCGGGTCCATGTCGCCCAGCCCTCGCTGTCCCAGCAGATCCGCGCACTGGAGCGCGAGCTGGGCGCGGACCTGTTCGTCCGGGCGCGCGGCAACATCGCGCTGACCGACGCGGGCGAGGCATTGCTGCCGCTGGCCCGCCGCATCCTCGCGGACGCGGACACCGCCCGGCAGGAGGTCCAGGAACTGGTGCAGCTGCGACGCGGCCGGGTACGGCTCGGCGCGACCCCCAGCCTCTGCACCGGCCTCCTCCCGGACGTGCTCCGCGCCTTCCACGACCGCTACCCCGGCATCCAGCTCCTCATCGAGGAGGGCGGCTCGCGCGACCTGGTACGGGAGCTGGCCCGAGGCGCCCTCGACCTCGCCCTGATCGTCCTGCCCCTCCCGGCGCCCGCGCCCGCCCTCACCACGGTCGAGCTCCTGCACGAGGACCTGGTGGTCGTCTCCTCCCCGGAGGAACCGGCCCCCGGCCAGGGACGCCGCACGGTCGAGATCGCCGACCTCGCGGACGAGCGCCTGGTGATGTTCCGGCACGGGTACGACCTGCGGGAACTGACCGTCGCGGCGTGTCGCTCCGCCGGGTTCGAGCCGGAGTTCGCCGTCGAGGGGGGCGAGATGGACGCGGTGCTGGGGTTCGTACGGGCCGGGCTCGGGGTTGCCGTGGTGCCACGGATGGTTGCCACCCGGGCGGGACGGGGGCTCCGGGTCACTCCGCTGGCCCGGCCGGGGTTGCAGCGGACGATCGCGCTGGCGCACCGGAGTGATGTGGCTCCCCCTCGGGGGGCTCGGGAGCTGCAGCGGATGCTGTTGGAGAGGTGAGGTTGATCGGGGCGCCGATTCGTCTGCCTTGTGCTGCCGTCGCGCGACTGCGGGTGCGTCTGGGCTTGTCGCGCAGTTCCCCGCGCCCCTCTGGAGGGGGCCGAGCGGCGGCGAAGCCGCCCGCTCGGCCCCCTCCAGATCTCTCAGCCCGTCGCGTCCACCAGCGCCAGCGCGTGGAGCCGCTCCGGCGGGCCCGGTCTCGCGTAGTACCAGCCCTGGGCCGTGTCGCAGCCCAGGAGGCGGAGTTGTTCGGCCTGGGCGCTGGTTTCGACGCCTTCCACGGTGACGGCCAGGTCGAGGCTGTGGGCCAGGGAGACGATGCCTTCGACGATCTTGAGGTCGACCGGGTCGGCGGGGAACTGCTGCATTCCCCGAGTGAAGGAACGATCCAGCTTGAGGATGCTCACCGGGAGGCGGCGGAGGTTGGCGAGGTTGGAGTAGCCGGTACCGAAGTCGTCCAGGGCTATGTCGACGCCCATCTCCGCGAGGCGGCGCAGGGGTTTGAGGAGGCCGTCGTCGGCGCCGATCAGGGCCGACTCGGTGACCTCCAGGCAGAGCGCGTCCGGGGTGACACCGGTGCGCTCCAGGATGTCGACGGTGTCCTGGACCAGGCCGGGGTGGGTGAGCTGGCAGGGCGAGAGGTTGACGTTGATGCGCAGGGGCTGTCCCTTGTCGCCCTCGGCCTCCTGCCAGGCTCGGGCCTGCCGTACGGACTCCTCCAGGACCCAGCGGCCGAGCGGGACGATGAGCCCGGTGTGTTCGGCGAGCGGGATGAAGCGGTCCGGGCCGAGCACCCCGTGCTGCGGATGCAGCCAGCGCACGAGCGCCTCGGCGCCCCGGACGGTGCCGTCGCCGAGGTGCACCAGGGGCTGGTACTCGATGAAGAACTCGCCCCGCTCCAGGGCGGTGGGCAGCGCGGTGGTCAGACCGTGCCGGGTGATGGCGCGGGCGTCGGCCTCGGGGTCCGCGAGTTCGGCGCGGTTGCCGCCCGCCGACTTGGCCCGGTACATGGTGATGTCCGCGCTGCGCAGCACCTCGGCCGCCGTACGCTCCCCCGCCGGGCCCTCCACGATGCCCAGGCTGCCGCGCACCAGCAGATCGCGGCCGTCGATGCTCACCGGGGTGACCAGCGCGTTCATGATCCGGTCGGCCAGCTCGTCCACGCCCTGCTCGGTGTGGGGGCCGGTGGTGAGGGCCACGAACTCGTCGCCGCCGAGCCGGGCCACCATCTCGCCGGGCGCGGCCGTACAGGACTGCAGCCGGTCGGCGACCTCCACCAGGAGCCGGTCGCCCGCCGCGTGGCCGAGGCTGTCGTTGATGGCCTTGAAGCCGTCGAGGTCGAGGTAGCACAGCCCGAAGCGCTGGCCCTTCCCCGCCGCGAGGGCCTTCTCCAGGCGCTCGAAGAACAGGGTGCGGTTGGGCAGTCCGGTGAGGGCGTCGTGGGTGGCCTCGTAGCGCAGCCGGAGGTGGAGCAGACGGCGCTCGGTGGTGTCCTCCATGAGGGCCAGCTGGTACTGCGGGGAGCCGTCGGCGTCGCGCAGCAGCGAGACCGTGAGGTTGGTCCACAGCACCGTGCCGTCGGGGCGGTTGAACGCCTTCTCGACATGGAAGTGCTCGCGCTCGCCGCTCACGAGTTCGTCGTAGAGCCGCCAGGTCTGGGGCGCGTCCTCGGGGTGCTTCCAGTCCCGTACCCGGCGGCCGCGCAGGGCGGATTCGGAGAGGCCGAACATGCGCAGCAGGGCGCCGTTGACCTGGAGTACGTTGCCGTCGAGGTCCGCGATGCTGACGCCGATGGCGGCGCCCTCGAAGACGGCGCGGAAGCGGGCCTCGCTGGCGTGCAGCGCCTCGGCGACCACGCCCTGGGCGCGCAGCGCGGCCTGGGCGACGGCCTCCTGCTCGGCGAGGGTGCGGTCGCGCAGCGCCTGCGCGTATCCGGCGGCCATCGCGTGCTGCAACCGCGAGGAGCGCAGCCGCAGTTCGTCCTGCGGGCCGTCCTCGCCGCAGTACAGGACGAGGTAGGCGTCCACGCAGTCCAGGGTCCGGGTGAGGACCTCGGGGTCGGTGCCGTGCGCGTCGACGAGCGCGGCGCCGACGGCCTTGGCCTCCCCGGGGTCGAAGCTGCGGGCGCGCAGGGCCCGGCTCAGCCGGTCCGCCAGCGGCAGCAGCCGCGCCTCGAACTCGGCGCGGGTCAGCGACGTCGCGGTGACGGGGTAGACCGCGCGGCTCCAGATCGTCGTCAGGCGGCGGAGTCTGCCCTCCGGCCCGTCCGGCGCCGCGCTCAACGCTTGCGCCCCACGCCCGCGAACCCGGAGAACGCGTACGCGTCCTCGTCCTCCGGCGCCGATTCCGGACGCCACTCGGGCATCGGGACCAGTCCGGGCTCCACCATGTCGTACCCCTCGAAGAACCGCGCGATCTCGTCGCGCGAGCGCATGATCAGCGGACTGCGGATGTCCTTGTACACGCCCACCGCGCCCTCGGCCCGTTCGGGGGTCACGGGTATGCCCTCGAAGGCGGCGTGGGTGAGGATCAGCAGACTGCCGGGGGCGAGCGCCGCGTGCAGCTCGGCCAGGGCGGTGTGCGGGTCGTCGGAGTCCTCCACGAAGTGCAGGACGGCCACGAGCAGCAGGGCGACGGGGCGTTCGAGGTCGAGCAGCCGCTCCACCTGCGAACTGGCCAGGATCTCCTGGGGCTTGCGCAGATCGGCGGCGACCACCTCGGCGTCCGGGTTGCCCGCGAGGACGGCATCGCTGTGCGCGACGGCCACCGGGTCGTGGTCCACGTAGACCACGCGGGCGCCGGGTACGGCGGACTGGGCGATCTCGTGGACGTTGCCGTAGGTGGGGATGCCGGAGCCGATGTCCAGGAACTGGGTCAGGCCCTGGTCGGTGGCGAAGCGCACCGCCCTGCGCAGGAAGGCCCGGTTCGCCTGCATGATCTTCGGCAGGCCCGGGATGAACTCCATCGCGCTGCGGGCCGCTTCCCGGTCGACCTCGAAGTTGTGCGAGCCGCCCAGGTAGTAGTCGTACATGCGCGAGACGCTCGGCACCGAGATGTCGATGCTCCGGGGGGCCCAGGCGGGGCGCTCCATGTATCACTCCGTGGCGTAGGGGACGGGGGCAGACGATCCGGTGTTCGAGCTGAGGCTACTGATCGCTTGCCAATGGAGCGACCCGAACCGGAAATTGACCATCCGTTCCCGGTCACTGCCTGCGGGAAGTACGCGTCCGACCTCGCTGAGTGACGTTCGGCGGGCATGACGACGGCCCGTCCGGGCATGACGACGGCCCGCCTCCCTTCCGTCGGTGCGGAGGAAGACGGGCGTCGGTGGGGGGAGTTCGGGCCGCCGGGGGCCGTCGGCTAGGCGGCGGGGGCGCCGATCGGCTTGCCCTCGGGCGAGACGGCGTACCAGGTGCCGCCCACGCCCTGGCCGTTGGTGTCGCCGGGGGCGGTGTCACCGGAGAAGGTGTAGATCGGCCAGCAGTTGACCGTCATCTGCTTCACACCGTCGGGGCGGGTGAACGGCATCAGGCCCTTCTTCAGGATGCCCTTGGTGTCGCTCTCCTCGACGGGGGCGACGGCCGGCCACTTCTCCAGGCACGCGCCGGTGCAGGCGGAGACGGACTTCGGCCACGCCTTGTCCTTGAGGAAGCGGTAGACCGTGTGGCCGTTCTTGTCGACGATGATGTCGCCGAGCTTCGCGTCCTTGTGCACGGAGAGGCCGGGCAGGGAGGCCAGGGTGGCCTTCTTGCCGTTGGGCGCGAGCGCGAACCAGGTCTTGCCGACGCCCTGGCCCTTGGTGTCGCCGGGCTGGACGTCCTTGGCGAAGCGGTAGGCGGGCCAGCCGTCGATGGTCAGCTGCTTGGTGCCGTCGGGGCGGGTGACCTCACCGAGGGCCGACTTGTCGACACCGGCACCGG
Organism: Streptomyces sp. SID4985; assembly: GCF_009863025.1. Classification (GTDB taxonomy): domain Bacteria; phylum Actinomycetota; class Actinomycetes; order Streptomycetales; family Streptomycetaceae; genus Streptomyces. Next base: position 964 of record NZ_WWIR01000084.1, on the reverse strand, counting down.
CCGAGGCGTCGTCGGCGGGGACCGGCGGCCAGGCGGTGGCGCAGGCGCCCTCGCACTTGGACTCCGGCGGCTTGGCGGTGTCGTTGTCGAACCGGTACAGCGTCATGCCCGCCTCGTCGGTGAGCACGTTGCCGAGCTTCGCGTCCGCGGCCACGGTCAGCGCGCCCGCCGGGACGGCGGCGGCCGGGGAGGCGGAGGCGTTGCTGCCGTCGGCACCGTAGCCGTTGCCCGCGCCGGGATTGCCGTAACCACCGGCCGAGGGCTGCGCCGCCGCGCCCGCCGCGCCGACGTTCTGCGCCGCCGGAGTGGTGGCGTTTTCCTGACCGCACGCCGTGGTCAGCGCCAGCACCGAGGCTGCCGCGGCCATCAGTGAGGCGGTCCGCCAGGAGGTCTTCATCCTCAACTCCCCATTTTCTGCCTGGATATCGCTATCGGAGCGCCTGCCGCGCCGCCGCACGGCCATGGGTACGGGGTGCGCCGCGCGGGCGTTCAACGGCGCGGCGAAAAACTTTCGGCGGGCTGTCGGAGGGGTGGGTGCGCGGGCGGGGCGCGCGGGTCGGGGGCCGTACGGGTGTGCCCATGCGGGCCGTTGAGGGCGACCGCGTGTCAAACCGCGGCTGGGACGATGTCCCTCCTTCGGATCATTCCGCTCAAGTCGGGGCGTGGGAGCCGCTCGTGCGCCTCATGATCTTGTCGTGCAAGGACCCGAAGGAACCCGAGTAACGGCCGCCGCAAGGGTGTTGGCCGTGCTGGCGGTGGCCTGGGCCGTGGTGGGGTGTCCGGCAGGCACCGCGTCGGCGGACGTCTGCGCCTACGCCTCGACGGGGCCGGACGGCACGGTGGCGATCGCGGTGGTCGGCGACGGCCCCTGGCCCCCGCCGTGCCAGGAGCCCCCGCCGCCCTGCCCGCCGACACCGACACCGACGCCCGCGCCCACCCCGACGCCACCTCCTCCCCCGCCGCC
>NZ_WWIR01000083.1 GCF_009863025.1 Streptomyces sp. SID4985 | reverse complement strand
CGGATCGTCTCGCCGCCCGAACTGGCCGACAGCGCCCGCCGGGCGGCCCGCGAGGCACTGGCGGCGTACGAGTCGTATGACGCCCACGACAGCGCCCACGACAGCGCCGACGACGGGCCGGAGGGGGTGTCCGGCGGCGCGGACGGGACGTACGACCGGGGGGAGCGCGGGCTGTGAGCGAGGTTTCGGTGTCCGAGGCCCGGACGGCGGGCGGTGGCCGGGGGACGGGGGTCCGGGGGATGACGGTCGCCGCCGCCTTCGCCGGGATGCGGCGCGTGGTGCCCGTGGTGTTCAAGGCGGGCTGCCCGGACTGCCGGGGCCGCTTCGAACTCGCCGCGAGCGCCCTGCGCCTGGCCGTCGGAGCCTCCAGCCGCACCACCTTCTACGCCTTCACCTGCCCCGGCTGCGGGGCGGCCGTCCGCAAACCGGCCGGGGAGCGGATCGTGGAGCTGCTGACCGGCGGCGGCGTGAGCACGCTGCGGCTGCACTCCACCGCGTGACCTGCCCACCGTCCGGAACCGTCTAGGCTCAACGGCATGTTCTGGCCGATGTTCGCCGTAGCCATGGGTTTCCTGGGTCTTCTCGTCCTGGGGGTGCTCGCCGTCCGGGTGTTCCTGGCGGCGCGCGGCCTCGGGGAGCAGGTCGCGCGGTCGGCCGAGCGCATCGGCCGGGCGGCGGAGGACCTGGAGCGGGCCGCGGTCAGCGCGGCACGGGCCGCCGACACGCTGTGACGTCCGCCATCCCCGCCCTTGAAGCCCCGGCCGCATCAAGGGCGGGGCGCCCCTCCTCCTGTCGGACGACCGGGGCGGGCAGGTACGCTGCTTCTCGCGGTGCGCGGAACGAGGCTCGCATCGCGGACCGGGACGATGCGCGGGGATCGCTTCGCGTTCACCTCTGAGCGTTACGATCGCCACGACCACGATCGCTCGGACGCCTGCCCGACTGTTCGGACGGCACCCCATCCAGCCGCCTCGGTGAGAAGGTAAAGACTTATGTTCGGAAGGCTCGGAGCCCCCGAGATCATTCTCCTCCTCGTCGTCATCATCCTGCTGTTCGGCGCGAAGAAGCTTCCGGACATGGCCCGCTCGCTCGGCAAGTCCGCGCGCATCCTCAAGAGCGAGGCCAAGGCCATGAAGGAAGAGGGCGGCAGCACCCAGGCCGGTGCGCCGGCCACCGGCGAGCAGCCCCCCGCGCAGCGCACCATCCAGGCCGCCCCGGGCGACGTGAACAGCTCGCGCCCGGTCAACGAGCCGACGGACACCACCCAGCGCTGACCCGCGGCCGGACCCCCGGCCTGCCGCACGAGATGAGGACGTGGGTTGCTCAAGTCTGCCCGCAAGCAGGAGAAGGACCCCGAGGGGCGGATGCCCCTGGCGGACCACCTGCGTGAGCTGCGCAACCGGCTTGCGAAGGCGCTGCTGGCCGTCACGCTGGTGACGTGTGCCGCCGCCTTCTACTACAACGACATCATCGATGTCGTCACCAAGCCGATCATGGACTCGGTCGGCTGCACCAAGTCCTTCGCGGAACTCGCGAAGGCGCAGGACGGCCACACCTGCGCGCGGATCACGGTCAACGGCCTGCTCGGACCGTTCACGCTGGCGCTGAAGGTCTCCCTCATGGCCGGTGTCGTGGGCGCCTCCCCGGTGTGGCTGTACCAGCTGTGGGCGTTCATCGCCCCGGGGCTGCACCGGCACGAGAAGAAGTACGCGCTCGGCTTCGTCGCCACCGGCGCCCCCCTGTTCTTCGCCGGTGCCTACTTCGCCTACAAGGTGCTGCCCACCTCGGCGAAGGTCCTGATCGGGTTCACCCCGGACAACGCCGACAACCTGCTGCCGCTGGACGATCTCCTCGACATCGTCATGCGCATGGTGCTCGTCTTCGGCCTCTCCTTCGAACTGCCGCTCCTGCTGGTCATGCTCAACCTGACCGGCGTGCTCACCGGCAAGCGGATGCTCGGCTGGTGGCGCGGCATGATCCTCGGCATCACCGTCTTCGCGGCCGTCGCCACCCCCAGCACCGACCCGCTGACCATGCTGGCGCTCGCCGCGCCGATCTGGGTGCTGTACTTCGGCGCGGTCGTCCTCTCGCTGCTCAACGACCGGCGCAAGGCCCGCCGCCTGGCCGCGGGCCCCGCCGACGACGAGGCGTCCGAGCTGGACCTCACCCCCGAGGCCATAGGAGACGTCGAGCCCGTCCCCGCCAGCCGCACCCTGCCCGAGCAGGCGACCGGCGAGCGGTCGGGCGACTACGACGACGTGACCTGAGCGCCGCCGCACCGCCACCGGATGCCCCCTCCCACCTGGGACGGGGGCATCTGTCGTACCGGGATCTTTCCGCCTCTGCCGGGCCCCGGCGGATCCTCATGGATCACCCGACTTCCGGATAATGATCGTCCTGTTGTCGGTGTGGCCCGGTACGCTCGAAAGCACGATGACAGAGGACCTCTCACCGGCCGAGCGGTACGCGGCGTCCCGGGTACGGGCAGCCGAGCAGGCCACCGCGCTCGCGGGCTTCCGCGAGATGTACGACTTCGGTCTCGACGACTTCCAGGTGGAAGCTTGTCAGGCGCTGGAGGGTGGCAAGGGCGTGCTGGTGGCCGCCCCCACCGGCTCCGGCAAGACGATCGTGGGCGAGTTCGCCGTCCACCTCGCCCTGGAGCAGGGCAAGAAGTGCTTCTACACGACACCCATCAAGGCGCTGTCGAACCAGAAGTACGCCGACCTGTGCCGCCGCTACGGCGCGGACAAGGTCGGCCTCCTCACCGGTGACAACAGCGTCAACTCCGACGCCCCGATCGTCGTCATGACGACCGAGGTCCTGCGGAACATGCTGTACGCCGGTTCCCAGACCCTCCTCGGCCTCGGCTATGTGGTCATGGACGAGGTGCACTACCTCTCCGACCGCTTCCGGGGCGCCGTCTGGGAAGAGGTGATCATCCACCTGCCCGAGTCGGTCACGCTGGTCTCGCTGTCGGCCACCGTGTCCAACGCCGAGGAGTTCGGCGACTGGCTGGACACCGTGCGCGGCGACACCGAGGTGATCGTCTCCGAGCACCGGCCCGTGCCGCTGTTCCAGCACGTGCTCGCCGGGCGGCGGATGTACGACCTGTTCGAGGAGGGCGAGGGCCACAAGAAGGCCGTCAACCCCGACCTCGCCCGGCTCGCCCGCATGGAGGCCACCCGGCCCTCGTACCAGGACCGCAGGCGCGGCCGCGCCATGCGCGAGGCCGACCGGGAGCGCGAGCGCAGGCAGCGCTCGCGGGTGTGGACTCCGAGCCGCCCCGAGGTCATCGAGCGCCTCGACGCCGAGGGCCTGCTGCCCGCCATCACCTTCATCTTCAGCCGCGCGGCCTGCGAGGCCGCCGTCCAGCAGTGCCTGTACGCGGGGCTCAGGCTCAACGACGAGGAGGAGCGGGAACAGGTCCGCGCCCTGGTCGAGGAGCGCACCGCGAACATCCCGCAGGAGGACCTGCACGTCCTCGGCTACTACGAGTGGCTGGAGGGCCTGGAGCGGGGCATCGCCGCCCACCACGCGGGCATGCTGCCGACCTTCAAGGAGGTCGTGGAGGAGCTGTTCGTGCGCGGCCTGGTCAAGGCCGTGTTCGCCACCGAGACCCTGGCGCTCGGCATCAACATGCCCGCCCGCTCGGTCGTGCTGGAGAAGCTCGTCAAGTGGAACGGCGAACAGCACGCCGACATCACCCCCGGCGAGTACACCCAGCTCACCGGTCGTGCGGGACGGCGCGGCATCGACGTCGAGGGCCACGCCGTGGTGCTGTGGCAGCGGGGGATGAGTCCCGAGCACCTGGCCGGGCTCGCGGGCACCCGCACCTATCCGCTGCGCTCCAGCTTCAAGCCGTCGTACAACATGGCGGTCAACCTGGTCGAGCAGTTCGGGCGGCACCGCTCGCGCGAGCTCCTGGAGACGTCGTTCGCGCAGTTCCAGGCCGACAAGTCGGTCGTCGGGATCTCCCGGCAGGTGCAGCGCAACGAGGAGGGTCTGGACGGCTACAAGGAGTCCATGACCTGCCACCTCGGCGACTTCGACGAGTACGCGCGCCTGCGCCGCGAACTGAAGGACCGGGAGACCGAGCTGGCCCGGCAGGGCGCCAACCAGCGGCGCGCGGAGGCCGCCGTCGCGCTGGAGAAGCTCAAGCCGGGCGACATCATCCACGTGCCCACCGGCAAGTACGCGGGCCTCGCCCTGGTCCTCGACCCCGGCCTGCCCGCCGGACGGACCGGCGGCCACCGCGGCTTCGACCACCACGACGGGCCCCGCCCGCTGGTGCTCACCGCCGAACGGCAGGTCAAGCGGCTGGCGTCCATCGACTTCCCGGTCCCGGTGGAGGCGATGGACCGGATGCGCATCCCGAAGACCTTCAACGCCCGCTCCCCGCAGTCCCGTCGGGACCTCGCCTCCGCGCTGCGCGCCAAGGCCGGGCACATCCCGCCCGAGCGCGCCCGCAAGAAGCGCGCGCAGGCCGCCGACGACCGGGAGATCGCCCGGCTGCGCACCGAGATCCGCGCGCACCCCTGCCACGGCTGCGACGACCGCGAGGACCACGCCCGCTGGGCCGAGCGCTACCACCGGCTGCAGCGCGACACCTCGCAGCTGGAGCGGCGCATCGAGGGCCGCACCAACACCATCGCGCGGACCTTCGACCGGATCGTGGCGCTGCTGACCGAGCTGGACTATCTGCGCGGCGACGAGGTCACCGAGCACGGTCGGCGGCTCGCCCGGCTCTACGGCGAACTCGACCTGCTCGCCAGCGAGTGTCTGCGCGAGGGCGTCTGGGAGGGGCTCAGCCCGGCCGAACTCGCCGCGTGCGTCTCGGCGTTGGTGTACGAGGCGCGGATGTCCGACGACGCGATGGCGCCCAAGCTGCCCTCGGGCAAGGCGAAGACCGCGCTCGGCGAGATGGTGCGGATCTGGGGGCGGCTGGACGCGCTCGAAGAGGACTTCCGGATCAGCCAGACCGAGGGTGTGGGGCAGCGGGAGCCGGACCTCGGGTTCGCGTGGGTCGCTCATGAGTGGGCCTCGGGGAAGGGGCTGGACGAGGTGCTGCGTGAGGCGGAGATGCCGGCGGGGGACTTTGTTCGGTGGACCAAGCAGGTGATTGACGTTCTGGGGCAGATCTCCGCGGCGGCGCCTGCGAAGGAGGGGTCGACCGTGGCCAAGAACGCGCGCAAGGCGGTGGATCAGTTGCTGCGGGGTGTGGTGGCCTACTCGTCTGTGGGGTGATCGCCGCCCCCAAAACAAGAAAGGCCAACTGTCCTTCTCTGTCTTGAGATGTGGCGGTTGGCCTTTCGCGTGCCCGAACGTCATTACTTACTGTGTTCGAATAACTTCCCTGCGTGTAAATGGGTTTGAGGTTACTCCTGGTAGCGCGGCGATTTCAGGTGCTTGCCGAATGTGACACCGCGATGATCCGGTCGGACTAAGCTCGCCCGCGACGCACCCGGTTGAGATGGATTCGGGTGCCTGTACCCAAACATACGATTCGCCCCAGAAGGCATCCATGGTGAGTGTTCAGAAACCTCCCGGTGTCCGTGAACGTCCTTACGCACGCGTGTTGTTGCCCCCCGGTCTGCTGATGATCGCCGTGACCGCCGCCGCCGTCGCCCTGGTGCCGGCCGCCGCCCGGATCGCCGTCGCCTGCTGCGGGGCGGTGGCCACGCTGCTGGTGCTCGTCACGGCCGGTGAAGCCGTGCGGCGGGGGCGGGAGTTGCGGGCGGTGCGGGCCGAACACGCCCGGCACACCGCTTATTTGGAGCAGCGCGTCACCGCCCATGACGCCCAGCTCGACCGGCTGACCACCGATGTGCTGCCCACGGCGGTGTACCGGCTGCGCGGCGGCGATCTGCTCCGGGAAGTCCTGCCCAAGGTCGTCGACAACGACCCCGAACTGCGGAACATGCCGCGCTCGCAGCGCGACCTGCTCTACGCGGCGCTGCGCGCGGTGGACCGCGAGATCTCGATGCGTGACGCCTCCGAGCGCGCGTTCGTCACCATCGCCCGCCGTGTCCAGGCCATCGTGCACCAACAGGCCAAGGAACTAAGGGAGATGGAGGAGGACCACGGCCGCAGCCCCGAGGTCTTCGACGACCTGCTGCGCATCGACCACGGCACGGCGCTGATCGGCCGTCTCGCCGACACCATCTCCGTCATCGGCGGTGGCCGTCCCGGGCGTCAGTGGCCCAAGCCCGTGTCGCTGTACAGCGTGCTGCGCGGTGCGATGTCCCGCATCCTGGAGTTCCCGCGCATCAACCTGAGTTCGATCGTCAACATCAACATCAAGGGCACCTCGGTCGAGCCGATCATCCACGCGGCCGCCGAACTCCTCGACAACGCCACGCGCTACTCGCCGCCCACGGCCAAGGTGCACGTCACCGCCGTGGAGGTGCAGAGCGGTGTCGTCATCGAGATCGAGGACGCGGGCGTCAGCCTCAGTGAGGAGTCGCGGGCCCGTATCGAGAAGATGATCGACGACGCCAAGCAGGCGGACGATGCCGACTCCCTCGGTGAGAACCCCCGGCTCGGTCTCGCGGTCGTCGGCCGGCTGTGCACCTCGTTCGACATGGACGTCTCGCTGCGCGCCTCCGCGTACGGCGGTGTCCGCGCCATCCTCATGGTGCCGCGCAACATGACCACCACCGAACCCGGTGTGGGCGTCGCCCATGGCATCGGCGCCACCGCCGTACCCATGCCCGAACTCGGCGCCCTGGAGGGCCCCAAGCGGCCGCCCAAGAAGCGCCGCCCCACCAGCCCCCGTATCCCGGCCGGTGTCTCCCTGGAGGACGACGTCCCCGAGGTCACCGAGTGGACCGCGGGCGGGCTGCCGCAGCGCCGCAGCCGGGTGAAGACCCCGCTCGCCCAGCGGTACGCCGAGCAGGAGGCCATCGAGCGCGCCGAGGCCGAGGGAAGGCCCACCATCTGGTCCCAGCGGCAGGAGCCCGAACCGGAACCCGAGATCGATCCCGAGCGGCAGAAGCTGCTCGACCGGGAGCCCGGCCTGTGGGTCGACGCCTTCTGGGAGGGGCTGAAGAAGGACAACCCGGGTGTGCACCCGACCGACTTCACGCGGAACCCGACCGCCTATCTGCACCTGATCAACGACTCGGCCGACACGGAAGCCGGCGACGAGGGGGACCTCAAGTGATCGAGCAGCGCGCGAACTTCGACTGGATGCTCAAGCAGCTGCACGACGGTGTGCCGGGCATCGAGATGATCGTGGTCCTCTCGGCGGACGGACTGCGCATCGCCCGCTACGGCGGCGACCCCGACGCCGCCGACCGGATGGCCGCCGCCTGCGCGGGAGTTCAGAGCCTCGCCGGTGCCGTCGCCCAGGAACTGCCGGGCAGCAGCGGTGAGATGAAGCTTGTCGTCATCGAGATCGACGGCGGCTACTTCTACCTCATGGCCGCGGGCGACAACGCCTATCTCGCGGTGCTCGCCGACGTGGTGTGCGAACCGGGCCGGATGAGCGGCATGATGCGCGACCTCGTCGTCCGGATCGGTGCCCATCTCACCAGTCCGCCCCGGCGGAACGGGCAGACCGTATGACTCGACCGCGACGCACCCGGCGGGCGCCCAAGGAACCGCCCTCGCCGCCTCCCGCCCCCGCCCCCACGCCCGCCGCACCGGCGGAGGGCGAGGAGGGCCCGGGCAACCCGGAACGGCTGTACGCCCTCACCGGGCTCAGCGACGGCGGACGGATGCACCTCGACCTGGTCACCCTGGTCGTGGCGCGTTCCGCCCCGCCGCGCTCCGGCACCCCCGAGCAGGCGGCCGTGCTCCGGCTCTGCGGCAACCCCTTGTCCGTGGCCGAGCTGTCGGCCTATCTGAAACTGCCGTTCAGCGCGATGACCGTACTGATCACCGAACTGATCACGGCCGAACTGGTGCAGGTGCGCGCCCCGATCGTCCGACAGACGAGGCCCGACCGATCCATCCTCGAAGCGGTGATGCATGGACTTCAACGGCTCTGACTCCCGGAGCGCCCCGATCCCCGGCCCGCGCACCGAGGACCGGCTCCCGCACACGGCGCAGGCCGCCGTGAAGATCGTGATCGTGGGCGGCTTCGGCGTCGGCAAGACCACCATGGTCGGCTCCGTCAGCGACATCCGGCCGCTGACCACCGAGGAGACCATGACCCAGGCCGGCATCGGCGTGGACGACAACTACGGCTCCGACACCAAGACGGCCACCACCGTGGCCATGGACTTCGGCCGGATCGGCATCACCGACCAACTGGTGCTCTACCTCTTCGGCACCCCCGGCCAGGAGCGCTTCTGGTTCCTGTGGAACCGCCTCTTCGAGGGCGCCCTCGGCGCGGTCGTCCTGGTGGACACCCGGCGCCTGGAGGTCAGCTTCGACGTCATGGGCCGCCTGGAGGAGCGCGGCGTGCCCTTCATCGTCGCCGTCAACTCCTTCCCGGACGCGCCCCGGCACCCTGTCGAGGAACTGCGCACCGCGCTCGACCTGGCCGAGGACATCCCGATCGTCGAGTGCGACGTACGACGGCGGGCCTCCAGCAAGGACGTGCTGCTGACCCTCATGCGGTTCCTGCACTCGCTCGCGCTCTCCGGAGCCCTCGCCTGACCCGCGTCCCACCGACCCGCATCCCCATCCGTCCCGGAGCGACACTGTGACGCCTGAATCCCACCCCCCGACGGGTACCCACGACCCCACCACCGGGCCGCCGCCCGGCTGCCCCGCGCACGGCCTCGGCCCCGGCGCCCTGCACCGGCTGCACGGCCCCGGTGCCGAGGACCTGGACGACCTCTACGAGTGCCTGCGCGAGCAGTACGGCCCCGTGGCCCCCGCCCTCCTCCACGAGGACGTGCCGATGTGGGTCGTCCTCGGCCACGCCGAGAACCTCCAACTGGTGCGCAGCCCCTCGCAGTACACCCGCGACAGCCGCATCTGGACCCCGCTGCTCGACGGCCAGGTCAAGCCCGACCACCCGCTGATGCCGCACATCGCCTGGCAGCCCATCTGCTCGCACGCCGAGGGCGACGAGCACCAGCGGCTGCGCGACGCGGTCACCTCCGCGATGGCCACCATCGACCACCGCGAGATGCGCCGCACCATCGGCCGCTACACCCAGGGCCTGGTCAACGCCTTCTGTGAACGCGGCCACGCCGACCTCGTCCCGCAGTTCGCCGAGCATCTGCCGATGGCCACGCTGTGCGCGATCCTCGGGATGCCCGAGGAGTACAACGACCGGATGGTGCAGGCCGCCCGCGACGCGCTCAAGGGCACCGAGACCGCCATCCAGAGCCACGCCTACGTCATGGAGGCGCTCGGCAGACTCGCCCTGCGCCGCCGCGCCCGCCCCGGGAACGACTTCACCAGCCACCTCGTCACCCACGAGGCGGGCCTGAGCGACGACGAGGTCCGCGAACATCTGCGGCTCGTCCTCTTCGCCGCCTACGAGGCCACCGCCAACCTGCTCGCCAACGCCCTGCGCATGGTGCTCACCGAGCCCGGCTTCCGCGCCCGGCTCAACGGCGGCCAGATGACGGTGCCGGAGGCCATCGAGCAATCCCTGTGGGACGAGCCGCCGTTCAGCACCGTCCTCGGCTACTACGCCAAGCAGGACACCGAGTTGGGCGGCCAGCGCATCCGCCGGGGCGACGGGCTGCTGTTCGCGCCCGCTCCCGGCAACGTCGATCCCCGGGTACGGTCCGATCCCCGGGCCCAGATGAAGGGCAACCGCTCCCATCTCGCCTTCGGCGGCGGCCCGCACGAGTGCCCGGGACAGGACATCGGGCGGGCCATCGCCGACGTGGGCGTGGACGCCCTGCTGACCCGGCTGCCCGACATCCGACTGGACTGCCCGGAGGAGGAGTTGAGGTGGCGCTCGTCCATCGCCTCCCGGCATCTGGTCTCCCTGCCGGTGCGGTTCGAGCCCAAGATCCAGCAGGACGTCTCCCTGCCGCCGAGCCAGTCCCCGATCCCGCGCCCCCGCGAACAGTGGCAGATCGCGGGCCCGGCGCGGGCGGCGGCGCCGGTGCCGGAACCGCGGCAGGAGACGGTACGGCCCGAGCCCGTGGCCGAGCCGGTGCGCGTACGGGAGTCCGTGCGGATGCCGGAGCCGGTCGGCGCGGCCGCCTCGGGCAGGGAAAGCAGCCGGGAGAGTGTCTGGCGGCGGCTGATGCGCTGGTGGGTCGGAGAGTGAGGGTCAGTCCTCCCCGGCCCACGCGGCCGGGGAGGACCACGCCTGGAGCGTGCGGCCGCTGGTGAACGCGTGCCGCGCCCCCGTCACCGGGTCGGTGAACTCCAGCTCGCGCGCCAGCAGTTGAAGCGGGTGCCGGAAGGCACCGGGCGGCTCGGGGGCGGCCACCTCCGGATAGAGCGGGTCGCCGAGGATGGGGACGCCGAGGGCGTTCAGATGCACCCGCAGCTGATGGGTCTGCCCGGTGCGCGGCACCAGCCGGTACCGGGCGAGGCCGTCCCGCTCGCGGTGCTCGGCGCACTCCACCAGCGTCTCGGCGTTCGGCTCGCCCGGCACCTCGAACGCGGCCAGTGTGCCGCGCTCCTTCACGATCCGGCTGCGTACCGTCCGGGGCAGGCCGAGCAGCGGATCGTACGGCGCCACCGCCTCGTACTCCTTGCGCACCAGACGGTCGCGGAACAGCGTCTGGTAGGCGCCGCGTTCGTCGGGGCGCACCGTGAACAGCACCAGTCCGGCGGTGAGCCGGTCCAGGCGGTGCGCCGCGCTCAGCAGGGGCAGCCCGAGGTCGCGGCGGAGCCGGGCGAGGACGGTCTCGGTGACATGGCTGCCGCGCGGGGTGGTCGCGAGGAAGTGCGGCTTGTCGGCGACCACGATGTGCTCGTCCCGGTACACCACCTCCACCGGGAACGGCACGGGCACCTCGGGCGGGTGCTCGCGGTGGAACCACACGTACATCCCCGGCTCGTACGGCGCGTCCGGCGCCACCGGGTGTCCGTCGGCCCCCACGATCAGCCCGGCCTCGAACATCGCGGCGATCGTCCCGGGCCCGGCGCCTGTCAGCCGCTCCACCAGGTGCTCCCGCACGGTGGCCCAGGCCCCGTCGGCCGGCAGCCGCACCCGCACCGGATCGATCCCGCCGCGCTGGGGGAGCGGGGCGGGCGGGGGCGGGGTACGGCGGCGTCTCATCGGGTCCAAGGGTACGGGGGCTGCCGGTGCCGGAAACGCGGTGCGTACGGGGGCAGCGCGTTGGCAGGATGCCCCCATGCCGATTCTCGTACCCCCGGTACTGCCCGCCGGAGCCCTCGCGCGTCTCGCTCAGCCCGTGATCCCGGCCGGTGACGGCCTGCTCCTGCGTCCCTGGCGCGCGGAGGACGCCCCCGTCGTGCACGCGGCCTTCCAGGACCCGGTGCAGCGCCAGTGGCACGGCAGGTTCACCGAGTCCGAGGACGAGGCGAAGGACTGGATAGCGACCTGGCGGCAGGACTGGGCGGGGGAGAGCAGAGCCACGTGGGCCGTCGCCGACGCGGACACGGACGAGGTGGTGGGCCGGGTCGCGCTGCGCGAGATCCATCTGGAGGACGCCTGTGCCGAGGTCGCCTACTGGACGGTGGCCCGCTCGCGCGGCCGGGGCGTCGCGGTGACCGTCACGGAGGCGCTCACCCGCTGGGCGTTCGACGAGATCGGCTTCCACCGCCTGGAACTCACGCACTCCACGGCCAACGAGGCGTCCTGCCGGGTCGCCACGAAGTCCGGGTACGACCTGGAGGGCACCCGGCGCAGCTATGTCCTGCACCAGGACGGCTGGCACGACATGCATCTGCACGCGCGCGTGAACGAGCGCTGACCCGCCCTCGGCGGCGGGCGGGGAAGCGCTCGAACGGGGCGGGGAAGGGCTCCGACAGGGCGGGGCGGGGAGGGCTCAGGCGGCGGCGCCGTCGCCCTCCTGCTCCGCCTCGATACGGGCGTTCCACTCCGGCTTGGAGGCCTGCCAGCCGTCCTCGTTGTGGCCCAGGCGCCAGTAGCCGGAGATCGACAGGTCCTCGCGGGGGAGCTGCCGCTCGACGCGCAGCATCCGGCGCAGCTCCTTCACGAAGGACGCCTCGCCGTGCACGAACACATGCGGGCGGCCCTCGGGGAACTCCAGTGCCTGGACGGCCTCCACCAGGGCCTCGCCCACCGGGCGGTCACCGCGGTGCAGCCAGACGACCTCCGCGTCGGAGTCGATCTTCTGCTCCTCCTCGGGCCCGGACACCTCCACGAAGGTGTGCGCACGCGAGCCCGGCGGCAGCGCCTCCAGGGCGCGGGCGATCGCGGGCAGCGCGCTCTCGTCCCCGGCGAGGAGATGCCAGTCGGCGGCGGGGTCGGGGGCGTAGGCGCCGCCGGGGCCCATGAAGCGCAGGGTGTCGCCGGGCCGTACGCGGATGGCCCACGGACCGGCCACGCCCTCGTCGCCGTGGATGACGAAGTCCAGGGTGAGCAGGCGCTGTTCGGCATCCCAGTCCCGCACGGTGTACGTACGCGTCACCGGCCAGCGCTCGCGCGGGAGTTCGGCGCGGATCCGGTCCAGGTCGAAGGGCTCGGGGTAGACGATCCCGGGCTCGGGTGCGAAGAGCAGCTTCACGTAGTGGTCGGTGCAGGTGTCGGCGGAGAAATCCGCCAGGCCGTCGCCGCCGACCACGACGCGCTGTACGTGCGGGGACAGCCGCTCGGTGCGCACCACCTGGGCGGTATGGAGCTTGCGCGGCTTTCGCCCCGGACGCTCTGCCATGACGGCCTCCTGCTGCCTTGGTTAGGTTTACCTAAGCTAGCATCCCGGTCTCAGGGGCACGCTCCCGGCGGGGGAGTGAACGGCCATGTCCGGAACATTCCCTCCGGTCGGGCCACTGAAGCGTCGGCGGACCGGCCTGTGCTCCGGCCTGTGCTTCGGTGGCTCCCTCTCGCCGGAGTCACTCGCCGAGCGTGCCCAGCAGGCGCTGCAGAGAACCGCCCAGGCCCCAGCGCGTCGCCAGCGCCTCCAGTGCCGCCGGGTCGCGCGGCGTGCGCGGCAGTGCGGTGTCCACGGCGGGCAGCGGGACGTCAGCGGCCACCCGCACCACCTTCGGCGCCACCTCCAGATAGCCGCGCGCCTCGGTCAGCCGCCTGCGCTGGGCCGGGGTGATCCGCGAGGCGGGGTCCTCGGCCGCCGCGACGATCCCGGCCAGGTCGCCGTACTCCGCGAGCAGCTTGGCGGCCGTCTTCTCGCCGACCCCGGGCACGCCCGGCAGGCCGTCGCTCGGGTCGCCGCGCAGCAGCGCCAGGTCGGCGTAACCGCGGCCGTCGACGCCGTACTTCTCGCGCAGCACCGCCTCGTCGGTGAGCTGGAGCGTGCCGACGCCCTTGATCGGGTACAGCACGCGGATGTCGCGCGCGTCGTCCACCAGTTGGTAGAGGTCGCGGTCGCCGGTGACGATGTCGACCGGGCCGTCCGCGCGCGCGGTGAAGGTGCCGATCACGTCGTCGGCCTCGTAGCCGGGGACGCCGACGCGGGCGATGCCGAGGGCGTCCAACACCTCCTCGATGACCGGCACTTGGGGTGTCAGGGTGTCCGGCACCTCCTCGGTGTCCGGGCCGGACGGCTGCTCCTCGGCGACGCGGTGCGCCTTGTAGGAGGGGATCAGCTCCACGCGCCAGGCCGGGCGCCAGTCGGCGTCCATGCAGGCGACGAGCCGGTCCGGGTGGTGGTCCTTCACCAGTCGGTCGATGAAGTCGAGCAGCCCGCGCACGGCGTTCACCGGCGTGCCGTCGGGCGCCCGCACGGAGTCCGGCACGCCGAAGTAGGCGCGGAAGTACAGCGAGGCGGTGTCGAGGAGCATGAGTCGTCCGGTCACGCTCGCATCATGCCGTACGGCACCGACAACGCGACGCGTGGGCTGTGACCTGGGTCACTCTTGTGTTTGTCGCGTAAGGGTCCGGGCAGGCGCCGCCACGGAGTGGAGTAGTTGCTCATGTAAACAACAGAACGACCGCTCGTCTCCCCATCTTGCCGCCGAGACGAGAGGTATGCATGTCCGCCAGACTTGCCGCCGAGCATCTGTACAAGGTGTTCGGACCAGAACCGGACCAGGCCGTGCAACGGCTCGAACAGGGCGCCGACCGTGAGGAGTTGAGGGCGGAGGGCGTCACCGCCGCCGTCATCGACGCCTCCTTCGCCGTCGAGCCGGGGGAGATCTTCGTGGTCATGGGCCTGTCCGGCTCGGGCAAGTCCACGCTGTTGCGGATGCTCAACGGCCTCCTCGAACCGACCTCGGGCCAGGTCTCCTTCGACGGCCAGGACCTCACCGCGCTCACCGCGTCCCAGCTCCGCGAGGTCCGCGCCCACAAGATCAGCATGGTCTTCCAGCACTTCGCGCTGTTCCCGCACCGCAGCGTCCGCGCCAACGCCGCCTACGGCCTGGAGGTCCAGGGCGTGCCCCGCGCCGAGCGTGAGCGCCGCGCCGACGAGGCCCTCGAACTGTGCGGCCTGGCCGGGTGGGAGGACTCCTGGCCCGACGAACTCTCCGGCGGCATGCAGCAGCGCGTCGGTCTCGCCCGCGCCCTGGCCACCGACGCCGACCTGCTCCTCATGGACGAGTCCTTCAGCGCGCTCGACCCGCTGATCCGCCGTGACATGCAGGACCAGCTCCTGGAACTGCAGAAGACGCTGCGCAAGACCATCGTCTTCATCACCCACGACCTCAACGAGGCCATGCGCCTGGGCGACCGCATCGCCGTCATGCGCGACGGCCGCGTCGTCCAGACCGGCACCGCCGAGGACATCCTCCTGCGCCCCGCCGACGACTACGTCGCCTCCTTCACCCAGGACGTCGACCGGGCCCGGGTGCTGACCGCCGGGGCCGTGATGGACACCGACGTGCGCGGCGACGAGGCCGACTGCGGCTGCGAGACGGCCACGCCCGGGACGCCGTTCACCGAGCTGTGCGCGATCAGCGCCCGGCTCTCGCACCCCGTGGCCGTCGTCGACGACCAGGGTCGGCTCGTCGGAGTCGTGCCCCGGCAGCGGCTCGTCGGCTTCGTCGGCGACGAGGAGGGCGGCCCGGAACCCTGCGACAACCGGCGCGACCAGGGCGGGAAGAAGGTGACCGCCCATGCCTAGGATCCCGCTCGGCGCCTGGGTCAACGACGTCGTCGACTGGCTCACCGGCCACATGGCGTGGCTGTTCGACTTCTTCAAGACGGTCTTCCAGGGCACCTACGACGGCATCGACACCGTCCTCCAGGCGCCCCCGCCGCTGATCCTCGCGGGCATCTTCGCGATCGTCGCCTTCTGGCTGCGCGGCACCGTCGCCGGTGTCCTCACCTTCGTGGGATTCGCCTTCATCGACTCCCTCGGGCTGTGGGACGACGCGATGGTCACCCTGTCGCTGGTCCTCGTCGCCACGATCATCGCCCTGGTCGTCTCGGTGCCCGTCGGCGTGTGGGCGGCCCGCTCCGACCGCGTCAGCAATCTGGTCCGGCCCGTGCTGGACTTCATGCAGACGCTGCCCGCGATGATCTACCTCATCCCGGCCATCCTGTTCTTCGGCACCGGAGCCCCGGCCGGCATCGTCGCCACCCTGATCTTCGCGCTCGCCCCCGGCGTCCGCATGACCGAGCTGGGCATCCGGCAGGTCGACAAGGAACTGGTCGAGGCCGCCGACGCGTTCGGCACCACGCCCCGCGACACCCTGCTGCGCGTCCAGCTGCCGCTGGCCCTCCCGACCGTGATGGCCGGTGTCAACCAGGTCATCATGCTCGGCCTCTCCATGGCCGCGATCGCCGGCATGGTCGGCACCGGCGGACTCGGCGGCGACGTCAACGAGGCCATCGGCCAGCTCGACGTCGGCCTCGGCTCCGAGGCGGGCATCGCCATCGTCATCCTCGCCATCTACCTCGACCGGATGACCAGCGCCCTCGGCACCCAGGTCTCCCCGGTCGGCCGCCGCGCCGCCGCCAAGCTGCGCGCGGTGCGCGGCGTACGCATCGGCTCCTACCGGCCGCGCCCCGCCGTCGCCGTGGTCGGCATCGTCGTGCTCGCGCTGGTCGCGGGCGGCATGGGGATCTTCGGCGGCAACAGCGCCTCCACCACCGCCTCGGACGCCACGAACGTCGGCCAGGGCAAGAAGATCAGCATCGGCTACATCCCCTGGGACGAGGGCGTCGCCTCCACCTTCCTCTGGAAGGAGATCCTGGAGCGGCGCGGCTACCAGGTCGAGGCCAAGCAGTTCGACGCCGGACCGCTCTACACCTCGCTCGCCCAGGGCGACATCGACTTCGAGACCGACTCCTGGCTGCCCACCACCCACGAGCAGTACTGGAAGAAGTACGGCAAGCGGCTCGACGACCTCGGCTCCTGGTACGGGCAGACCTCCCTGGAACTCGCGGTGCCCTCCTACATGAAGGGCGTCGACTCCCTGGCCGACCTCAAGGGCCGGGCGTCGGAGTTCGGCGGGAAGATCACCGGCATCGAGTCCAGCGCCGGTGAGATGGCCCTGCTCAAGTCCAAGGTCCTCGGCGCCTACGGCCTCGACAAGGAGTACAAGGTCGTCGACAGCTCCACCCCGGCGATGCTCGCCGAGCTGAAGCGGGCGTACGCCAAGAAGCAGCCGATCGTCGTCACGCTCTGGTCGCCGCACTGGGCGTACAACGACTACGCCCTGACCAAGCTCAAGGACCCCGAGGGCGCCTGGGGCAAGGGCGACGGCGTGCACACCCTCAGCCGCAAGGGCTTCGCCGCCGACAACCCCGTCGTCGGCCAGTGGCTGAAGGACTTCCGGATGAGCGAGAAGCAGCTCACCAGCCTGGAGGCCGAGATCAACAAGGCCGGCAAGGGCAGGCAGCAGGACGCCGTCCGCGCCTGGCTCAAGAAGAACCCCGGCGTCGTCGACAAGCTCGCCCCGGTGAAGAACGCCGGTGGCGCCACGCCCGCCGAGGCCAAGCGCCCCGTGAACGTCGCCTGGTTCCCCTGGGACGAGGACGTCGCCGTCACCTACCTGTGGAAGAACGTCCTGGAGCGGCGCGGCTACAGGCTGAACCTGAAGCAGATGGACGTCGGCCCGGTCTACACCGGCCTCGCCTCCGGCGACCTCGACGTCAACTTCGACGCCTGGCTGCCGTACGCCCAGCAGAACTTCTGGGACAAGAGCAAGGACCGGCTCAAGGACCTCGGCACCTGGTACCAGCCGACCTCCCTCGAAGTGGCCGTGCCGTCCTACGTCAAGGACGTGAAGTCCCTGGCCGACCTCAAGGGCAAGTCCTCCCGGTTCCACGGGAAGATCATCGGCATCGAGCCCGGCACCGGTGAGATGAACCTGCTCAAGACCAAGGTGCTGCCCGGCTACGGCCTGGACAAGGAGTACGAGGTCGTCGACGGCTCCACCCCGGCGATGCTGGCCGAGCTGAAGCGGGCCTACGCCAAGAAGGAGCCCGTGGCCGTGGTGCTGTGGTCGCCGCACTGGGCGTACAGCGAGTACGACCTGACCAAGCTGGCCGACCCGAAGAAGGCGTTCGGCGTGGGCAACACCATCCGGACCATCTCCAGCCAGAAGTTCCCGGAGCAGTACCCGCGGCTCACTCAGTGGATCAAGAACTTCAGGATGAGCGAGGACGAGCTGGGCAGCCTGGAGGCGCGGATCACCAAGGCGGGCCAGGGCAAGGCCGAGCAGGCCGTCGCCGCCTGGGTGAAGGAACACCCGGAGGTCGCGGGGCGTATGACCCCGCAGTGACGACCCGGTAGCGCGCACGGAAAGAATCCGGCCAACCACACAGCGCGAGGTGGCGCCCCCGCGCCGCACGTCACCCGTCCGCCCGGCACCGTCCCCAGGTGCCGGGCGGACGGCGTGTACACCTGGGAACACCGCGGGCGGCGAAGGCATTGAAACGTACACCAGGGGTGCCTGGCGGGCGCTGAGGGAAGGATCGGCCGGACGCCGGGCAGCCGACCGACGGTCACGGGCCACAGGGGCGCGGGGCCGGAGCCGGTGGCGTGAACCGTGGTGTTGGCCGTGACCCGTATGACATCGATGCGACAGACGCGCGGAACGGTTTGCCGAACATGCGTAGGGTGCAGACAACCTTGCGGACACCGATTCCGGACACGGGCGCCCCCGAATGGGTACCCGGGCAGCCGCGCGACGCCTGAAGGAGGGAGCCGCAGCGATGGGCGACCACAAAGAACGACAGCCCGTGCGGGTCGGCGCGGCCGTCCGGCGGCGTCGCCGCGCGCTCGAACTCACCCTCGCGGTCGTGTCGGAACGCAGCGGCCTGTCGGTGCCCTTCCTCAGCCAGGTGGAGAACGACCGGGCCCGCCCGAGCCGCACCTCCCTGGAGAAGCTGGCCGACGCCCTGCGTACCACTGCCGTGGAACTCCTCGCCGCCGCCGACCCCGCCTGTAGCGTCGACGTCGTACGCGCCGAGCACATCGAGGACGGCGACTTCGAACCGCGCACGCGCCCCCTGGTGCGCGGACACCATCAGCTGCACGCCTCCGAGTTCACCGGCGACCACGACGCGGGCCGCGAGTTCCGGCACCGCAACGACGAGCTGATGTACGTCGCCGACGGCGCGGTGGAGATCGAGGCCGAGGGCCGCGCCTACCGCCTCGGCCGGGGCGACACCCTGTACCTGACCGGCGGGGTGCGGCACCGCTGGCGGGCCACCGTGCCGGACACCCGGGTCGTCGTCGTGGCCGTCGCCGAGCACATCGAGGCGGTCAAGGACCGGTCCCGGTAGTGCGGGAGGTCTCCCCGGCGCGGGTGGTCTCCCTGGTCCCGTCGCTCACGGAGGCGGTGGCCACCACCCTGCCGGGAGCCCTCGTCGGGGCCACCGACTGGTGCACCCACCCGGCTGGCCTGGCCGTCACCCGTATCGGCGGCACCAAGAACCCCGACCTCGCGCGGATCACCGCCCTCGCCCCCGACCTGGTGATCGCCAACGAGGAGGAGAACCGCGCCCCCGACCTCGCCGCCCTGCGCGCGGCGGGCCTGGAGGTGCTGGTCACCGAGGTGCGCACCCTCCCGCAGGCATTCCCTGAGCTGGACCGGGTGCTCACCGCCTGCGGCGCCCGGACCCGCCCCCGCTGGCTCGACGAGGCCGAGGCCGCCTGGTCCGCGCTCCCCGTGCCGGAGACGCCCGCCACCGCCGTCGTGCCGATCTGGCGCCGCCCCTGGATGGTCCTCGGCCGCGACACCTTCGCGGGCGACGTCCTGGCCCGCCTCGGCATCCGCAACGCCTACGCCGGTCACCCCGAGCGCTACCCCCGCGTCCCCCTGCCCGAGCTGTGCGCGACCGCCCCCGACCTGGTCGTCCTCCCCGACGAGCCCTACCGCTTCACCCCCGACGACGGCCCCGAGTCCTTCCCCGGACTGCCCTGCGCCCTGGTCAGCGGACGGCATCTGACCTGGTACGGACCCTCGCTGGCCGAGGCTCCGGGCGTGCTGGCGGAGGCGCTGCGGGCAGCCGTCCGCTGAGCAGACCGCGTACGGTGCCGGACGCGGCGGCGGCCCAGGCGGCCAGCAGCAGGACGTACAGCGCGACCGCGAGCACCGCGTACGCCGTCAGGCCCGTGTGCCGGGCGAGGGAGGCCGCGCCCGTGACACAGGTGCCCACCGGGAAGGTGAACGCCCACCACGTCAGCGAGAACCCCATCCCGCGCCGCCGCGCCCGCACCACCTGCGCGGCGGCGAACGCCAGCCACAGCAGCGCGAACCCCATCACCGGCACGCCGTAGAGCACCGCGAACACCGCGAGCCCGTGCGCGTACGGCTCCGGTACGACCCCGGGCGCCAGGTCCGCGACGGCGCCGGTCGCGGTGGTGGACTGCCCGAGCGGGCCGAGCACCAGGAACAGGGCCGGGGTGAGCGCGAGCGGCAGCGGGCCCACGAGGAGCAGCCGCCCGAGGATCAGCGGCAGCATCAGCAGCGTGGCCAGCAGGCTGAGCCCGAACAGCGCGAAGCAGCCGAGCAGCAGGGTTTCGCGGGGCTGCCCCGGCGGCAGATGCGGCACGAGCGCCGGGCCCAGCGCGGCCGACACCATCGGGGCGACCAGCGGCAGAATCCAGACCGGGGTCACCTGCCCGGGGTCGATCCGGTGCCGTACGACCATCAGATACGGCACCGCGACCGCCGCCGCGAGCCCCACCGCCGTACCCGCCGTGAACAGCACGGCGTCCAGCGCGACCGCCGTACCGGTGCCGAGCAGATCCCGCCCGGCAGTCAGAGCTGCGCCGCCGACGGCCAGCAGGGCCATCGACAGACAGCCGTAGAACGGCGCCGTCGCCGGGTCGAGGAGGTGGGCGCGGGCCTGGTCGCGGTGGTGGGTCCAGTGCAGGGCGCGGGCGGCGAGGAGCGCGGCCAGGAGCAGGAGGGACAGGACCCAGACGGCGGCGAGCAGGGCGTGTGGTGGCCGCGCGTGCGCGGGCAGGGCGGTGCCCGTCCCGGCGACGGCGGCCGTGCCCATGACGGCGGCGTACCAGTTGGGGCCGAGATACCGGACGCGGACGGCCCGTGCGGCGGGCGGACAGGGGACAGGTGTGACCATGACACCAGTTTCCCGTACGTAAAAGCCCTGACCAGGGGCCCTGTCTCTATCAGGGCATAAGCTGGGTTTATGAGTGAGAGTGAGGGTCCGCTGGCGCACCGGGTGCCCGACCTGGGCGCGCTGGAGCTGCTGCTCGCCGTGGCGCGGCTCGGCAGTCTGGGCGCGGCGGCCCGGGAGCTGGGCATCACCCAGCCCGCCGCGAGCAGTCGGCTGCGGTCCATGGAACGGCAGCTCGGCGTGGCCCTGGTGGACCGTTCCCCGCGCGGCTCGCGCCTGACCGACGCGGGCGCGCTGGTCACTGACTGGGCGCGGCGGGTGGTGGAGGCGGCCGAGGCGTTCGACGCGGGGGCGCGGGCGCTGCGCGACCGGCGGGACTCGCGGCTGCGGGTGGCGGCCAGCATGACCATCGCGGAGTACCTGCTGCCCGGCTGGCTGCTCGCCCTGCACGCCGGGCGGCCCGGTACGGCGGTCTCGCTGCTCGCGGGCAACTCGGCGCGGGTCGCCGAACTGCTCCTCGCGGGCGAGGCCGACCTCGGCTTCGTGGAGGGGCTGACCGTGCCGACGGCCCTGGACTCGGCGGTCGTCGCCCGGGACCGCCTGGTCGTCGTCACCGCGCCCACCCATCCGTGGGCCCGCCGGAGCCGCCCGCTCGCCCCCGAGGAACTCGCCGCCACCCCGCTCATCCTGCGCGAGCGCGGCTCCGGCACCCGGCAGGTCCTGGACGCGGCCCTCGGCGGTCTCGCCCGCCCGCTGATCGAGCTGTCCTCCACCACGGCGGTGAAGGCGGCGGCCGTGGGCGGGGCCGGGCCCTCGGTGCTCAGCGAACTGGCCGTGGGGGAGGAGCTGGCGACCCGGCGTCTGGTGGGCATTCCGGTGGCGGGCCTGGCGCTGCGGCGTGAGCTGCGGGCGGTGTGGCCGACCGGGCACCGGCCCACGGGTCCGGCGCGTGAACTCCTCGCGCTGACCCGGAGCTGAGCCGGAACCGGCTTGCCCGGACAGGGAGTTGGCTCAGCTCAGGAGGCGGCCACGTCCACCAGCGCCCGCATGACCCGTACGTCCTCGCCCATCTCGGGGTGCCACTGCACACCGAGCACCCACCCCTCGGCCGAAGGCAGTTCGACCGCCTCCACCGTGCCGTCGGCCGTGTGGGCGGAGGGGACCAGACCCCGGCCCAGACGGTCCACGCACTGGTGGTGGTACGTCGGCACCCGCGCCGACTCCTCCGGGGCGATCTTGGCGTAGAGCGTGCCCGGCACCGGGGTCACCGGATGCGTGCCCAGGACGCCGACCGCCTCCACATGGCCGTCCAGGTGCTGCACGAGGGTGCCGCCGAGGGCGACGTTCAGCAGCTGCAACCCCCGGCAGATACCGAGGAGCGGTACCCGGGCCGCCAGCGCGGCCTCGATCAGGGCCAGCTCCCAGGCGTCCCGCTCGGGGGCGGGCGGGCCCGTGCGGGGGGAGCGCTCCGCGCCGTAGCGGGCCGGGTCCACGTCGGGGCCGCCCGCGATCACCAGGCCGTCGAGGCGGGCCACGGTGGCGGCGGCGCGCTCGGGGGCGTCCGGCGGGAGCATGGCCGCGATGCCTCCGGCGCGCTGGACGAGGCGCGGGTAGGCGGCGGGGAGCAGGGCCGCGGGCAGCTCCCACACACCCCAGCGGGTGGCGTCCTCCAGATAGGTGCTCACGCCGATCAGCGGCGGGTGTTCGGTCACGCTGCCCTCCGGTCCTACGGTCACGCTGCACTCCCGTCGTGCAAAGGTATCGCTGCCCACCTTTGCAGAACGCGGCTCACGCCAGGAACCCGCGCAGCAGCGCCGCCGTGCCCGCGCAGTGCTCGAGCGCGATCTCCCGCGCCGCCTCCGCGTCCCCGTTGAGCACCGCCTCCACGAGCGCGGTGTGCTGGCGCTGGGAGTGCTCCAGGTTGCGCACCAACAGGGGGATGCAGTCCAGGAGTTCGTTGACGTCCGCCCGTACCGCCGCGTACTGCGCCGCCAGGGAGGGCGAGCCGCACAGCTCGGCCAGGGTGAGGTGCAGCAGGGTGTCCAGGCGGCGGTACTCCGCGAGTGGCGCGTCGCGGGTGCGTTCCAGGGCTTGCCGCAGCCGGGTCGCGTCCTCCGGTGTCAGCCCGTGCGCCGCGCACAGCCCGGCCGCGCCGGTCTCCAGCACCTCGCGGAAGCGGAGCACGTCCTCGATGTCGACCTCGGCGATGCGGCGCCGCAGCTCGTCCTCGCCGCCCGCGTCCGCGCGGGGCCGTACGAACGTGCCGCCGTACCGCCCGCGCCGCGACTCGACCAGGCCCTGGTCGTGCAGCACCTTCAGGACCTCGCGCAGGGTCACCCGGCTGATCCCGAGGCGTTCCGCCAACTCCCGCTCTGCGGGCAGCCGTTCACCGCCGGGCACCAGTCCGAGGCGGACCACCTGGAGGATCTGCTCCAGCGCCTCCTCGAAGCCGTTGCCCGCGCGCACGGGACGCAGCACGGCGTCCAGGCGGTCGCCGGGCTCGCGCGCGGCGGCCTCCCGTGCGCCGGTCTCCCGTACGCCCGTTTCCCGTACGTGGGTTGCCCGTATGTCGATGTCCCGCGGCATCCGGCCGCGCCCCCTTCCCAAGCAATGGTTTCCGGCAATACCTTATGGCCACCGGACCGGCCACACCGCGCGAAGGAGCCTAAGGAGGCTTTCCAGGTGGCAGACCGCACACCCCCGCTGACCGTCGAGGAACTGCGGGCGCTCGTCGCCGGCGGCGAGATCGACACCGTCGTCCTCGCCTTTCCCGACATGCAAGGGCGGCTCCAGGGCAAGCGGTTCGCCGCGCGCTTCTTCCTCGACGAGGTCCTCGGCCACGGCACCGAGGGCTGCAACTACCTCCTCGCCGTCGACACCGAGATGAACACCGTCGACGGCTACGCCATGTCCTCCTGGGACCGGGGCTACGGCGACTTCGCCATGCGCCCCGACCCGGCCACCCTGCGCCGCCTGCCCTGGCATCCGGGCACCGCGCTGCTCCTGGCCGACCTCGCCTGGGAGGACGGCTCCCCGGTCACCGCCGCGCCGCGCCAGATCCTGCGCCGCCAGCTCGACCGGCTCGCCGCGCTCGGCTACACCGCCCAGGTCGGCACCGAGCTGGAGTTCATCGTCTTCAAGGACAGCTACGAGCAGGCCTGGGACGCCAACTACCAGGGCCTCACCCCGGTCAACCAGTACAACGTCGACTACTCCATCCTCGGCACCGGCCGCGTCGAACCCCTGCTGCGCCGCCTGCGCAACGACATGGCGGGCGCCGGGCTCACCGTCGAGTCCGCCAAGGGCGAGTGCAACCCCGGCCAGCACGAGATCGCCTTCCGCTACGACGAGGCCCTGGTCACCTGCGACCAGCACGCGCTGTACAAGACCGGCGCGAAGGAGATCGCCGCGCAGGAGGGGGTGTCCCTGACGTTCATGGCGAAGTTCAACGAACGCGAGGGCAACTCCTGCCACATCCACCTCTCGCTGGCCGACGCCTCCGGCGGCAACGCGATGGCCGGGCCCGACGGGATGTCCGACGTGATGCGGCACTTCCTCGCGGGGCAGCTCGCCGCGCTGCGGGACTTCGCGCTCCTGTACGCCCCCAACATCAACTCGTACAAGCGGTTCCAGCCGGGCTCCTTCGCGCCCACCGCCGTCGCGTGGGGCCACGACAACCGGACCTGCGCGCTGCGGGTCGTCGGCCACGGGCGGTCGCTCCGCTTCGAGAACCGGCTGCCGGGCGGGGACGTGAATCCGTACCTCGCGGTGGCGGGGCTGGTCGCGGCCGGGCTCTACGGCATCGAGCAGGGGCTCGAACTGCCCGAGCCGTGCGCGGGGAACGCCTACGCCGCCGAGTACGACCACGTCCCCGCCACCCTCCGCGAGGCCGCCGACCTGTGGGCGGCGAGCCCGCTGGCGAAGGAGGCGTTCGGGGCGGAGGTCGTCGCGCACTACCTGAACATGGCGCGGGTGGAACTGGCCGCGTTCGACGCGGCGGTGACGGACTGGGAGCTGCGGCGATCCTTCGAACGGCTGTGAACCGCGTACACACCCCTTGACGCCCGTGAACCGGCTCCCGCGAAAGGTCACCCCTTGACGGACCCGCACGAACTCCTGGTGGTCAACCCCGCCACGGAGGAACTTGTCGCCACCGTCCCCGCCGCGAGCGCGGACGACGTGGCCGCCGCCGTCACCCGCGCCGCCCGCGCGCAGGAGACCTGGGCCGCCCTCGCCCCCGCCGACCGCGCCCGGCTGCTGCGCCGCTTCGCCGACACCGTCGACGCCCATACCGAGGAACTGGCCCGCCTTGAGGTCCGCGAGGCCGGTCATACGATCGGCAACGCCCGCTGGGAGGCCGGCAACGCCCGTGACCTCCTCCTCTACGCGGCCGGTGGCATCGAACGGCTCCTCGGCAAGCAGATCCCCGTACCCGGCGGCTGGGACATCACCTTCCACGAACCCCTCGGCGTGGTCGGCGTCATCGCCCCCTGGAACTTCCCCATGCCCATCGCCGCCTGGGGCTCCTTCCCGGCGCTCGCCGCCGGCAACGCCGTCGTCCTCAAGCCCGCCGAGACCACCCCGCT
>NZ_WWIR01000082.1 GCF_009863025.1 Streptomyces sp. SID4985 | reverse complement strand
AGGTGCTCGCGCGGCGCAGGCGTACCACCGTCCTGCTCTTCCTCGGCTTCACCTGCGGCGCGATCGTCGCCGCCGTCGGCGGGCTCGCCTTCCTGTGGGTGCCCGCCGTGCCCGCCCTCCTGCTCAGCGGCTACATCGGCTATCTGCGCACCCAGGAACGGCGCCGCTTCGCCTACCAGATGGACCGCCGCCGCGCCGAGGACGCCGCCCGCAGGCTGCGCGAGAGCGCGCCCCGGTCGCGCCGCCGTCTGGCGGCCGACGCGGGCGCCGTCGCCGACGAACCGGAGGAGGCATCAGAGCCGAAGACCGATCCCGCCCTGTCCGCCGCGCTCGCCGCCGACCGCCGCGCCCTCGTCGAGCAGACCGACCACGCCGAGTGGGTCGACCAGCAGCGCGAGCGCACGCGGCCGCCCGGCCACGGCGACAGCTGGGAGCCGGTCCCGGTCCCGCTGCCCACCTACGTCACCGCTCCGGTCGCCCCGCGCGCCACCCCCGACGTCGACCTCGGCGCCCCGGACACCTGGAGCTCCGCCCGCTCGGGACCGGTCGTGTCGGAGCACGAGACGGAGCCGGAGGAGGTCCCGGAGCCCCGCGCCGAGGACACCCGCGACGCCGCCCGCCGCGCCGCCTCCGCCCGCCGCTCCCGCGAGCGCGGCCGCACCCCCCTCTTCGACCAGTACGAGACCGACGGCCGCCCCCGCGCCGCCAACGAGTGACCCCCGCCCTGACCAGTCCGGGAGCGGATTTCCGAGCACCCGGATCGGGATGCTAGAGTTTCACTCGTTGCAAGGGCCTGTGGCGCAGTCTGGTAGCGCACCTCGTTCGCATCGAGGGGGTCTGGGGTTCAAATCCCCACAGGTCCACCGCAGCTCAGAGCCCCAGTCGGAGAAATCCGACTGGGGCTCTGACACGTTGTGGGGCACTTCGGAGCCGCGCCGTTGTCGGTGGGCCCGCCCAAGGTGTCCGGCGTGACGCCGATCACACTCCCGGCCGAGGTGCCGGACGGTATGCATCTGTGCGGCAGCTGGTACGCGGTGCCGACCGGCGACCAGGACGCGGTGCTGGAGGCGTTCGGCCTCGCCGAGCCCGAGCCGGTCACGCTGCGAGCGGGCGCGGAGGCATGGAAGCGCGACCAGCACGTCTGGGACCGCAGGCCGCACGCCCGCTGCTCCCGGGCCTTCGTCAGCCCCGTCCTGGGCGCGGCTCTCGGTCGACCCCGCGGCGCTGGGACCGCACACCCGCATCGCGGGCCGGGGAGTCCTCGCGCTCACCGCGTGCGGCCGTGAACACGGCGTCCCTGGCGGGAAGTTGTGAAGCGAGCGCCTCTCGACCCCGGGCCCGCTGTCAGACCCTCCCCCTACGGTTCCCCCATGACTCCTGAACTGCGGGACCGGTTAAGTCCCTTTCGTGGCAAGGCGATCGCCCGGGGGATACCCGGCGAGGACGTGGAGCGGTGGCTCGGGCTCGCGCGGCCCTGTGCGACGTTGGGGCAGGGCGGGGACGGGGAGGTGGTGGGGCGGTTCGGGGGGCCGCTGTCGCTGCCGGGCGGGGTCGCGGACCCCGTGCATCCCTTCGTCGGGAGCATCGATCTCGCGGCGCTGCCCGACGGGGTGACCGATCTTCCGCTGCCGCCCGACGGCCAACTGCTGCTGTTCGCCGTGCCCGAGGACGACGGGGACTGCGCGAACATGGGGAGCGTGGTGTACGTCCCGGCGGGGACGGCCGTGGAGGAGCGGGACCGGTACGGCTGGGCGCTGGCCGATGTCGAGGAGTACCGCGAGCTGTTCGGGAGGTTTCCGCAGGGGCCGATGCGGGTGACGGCCGATGTGTCGCTGCCGTACCACCGCGCGGTCGACCTCCCCGAGGCGCCCTGGAGCGAGCCGCTGCCCGGACATCCGCGCGCCGAGGAGCTGGTGGAGGTCTGGGACGACGTCGAGGGGGAGATCGTCCATCGGGGGCCGCTCCAGCTCGGCGGGTACGCCTCGGAGGAGGCCGTCTACACCGATCCGCTCGCCGGTGCCGTCTCCTGCGCGCGGCAGGAGGCGGAGGCGGGCAGGTGGGACGGCCCGGTGTCCGGCGACGTCTCCGACTGGGTGCTGCTCGCCGACTGGAGCCCCGGGATCGAGGGGCGGGAGGGCGCCACCGTGCACTGGGCGATCCAGCGCGCGGATCTGGTCGCCCGGCGCTTCGAGCGGGTGTTCACGACGGTCTACTGGAACCCCTGAGACCTACTGGAACCCCTGAGACCGCCGCCCGTTCACAGCCCCTTGGCGAAGCAGCGGCTGCTCTCGTACTCCCGGTAGAAGCCGAACTTGGCGCACGGGGTGTAGCCGCTGGAGGTGTACAGACCGATGGCCTCCGGCTGGCGGGTGCCGGTCTCCAGGACCATGCGGAGGCGGCCTGCGGCGCGGGCGTCGTCCTCCAGGGCCGCGAGCATCAGGCGGGCCACGCCCCGGCCGCGCATCTCCTCGACGACGAACATGCGCTTCAGCTCGGCGTCGCCGTCCTCGTTGCCCTCGCCGTTGGTGTCCTGGGCGCGCCAGCCGCCGGTGGCGACCGGGCGGTCGCGCTCGTCGTAGGCGATCAGGTAGACGCCCCGGGGCGGGTCGAAGTCGGTGACGTCCAGCACGGTGGCGTCGCCGCCGTCGCCGTAGCGCACGTGGTACTCGGCCTGGACCTCGTCGTTGAGCTTCACGGCGTCGGGGTGGTCGAAGCGGACGCGGCGTATGTTCATGCTGGTGACCGTACTTCCATGCGGGCTGTGGAGCGCCGGGTTTTCCGGGGTGTGCCGGTATCGTGCCATGGTGCTGACTGTTACCTCCGTGAACGTGAACGGGCTCCGCGCCGCCGCCAAGAAGGGCTTCGTGGAGTGGCTGGCGCAGACCCCGGCCGACGTGGTCTGCCTCCAGGAGGTGCGCGCCGAGCCGCACCAGCTGCCCGAGGACGTGCGGGAGCCCGAGGGCTGGCACGTCGTGCACGCCCCGGCCGCAGCCAAGGGCCGCGCCGGTGTCTCGCTGTATACCCGCCGTGAGCCCGACCGGGTCCGGGTCGGCTTCGGCTCCGCCGAGTTCGACGGCTCCGGGCGCTATGTCGAGGCCGAGCTGCCCGGCGTCACCGTCGCCTCCCTCTATCTGCCCTCCGGCGAGGTCGGCACCGAGCGGCAGGACGAGAAGGTCCGCTTCATGGGTGAGTTCCTGGCCCACCTCAAGGAGCTGCGCGAGCGGTCCGCCGCCGACGGCCGCGAGGTCCTGGTCTGCGGCGACTGGAACATCGCCCACCAGCAGGCCGACCTCAAGAACTGGCGCGCCAACACCAAGAACTCCGGCTTCCTGCCCGAGGAGCGGGAGTGGCTGAGCCGGGTGCTCACCCCCGGGGACGGCGGCTACGTCGATGTCATGCGCGCCCTGCACCCCGGCGTGGACGGCCCCTACAGCTGGTGGTCCTACCGCGGCCGCGCCTTCGACAACGACTCCGGCTGGCGCATCGACTACCACCTGGCCACCGCCGGGCTCGCCGCCAAGGCAGTGAAGGGCTCCGTGGAGCGCGCGGCCACCCACGCCGAGCGCTGGTCGGACCACGCGCCGGTGACGGTCGTCTACGAGCGCTGACGCCCGCTTTCGGGCCTCACTCCCGCTTTCCGGGCCTCACTCCCGCTTCCGCAGCCGCCGGTCCAGCGCCAGCGACAGCTCCGCCTCCACCACGCTCCGCGCCAGCGGGCGCAGCCGGTGCAGGTCCTCCTCGGGGCCGTGGCGGAGGACCATGGAGGCGAAGAGGTCGGCCAGGGCGTCGACGTGTTCGCGGACCCGGGCGCCCGCCGCCAGGACCTCGGCGAGCGGGATGCCCTCGCGGACCAGGGCGGAGGAGACGTCCAGCAGGCGGCCGCTGATGTGCACGATCTCGTCGCCGTCGGTGCCGACGTAGCCCAGCTCCAGGGCGGCGGCCAGGTTCTCCGGGGTGTCCTGCCCCGCGAAGCGGGCCGCCAGCTCCTCCGGGGTGAGCCGTACCGGCTCCTCCTCGCTGGGCGGGCCGACCCCGAGCAGGTCGGCGACGTCACGGCCGTTCTCCAGCGCCTCGGCCAGCTCCGCTATGCCGTTCAGTGTGTGGCCGCGCTCCAGCAGGGCCGAGATCGTGCGCAGCCGGGCCAGGTGGTGGTCGTCGTACCAGGCGATACGGCCCTCGCGGCGGGGCGGTGGGATCAGCTTGCGTTCGCGGTAGAAGCGCAGGGTGCGCACGGTGATGCCGGCCAGCCGGGCCAGCTCCTCCATGCGGTACTCCCGTACGCCGCCGGTCTGCTCCGTGCTGGGTCCGCCCTCTTCCGTCACGCCCGCAGCCTATGGCGTACCGCCGGTAACTTTCCTTTCGCGCCCCCTACCGCTCGGTACGGAGCTGCTCTACAGTCCCATTGCGCCAGTGTTCACTGGCAGAGTCCAGCTGATGCGTGGAGGCTTCGGGATGGCCCAGCACGAGCATGTACGGGTGGCGGTGATCGGGTCCGGTTTCGGCGGGCTTGGAGCGGCCGTGCGGCTGCGCCGCGAGGGGATCACCGACTTCGTCGTCCTGGAGCGGGCGAGCGGGGTGGGCGGCACCTGGCGGGACAACAGTTACCCCGGCTGCGCCTGCGACGTGCCGTCGCACCTGTACTCCTTCTCCTTCGCCCCCAACCCCGACTGGCCGCGCGCCTTCTCCGGGCAGGAGCACATCCGCGCCTACCTGGAGCACGTCGCGGACACCTTCGGGCTACGTCCGCATCTGCGCTTCGGCTCCGAGGTCAAGCTGATGACCTGGGACGCGGAGCGGCTGCGCTGGAACATCGAGACGACGAACGGGTCGTACTCCGCCGACATGGTGGTCTCCGCCACCGGGCCGCTGTCCGACCCGAAGATCCCCGCGATCCCGGGCCTGGACTCCTTCCCCGGCAAGGTGTTCCACTCCGCCCGCTGGGACCACGACTACGACCTGCGCGGCAAGCGCGTCGCCATGGTCGGCACCGGCGCCTCCGCCGCCCAGATCATCCCCGAGATCCAGCCCAAGGTCGGCCGCCTCACCCTCTTCCAGCGCACCGCGCCCTGGGTGATGCCCCGCGTGGACCGCGCCATCAGCGGCGCCGAGCGGCGGCTGCACCGGGCGCTGCCCTTCACCACCCGGCTGCGGCGCGGGCTGCTGTGGGGCATCCGGGAACTCCAGGTGCAGGCCTTCACCAAGCACCCCGAGGAACTCGGTCTGGTCGAGCGGCTGGCCAGGCGCAACATGGCCCGCGCGATCAAGGATCCGGCCCTGCGCGCCAAGCTCACCCCGGACTACCGCATCGGCTGCAAGCGCATCCTGCTGTCCAACGCCTACTATCCGGCGCTCGCCCGCCCCAACGTGGACGTGGTCGCCAGCGGGCTCAGCGAGGTCCGCGGCTCGACCGTGGTCGCCGCCGACGGCACGGAGACCGAGGTCGACGCGATCATCTTCGGTACGGGCTTCCACGTCACGGACATGCCCATCGCCGAGCGCGTGGTCGGCATCGGGGGCATCACGCTCGCGGACGCCTGGAAGGGCGGGATGCAGGCGCTGCGTGGTGGCGCCGCCGCCGGGTTCCCGAACTGGCTGAGCGTCATCGGGCCCAACACCGGCCTCGGGAACTCCTCCATGATCCTCATGATCGAGTCCCAGCTGAACTACCTCGCCGACTATCTGCGCCAGCTGGACGTGCTCGGCGGCCGGGTCGCGCTCGACGCCCGTCCGGCCGCCGTCGACGCCTGGAACGACCGGGTGCAGGAGCGGATGCGGCGCACGGTCTGGAACAACGGCGGCTGCACGAGCTGGTACCTCGACGCCAGCGGCCGCAACACCACCCTCTGGCCGGGCACGACCGCCGAGTTCCGCCGCGCGGTCCGGCGGGTGGACCTCGGGGAGTACGAGGTGATCCGCGCGGGGAAGGCGACACCTGAAGCGTCTGAGGCGTCTGAGGCTCCCGAGGCCGCGAAGTCCGTCGCCGGGAAGCCCGCCGCCAAGGCGTCCGCCGCGAAGAAGGCCGCCCGCACCGAGGCCGGCGCGTGAGCCGCCCCGAGCCGGTCGCCACCGGTCCCTACGCCCCGCCGGTCCCCGCCCGCATCGTCGATGCCATCTCCGCCGACGGTGCCCGGCTGCACGTCGAGGTGCACGGCCCCGACGGCGCCCCGCCCGTCGTCCTCGCCCACGGCTGGACCTGCTCCACCGCCTTCTGGGCCGCGCAGACACGGGACCTGGCGCGCGACCACCGGGTGATCGCCTACGACCAGCGCGGCCACGGCCGCAGCCCGCTCAGCCCGGCCTGCTCCACGGCCGCGCTCGCCGACGACCTCGAAGCCGTCCTCGCGCACACCCTCGCGCCCGGCGAACAGGCGCTGATCGCCGGGCACTCCATGGGCGGCATGACCGTCATGGCCGCCGCCGACCGTCCCCGCTTCCGCGAGCACGCGGCCGCCGTCCTGCTGTGCAGCACCGGCAGTTCGCAGCTCACGGCCTGGGCCAAGGTGGTGCCGCTGCCCGCCGGGCGGCTGCGTACCCGGCTGAGCGGGCACATCCTCGGCTCGCGCGCCCCGCTCGGCCCGGTCACGCCGGTGGCGAAGGCGGTCCTCAAGTACGCGACCATGGGCGCCGGTTCGGCCCCGCACATGGTGGACGCCTGCGCCCGTATCGTGCACGCCTGCCCGCGCGCCGCCCGGCACGCCTGGGGCACGGTGCTGGCCGGGCTCGATCTCGACCACGGCGTACGGCGGTTGACCGTGCCCACCGAGGTGCTGCACGGCACCGCCGACCGGCTCACCCCCTCGGCGCACGCCCACGCGCTGGTCGCCGCGCTGCCGCGCTGCGTCGGCCTGACCGAGCTGACCGGCGTGGGCCACATGACCCCGGTGGAGGCGCCGGAGGCTGTGACCGGGCGGATACGGGAACTCGTCACCACGTACGTCGCGGGGAACGCCCCCGCATCGCTGGAGGAGGGCGCATGAGCAGGGTGGGTCTCGAAGGACAGGTCGCGGTCGTCACCGGGGCGGCGCGCGGCGTCGGCGAGCTGCTGGCGCGCAAGCTCTCCGCGCGCGGGGCGACGGTGGCGCTGGTC
Organism: Streptomyces sp. SID4985; assembly: GCF_009863025.1. Taxonomy (GTDB): domain Bacteria; phylum Actinomycetota; class Actinomycetes; order Streptomycetales; family Streptomycetaceae; genus Streptomyces. The sequence continues at coordinate 37,941 of NZ_WWIR01000082.1, read as the reverse complement.
GGCCTGGAGGAGGAGGCGCTGAAGGCCGCCTCCGAGCGGCTGCACGGCGAGGGCGGCTACTGGTACGCCGACGTCACCGACCACGAGGCGATGAGCCGGGTGGCCCGGGAGGTCAAGGAGCGCTTCGGCAAGGTGGACATCGTGGTCGCCAACGCCGGTGTGGCGAACGGGGGTCCATTCGCCGACTCCGACCCGGTGGCCTGGCGCCGGGTGATCGAGGTGAACCTGATCGGCTCGGCCGTCACCGCCCGCGCCTTCCTGCCGGTGCTGACCGAGAGCCGCGGCTACCTCCTCCAGGTCGCCTCGCTCGCCGCGATGACCCCGGCGCCGATGATGACGGCGTACTGCGCCTCCAAGGCGGGCGTGGAGGCGTACGCGCACAGCCTGCGCGCCGAAGTCGGTTACCAGGGCGTGCGGGTGGGCGTCGCGTACCTGTCCTGGACCGACACCGACATGGTGCGCGGCGCCGATCAGGACGACGTGATGCGGGAGTTGAGGCAGCGGCTGCCCTGGCCGGCGAACAAGACGTACCCGCTGGGCCCGGCCGTGGACCGTATCGCGGACGGCATCGAGCGGCGCTCGGCGCATGTGTACGGGCAGTGGTGGCTGCGCGGGATGCAGGGGGTGCGCGGTTACCTCCCGGCACTGATCGGCACGGTCGGGCAGCGCGAGATGCGCAGGTACGCCTCCCGGCTCCAGGGGATGCGCTCGGGGCTGGTGGGCGCGGGCGGCGCGGCGGACGAGGCGGAGAGGGCTACGGAACGTAACTGATCGACATGCGTTCCGTGTTCGGGCGTGTGAATCTGGTCGAGGCCCAGCAAGGGCCGATTTCCCCCACCCCACCAGGGATGTGAACCCACATGGGTATGAAGGACCAGATCCAGGAGAAGTCCCGCCAGGCGCAGGACCAGGCCAAGGAGAAGATGGGCCAGGCCCGCGAGAAGGCGGGGCAGACCCGTGACAAGGCGGCCCAGGGCCGTGACAAGGCCGGTGCCGGTCAGCGTGGCCAGCAGCAGCGTGACGGCCGTCCGGAGCGCGACGCCCGCCAGGCCGGTGCCCACGAGGCGAACCGCGACCACCGCGCGGACCGCTTCGACCCGGACCACAGCGCCTGAGCGTAGCGTCCGGCGTCAGCCGTGAAGGCGGGGTGCCCGGTAGGCCACCGGGCACCCCGCCCCGGCACCCCCTAGGCGCCAGTGAGGACGACGAGCCGCTGGGTCGCCCGGGTCATCGCCACATAGCGGTCCACCGCGCCCTCGATGCCCGTGCCGAACGCCTCCGGCTCCACCAGCACGACCAGGTCGAATTCGAGCCCCTTCGCCAACTCCGGTGTCAGCGACCGGACTCGGGGCCGCTCCGTGAACGCGGGATCGCCGATGACACAGGCGGTCCCTTCGGCGTGTTCGGCCAGCCAGTCGTCCAGGACCTTCTCCAGGTCGGACACCGCGCCGTAGGTGACCGGAATCCCGTTGGACCGCACGGACGTCGGCACGTTGGCGTCCGGCAGCGCGGCGCGGATCACCGGCTCCGCCTCCGCCATCACCTCTTCCGGTGTGCGGTAGTTGATGCTCAGCGTGGCCACCTCAGCGCGGTCGAGGCCGACCCGCGCGAGCCGCTCCTTCCACGACTCGGTGAAGCCGTGCCGGGCCTGGGCGCGGTCGCCGACGATGGTGAAGCTGCGGGACGGGCAGCGCAGCAGCAGCATCTGCCACTCGGCGTCGGTCAGTTCCTGGGCCTCGTCCACGACGATGTGCGCGAACGGACCGGCCAGCTCGTCGGTGTCGAGGGCGGGCAGCGCGTCCTCGTCGACCAGGCTGTCCCTGAGGTCCTGTCCGTGCAGCATGGTCACCGCGCCCTCGCCGTCGGGGTCGGCGGCGATCACGCTGTCGATGACGGCGTCCATGCGCTCGCGCTCGGCGGCCACCGTGGCGGCCTTGTGGCGCTTCTTCCGGGCGGTCTCCGGGTCGCCGAGCCGCTGCCGGGCCGCGTCGAGCAGGGGCAGGTCGGACACCGTCCACGCCTGCGGGTCCGCGCGGCGCAGCAGGCGTACCTCGTCGGGGGTGAGCCAGGGGGCGCACATCCGCAGATAGGCGGGGACCGTCCACAGGTCACCGACCACGTCGGCCGCCTCCAGCAGGGGCCACGCCTGGCGCAAGGTGCCGGTCAGCTCGGCGTCGGCGGCCAGCGCCCGGCGGAACAGCCTCAGCGGGACCTCCTTGCCGAGCTTGTCCAGGAGGATCGTGATCAGGGCCTCCCAGATCAGCTCCCGGGCCTCGTTGTGCGGGACGCCCGCCTCCGCGGCCTCGAACGCCTCGGCCCAGTCGGCGGCGGTCAGGCGCAGCTCGCCCCAGGGGGTGGAGACGGTGAGCTCCTCGGTGGGCGGGGTCTCGTAGAAACGCACCGCCTTCTCGATCGCCTTCACCAGTTGAGCCGAGGACTTCAGCCGCGCCACCTCCGGGTCGGCCTCCACGCCCGCGGTGGCGCCCTCGGCGACCAGGTCCCGCACGGTGCAGGTGCGCACGCCATCCTCGCCCAGGCTCGGCAGCACGTCCGCGACGTAGTTCAGGTAGGGCTGGTGCGGGCCGACGAACAGCACGCCGCCCCTGCGGTGTCCGAGGCGCGGGTCGGAGTGGAGCAGATAGGCGGAGCGGTGCAGGGCGACGACGGTCTTGCCGGTGCCGGGTCCGCCGTCCACCACGAGGGCGCCGCGCGAGGAGGCGCGGATGATGGCGTCCTGGTCGGCCTGGATGGTGGCCAGCACGTCCCGCATCCGCTCGGAGCGGTTGGTGCCCAGGGTGGCGATGAACGCGGACTGGTCGTCCAGGGCCGCGTGGTGCTCCAGGCCCTCGGTGGTGAACACCTCGTCCCAGTAGTCGCTGATCCGGCCGCGCGTCCAGCGGTAGCGGCGGCGGCTCGTCAGGCCCATCGGCTGGGCGTGGGTCGCGGCGAAGAACGGTTCGGCGGCGGGGGAGCGCCAGTCGATCAGCAGACGGCGGCCGTCGCTGTCGGTGAGGCCGAGGCGTCCGATGTAGACCGGCTCGGGGTCGTCGGCGTGGACGATGCGGCCGAGACACAGGTCGAGGCCGAAGCGGCGCAGGGCGCGCAGCCGGGCGGTCAGCCGGTGGATCTCCAGGTCGCGCTCCAGCACCTCCCGGCCGACCCCGCCGGGCGCCCGGCGCAGCGCGTCGATGCTCGCGGACAGTTCGGCGACGTTCTGCTCCAGGCTCTCGGCGATGGCCGCGAAGTGCCGCTCGTCGTCGGCGATCAGTGCCGGGTCGGCCTTGGCGGCGAGCCGGTCGGGCAGGTCGAACGCGCGGGACTCGGGCGCGGGATCGCGCACGGACAGCAGCGCACACATGGCGTGGATCACTCATTTCCGCAGGTTCTGGGCTCGGCCAGCGATTGTGCGGCATGAGGGGGGCCTTGCCGCAAGGCCCCCCTTGCGCTATAGCTTGTAAGTGGCGGGGAGTGTGTGTTCCTCCCTCGCCTTCTCCTCCCGCCTCCTCTTCGCGGCCCTTCGTCCGGGGCCCCCTTCTCGCACCCTTCTCAACTCTCCTCGCGCGGCGGCAGCTTGGGCCGCGAGCGGTCCGGTACGTCGCTGTAGTCGGGCGGCACGGAGGCCGGGGTCGTCTCCAGCATGTCGAGCGCGAGCCGCACCGCGTCGTCCAGCTGGGCGTAGCGGCCCTCGGCCCAGTCCAGCGGGGTGCGCAGCGCCTCCAGGTCGGGCGTGACACCCCGGTTCTCCACGGACCAGCCGTACTCGTCGAACCAGGCCGCGTTCATCGGCACCGTGATCACCGTGCCGTCCCCGAGCCGGTGCCGTCCGGTCATGCCGACGACTCCGCCCCAGGTGCGCTGTCCGACCACTGGTCCGAGCCCGAGCAGCTTGAACGCGGCGGTGATCATGTCGCCGTCGGAGGAGGTCGCCTCGTCGGCGAGCGCCACGACCGGGCCCCGGGGCGCGTTGGAGGTGTACGACACCGGCTGCGCGTCCCGGGTGAGGTCCCAGCCGAGGATGGTCCGGGTCAGCTTCTCGATGACCAGCTCGCTGATGTGGCCGCCCGCGTTGCCCCGCACGTCCACGATCAGCGCGGGCCGCGAGACCTCCAGGCGCAGGTCCCGGTTGAACTGGGCCCAGCCGGAGCCGCCCATGTCGGGGATGTGCAGATAGCCGCACTTGCCGCCGCTCAGCTCCCGTACCACCTGGCGGCGCCCCGCCACCCAGTCCTGGTAGCGCAGCGGGCGCTCGTCGATCAGCGGCACGACCGCGACCCGGCGCGGCGGTCCCGGCTCGCCCTGCGGCGGGGTGAAGGTCAGGTCCACGGTGGTGCCGCCCGAGCCCGCCAGCAGCGGGTACGGCCCTGTCATCGGGTCGACCGGGCGGCCGTTGACGTGGGTCAGCACCGCGCCCTCGCGGATGCCGGTGCCGGCCAGCGGGGAGCGCGCCCGGGAGTCGGAGGAGTCGCCGTGCAGGATGCGCCGGACCACCCAGGAGCCGTCCCGGCGCACGAAGTTGGCGCCGAGCAGCCCCTGTCTGCGCTGGTAGTGCGGCGGGCCCTCGCTGCGCCGGGCCGGGGTGACATAGGCGTGCGAGGTGCCGAGTTCGCCGAGCACCTCGCGGAGCAGGTCGGCGAACTCGTCGGGGGAGGTGACCCGTTCGACCAGCGGGCGGTACTGCTCCAGGACCGCGTCCCAGTCGACGCCGCACATGTTGGGCGCCCAGAAGTAGTCCCGGATCAGGCGCCCCGCCTCGCCGTACGCACCCCGCCACTCGGCGCCGGGGTCCACCTCGTGCAGGATGCGGCGCAGGTCCATCCAGACGGTGCTGTCGCTGTCCCCGGGCTCGGTCGCGGGCACCGCGCGCAGCTCGCCCTCGTCCACCACCACGAGCCGGGTGCCGTCGCCGCTCACCTCGAACCAGTCGAGATGGCCCACGAGTTCGGACTTCTTGGCTTTGCTGAGGTTGAAGTGCTCAAGGGTCGGGCGGCCCGAGATGTCGGCGGGGTTCACGAAGGTCTCGCCCAGCGCGCCGGAGATCGGCCAGCGCAGCCAGACCAGACCACCGCCCGCGACCGGGCGCAGCGCCGAGTACTTGGAGGCGATCACCGGGAACGGCGTGACCCGGTTCTCCAGCCCCTCCAGCTCCACCATGACCGTGCCGCCCTCGCCGTTCCCGCTCTCCAGCGGGTCGAGCCCGCCCGCCGCCGGGCGTCCCTCGGGGTTCAGCGCGAAGGGCGAGGGCGTCGCGGAGGACAGCGGGACGAGGTAAGGCCGTGAGCCCAGCGGGAAGGACAGGTCGCCGGTGTGCACGTCGTAGACCGGGTCGAAGCCGCGCCAGGACAGGAAGGCGAGATAGCGGCCGTCGCTGGTGAAGACCGGGTTCTCGTCCTCGAAGCGGCCGTTGGTGACGTCCACGACCATCCGGTCCTTGATCCGGGCCAGCTTGATCTGCCGCAGCGAGCGGCCGATGCCCGGGTGGGACCAGGTGAGCCAGGCGCCGTCGGGGGAGAAGGCGAGGTCGCGGACGGGGCCGTTGACGGAGTGGATCAGCTCGGTGACGGTGCCGGGCGGGGTGGCCTCGGCGCTCTCGGCGCCCTCCCCGTCCCCTTCCGCCCCCTCGCCGCCCTCGGCGTTCTCCGCCACGTCGATCAGCAGCAGCCGCCCGTCGTTGGAGGCGACGGCGATCCGCTCGCCCTCCGGGTCCGAGACCATCTCCAGGACGTGCCCGAGCCTGCCCTGGGCCAGCAGCCGGGGCTCCCGGTCCCCGCTCGCGCGGGGCAGCTGGGCGATGCCGATCGCGTCGTCGCCCTCGGCGTCGGTGACGTAGGCGATCTGGCCGGTCGAGCCCAGCATCTCCGGCAGCCGGACCCGGACGCCGGGGGTGTCGGAGATGGTGCGGGCGGGGCCGTCGCGGTGGGTGAGCCAGTACAGGCTGCCGCGCACCACGACCGCGCTGGCCCGCCCTGTCTCGTCCACGGAGAGGCCGTCCACGTTGTGCGCGGCGGGCACCTGGTAGGGACGGCGGCCGGGGCTCGGGCCGCTGAGCCGTACGTCCAGCTTGCGCGAGGTGCCGGTGGGGGAGAAGTCGTCCACGATCCACAGGTCGCCCGCGCACTGGTAGACCACCCGGTCGCCGTCGGTGGAGGCGTGGCGGGCGTAGAAGGCGTCGTGGTCGGTGTGACGGCGCAGGTCGGAGCCGTCCATGGCGACGGAGTAGAGGTTGCCGATGCCCTCGTGGTCGGAGAGGAAGGCGATCCGCCCGGCGACGAACATCGGGGAGCCCAGCTGGCCGTCGATGTCCTCCAGGAGCCGCTTGCCCTGGAGCCAGAGCCTGCCCATGGCGCCGCCCCGGTAGCGCTTCCAGGAGGCCATCTCGTGCGGCGGGGTGCCGGTGAGCAGCAGCGTCATGTGCTCGCCGTCCACGTCGGCGACCTGGATGTCGCCGACCGGGCCCCAGGGCAGCCGGCCGCCCGGGTCGCCGTCGGTGGGGACCTTGTGGGCCCAGCTGAAGTACGAGAACGGCTGGCCGTGCGAGGCGACGGCCAGGATGTCGCTGCGGCCGCTCTGGTCCGGGGGTGTCCAGCCGCAGACCTGGGTGTCGGCGGTGCCCCAGTGCGTCAGCTGCCGCGCGGGCCCGCCGTCGGTGCCGACCAGATGGATCTCGGGCATCAGACTGCGCCAGCTCGTGAACGCGATCTTGCTGCCGTCCGGCGAGAAGCGCGGGTGACCGGCCTTGGTGCGGTCCGCCGTGAGCCGCCAGGGGCGTCCCGGCGCGTCGAGGGGCGCCAGCCAGAGGTCGTCCTCGGCCACGAAGCACAGCTGATCGCCGTTGATGTGGGGAAGGCGCAGATAGCTCACCTACCCATGCTTTTCCGGCGACGGGGGCGGGGCAACTCGGGCCTGTCGGGCACGGCGGAGGCGGGCCTTCCGGGGGACGCCGGGTGAGCCGTTCGGGTTGACGCGAGAGCTCGTGACGCAGGACACGTACGAAACGGTTTCGTTTCGCGGGAGGCTGCGCTACCTTCGTCCCATGCGAGGTCTCCTACGCTGTGTCGTAGTTGGCTTTTGTATAAAGTCCCGTACGGGACCGTGTTGTTGACCAGCGGGAGGGTGAGACCGATGACCGATGCCGCCACCGCGCGGCGCAGCCGACTCACGCCCGAGCGTGCGGCCGAGCTGTACGAGGCCGTGCTCGACCTGCTGCGCGAGGTCGGTTACGACGCCCTCACCATGGACGCCGTCGCCGCCCGCACCCGTTCCAGCAAGGCCACGCTCTACCGCCAGTGGGGCGGCAAGGCCGAGCTGGTCGCCCGCGCGATCCGGCACGGCAAGCCGGGCCGGATCTCCGATGTGGACACCGGCTCGCTGCGCGGCGACTTCCACGCGGTCGTCGGACACGAGGACGACTGCGCCATGGAGCAGAACAGCGCCCTGATGCGGGGCCTGGCCATGGCCGTCCACAACAACCCCGACCTGCTCACGGCCTTCCGGGAGCACCTCATCGAGCCCGAGATGAGCGCGCTGCGCGCGATGGTCGCCCGGGCCGTGGACCGGGGCGAGGTCGCGCCGGACAACCCGGCGCTGCCGTACGTGGTGCACATGATGATCGGCGCGTTTGCGACGCGCGCGCTCATCGACGAACAGCCGCCGACGCAGGCGTTCCTGCGCTCGTACATCGACGCCGTGGTCCTCCCCGCCCTCGGCGTCCCCGTTTCCTGACCCGTCCTGATCTCTTCGGGATTCCCCAGCAAGCCCACCACCTGACGTCTCCGCTCACGTCGCCGGGCTGATCACCCCTGCCCAGATGCCCGTCACGACCTGACCGGGAGTACGCCCTCGTGGCCACGTATCTCTACAAACTAGGCCGGTTCGCCTTCCGGCGACGGCACTTCGTCGCCCTGCTGTGGATCGCGCTGCTCACCCTCGCCGGGGTGGGCGCCGCCACCGCGCCGCCCGCCGGGAACTCCTCCTTCTCCATCCCCGGCACCGAGGCGCAGCGCGCCTTCGACCTGCTGGAACAGCGCTTCCCCGGCATGAGCGCCGACGGCGCCACCGCCCGTGTCGTCTTCAAGGCGCCCGCCGGGCACAAGATGACCGACGCCGGTGAGAAGGCGGCCGTCCAGAAGACGGTCAAGGAGCTGTCCTCCGGCTCCGAGGTCGCCTCCGTCGCCGACCCGTACGCCGGACACGCCGTCAGCCGGGACGGCACGATCGCCTACGCCTCGGTGAAGTACAAGGTCTCCGGCATGGAGCTGAAGGACGCCTCCCGGGACGCCCTCAAGGAGGCCGCCGGGCACGCCCGTAAGGCCGGGCTCACCGTCGAGGTCGGCGGCGACGCGCTCAACGCCACGCCCGAGACCGGCTCCAGCGAGGTCATCGGCGTCGGCATCGCCGCCGTCATCCTCGTCATCACCTTCGGCTCGCTCATCGCCGCCGGGCTGCCGCTGCTCACCGCGATCGTCGGCGTCGGCATCGGCGTCTCCGCGATCGCCGCGCTCGCCAAGCCGCTCGACCTCGGCTCCACCACCTCCACCCTGGCGTCGATGATCGGCCTCGCGGTCGGCATCGACTACGCCCTGTTCATCGTCTCCCGCTACCGCGCCGAGCTGGCCGAGGGCCGCGAGCGCGAGGAGGCGGCGGGGCGGGCCGTCGGCACGGCGGGCTCGGCGGTGGTCTTCGCGGGCCTCACCGTCGTCATCGCCCTGGTCGGCCTCTCGGTCGTCAACATCCCCATGCTGACCAAGATGGGCGTGGCCGCGGCGGGCACGGTCGCCATCGCCGTCCTCATCGCGCTCACCATGATTCCTGCGCTGCTCGGCTACGCGGGCCGTACGGTCAAGCCGGCGGGCGAGAAGAGCAAGCTGCTCGGCGGCGGGCGTACGGCCGCGAAGCCCGACCGTCCCAACATGGGCACCCGGTGGGCGAGTTTCGTCGTCCGCCGCCCGGTCGCGGTCCTGCTGCTCGGCGTCATCGGCCTCGGCGCCGCCGCCGTACCGGCCGCCTCCCTGGAGCTGGGCCTGCCGGACGACGGTGCCCAGCCCGTCTCCACCACCCAGCGCCGCGCCTACGACCTGCTCTCCGAGGGCTTCGGACCGGGCTTCAACGGCCCGCTGATGGTCGTGGTCGACGCGAAGAAGAGCGACGACCCGAAGGCCGCGTTCACCAAGGTCGGCGACGAGATCAAGGGCCTCAAGGACGTCGTCACCGTCACGCCGCCCGCGCCCAACAAGGCGGGCGACACCGCGATCATCACGGTCGTACCGAAGTCCAAGCCGTCCTCGGCCGTCACCGAGGACCTGGTGCACGCGATCCGCGGCAAGGGCGGCGCGATCACCACCGCGACGCATGCGACGCTGCTGGTCACCGGCGCGACGGCGATGAACATCGACGTCTCCCAGAAGCTGAACGACGCGCTGCTGCCGTACCTGGCGCTGGTGGTCGGCATGGCCTTCCTGCTGCTGATCGTGGTCTTCCGCTCGATCCTGGTCCCGCTGAAGGCCGCCCTCGGCTTCCTGCTCAGCGTGCTCGCCGCCCTCGGCGCGGTCGTCGCGGTCTTCCAGTGGGGCTGGCTGTCCGGCCTGATGAACGTCGAGCAGACCGGTCCGGTCATGTCGATGATGCCGATCTTCATGGTCGGCGTGGTCTTCGGACTCGCCATGGACTACGAGGTGTTCCTCGTGACCCGGATGCGCGAGGCGTACGTCCACGGGGAGAACCCCGGCCAGGCCGTCGTCACCGGCTTCCGCTACAGCGCCCGCGTCGTCACCGCCGCCGCCGTCATCATGATCGCCGTCTTCTCCGGCTTCATCGGCTCCAGCGAGTCGATGATCAAGATGATCGGCTTCGGCCTCGCGATCGCCGTCTTCTTCGACGCGTTCATCGTCCGCATGGCCATCGTCCCGGCCGTCCTGGCCCTCCTCGGCCGCCGCGCCTGGTGGCTCCCGGCCTGGCTGGACCGGGCCCTGCCGAACGTGGACGTGGAGGGGGAGGGGCTGCGGACGGAGCGGGACGAGGACCCGAAGCGGGAACTGGTGCATGCCTGAGCGTGGTTGAAGCCTGAGCGGTCGACGCCTGAGCGCACTTGATGCGAACGGCCGGTGAGGAACCCTCACCGGCCGTTCGCCGTTCCCGCCGGTCACCCCACCGCTACCCCGATGACACCCAAACCCCGTGTACAGGCCACACAGTGATCCGTTAGCGTGCCGGGTATGACGACTGGTTCTCACCGGTGACGCCGCTCGTCACCGCCGCCGTCCTGCTCGCCGCGTTCACCCATGCCGGGTGGAACGCCATCGCGCACCGGATCACCGACAAGCTGACCGGGTTCACGCTCATCGCCGGGGGCGGGCTGATCATCGGCCTGCTGATGGCCCTGTTCACGCCGTTGCCCGCCGGGCCCTCGTGGCCGTATCTGCTCGTCTCGGCCGGGGTGCACGTCGCGTACTACGCGCTGCTGATGACCTCTTTCCGGCTGGGCGACTTCGGGCAGGCGTACCCCATCGCGCGCGGCACCGCCCCGCTGGTGGTCACCGTGCTCGCGGCCGTGTTCGCGCACGAGGTGCCGGGTGTGTGGGCGGCGGCCGGGGTCGCGGTGTCGTGCGTGGGGCTGATGGGGGTCAGCCTCTGGGGGCTGCGCGGACGGCGCCCCGACTGGAAGGCCATCGGCGCCGCCGTCGCCACCGGTCTCACCATCGCCGCGTACACCGTCCTCGACGGCCTCGGCGTCCGCCAGGCACACACCCCGCTCGGCTACATCGCCTGGCTGATGGCGATCCAGGGCGTGGTCATCCCGGCGTACATGTACGTACGGGTGCGCGGCGACATGCTCCGCCAACTCCGCCCGCATGCCCGCCTCGGACTCCTCGGCGCCGCCCTCTCCGTCGCCGCCTACGCCCTCGTCCTCTGGGCCCAGACCCGCGCCCCCCTCGCCCCCGTCGCCACCCTCCGCGAGTCCTCGATCATCGTCGGCGCGGCCATCGGGGCGGTGTTCTTCAAGGAACGGTTCGGCGCGCCCCGGATCGCGGCGGCGGGGCTGTTGGTGGTGGGGATCGGGTTGATGTTGCACGCGGGGTGAAGCCCGGCTTTGTCCGGCGGTGCCCTACGGCTGGCTCAACCCAGCGACTTCTCGATCGCCTCGAAGATGTCCGCGTCCGTCTCCTGCTGCCAGTCCGGGAGTTCGGACCAGTCGGCCACGTAGGCGGGCTTGGGGTCGACGAAGTGCCGGTACATCTGGGCGGTCCAACTGATCGCCACGAAACGGCCCTTCTGCTCGCGGGTCAGCCGGGAGGCGTTGCCGTCGCTGAGGCTCATCAGCTGACGTACCTGCGCCGCCACCGCCCCCGCCGCCTCCCGCTCCCACTGCGGGGTCTCCTCCCACGGGGCGACGTAGCCGGGCTTGGGCTCACCGGGGAAGTGCCGGTGGACACCGGCGATCCAGGCGTCCCGGAACAGTCGTGCGCCCTCGGTCTCCGACATGGTTACCCCTCTCGTGACGACGTGCTCAGCGCGACGATCTCCACCCCCAGCTCTGCCACACGGCGGTCCTGGTGCAGGGGGCCGAACTCGTTGTACAGGCCCCGGAGTCTACGGGCCGCATAGCCCGAGGACGAGGTACGAGCCAGCTCGACGGCCTCGCTCCCATAGGCGACGACCTGCTCCGGATCTCCTCGCCTCGCCCCGATGGCCGCCAGGTCGGTCAGTACCGCGCCGCGTCGCCGGTACGACAGACCGGACGCCAAGATGCCCTGCCCCAGCGCCTTCTTCAGCGTGCTCTCGGCCAAGTCCAAGCGGCCCAGCCGTACATAGCGTGCGCCGCGTTCCTCGGCCAGCCGTGACCCGTCGAACCTGAGCCACCCGCCGTTGCCGGCACCCGGGCTCAGGCCCCGCACCTCTTCGGCCTGGTCCAACGCCCTTTCGCACGCGCTCAGATCACCCAGACCGGCGTAGGCCTCGGCCCGTACCGACGCGACCCAGTGGCGTGTCGACAGCCCGTCGTCGCCCCGACCGGCCAACGCTTCGGCGGCGCCGAGTACCTCGGCGGCCTGCGTGTAGCGGTGCTCCGCCATCTCGACGTACGCGTGCCGTACGAGAGCGCACGCCCACAGGTCGTACGCTCCCGCGTCCTTGCCGAGCGTCGCGGCGAGCGTGTACGAGGCGACGGCGTTGGAGTACCGGTCGGCGTCGAAGGCCACCTCACCGGCCAGCTGGAAGAGGTCCGCCGCCGCGGTCAGCAGTGCTTGGGCACTGCCCCGGTTTCCTGCCAGCGCCTCGGTGAGCGCGCTCAGTTGGTCGCGGACCACGGGATACACGGAGCGCTTGGAGCGGGCCAGTTGATAGACCTGCCAGAGGTGACCGTTCATACGGGCGAAGTCGGCGGGGCTGCCCCTGCGGACTCCCTCGGCGAGGACTTCGGCCTCTTCGACGGGAAGCGCGGCGAGCGCTCCGCTGACGCTGAGCAGGCGAAGGAATTCGCGGCGGATCATCTCGTCGGGGTCTCCCGCGTCCGGAGGGCCGCCGGACTGCCGCTCCCGCTCCTCTGCGTCGACCGTTCGCGGCGATGTCAGGAGGGCGTCCAACTCGGCCAGGCTGATCTCGAGTACGGCAGCCAGCGCTCGCCGCTGGGTCGGCTGGGGAGCGATTCTGCCGCTTTCCCAGCGCCCGACCGTGGTGCGGTCCACGCCGACCAACTGGGCCAGTTTTTCCTGACTGTAGCCCAGGACCCTGCGACGACGTGCCAGCCCCATGACCGTCCTTTCCCCGGTCCACCCCCGCTACGGTGCGTGCCCGGATCTGCGACAAGAGTGCCGCATGAACGCCGTGGATACCTCCGGCTTCAACCGATTTCCTGGATGCCGTCCCGGAACGTCGGTTATCCAAGGAGGAGTTCGGTCATGAGTGCAAGAGGTGATGCACGGGGGCGTCCGGCGGAGAGCGACTCGGCGGAGGACTCCGGTGCTCGGCCGCGCGTCCTCATGACGCTCAGGGTCTCTCGTGACTCCGGCCGGACCTGGGGCCCGGTTGTTGAGGTGCGGGAGCGGAAGGAGCGGAGGCTTCCTGACAACCCCGTTGGGTTTCCGCCCTGTTGCTGTCCGCGCTGTACGGACCGCGAGCCGCGCTCGGTGGCCGTCCTCGGGACGGTGTCATGACGCGCTGCACGCACTGGCGCCGTGTGCCGCTGGACATCCTGCGGGAGGCCAGGGACCGGTCGCGCTCCGGGTGGGTCGACCATGCCGTGCAGTGCCAGATGCCCGAGCACCGGGCCGGTGATCACTACGGCTTTCTCGACGACGCCGCGTACGCGACCGCGTTGTGGCTGCGCTGGGCTGGCGGCGAGGCCACGTCAGTCGTACTGGCCGACTGCCTGGTGCGGAGCGCCGGTGCCCATGAGGAAAGTTGCTGCCTCTTCGTGGGGCACGGTGGACGGCATACCTGGGAGGAGGACCGGTCCGAGACGGAACCCGTTGGACAGGCCACGGGGTGAGCTTCGTTGTCGGCCCCCTGTCGGGGCTGTCAGGGCGGTGTCGGGGGGGTGTCGGGTGGGGTTGGGACGTTGGGTGGGAGCCGGTCGGGCGGGTGCCCGGCAGGAACGCGATCAGCGAGGGGACCACTCATGACCACACCTGTCACGATCATCGGCGCCGGACTCGGCGGACTGACCCTGGCCCGGGTTCTGCACGTGCACGGGATAGCGGCCACCGTCTACGAGGCGGAGGCGTCCCCAGCGGCACGGATGCAGGGCGGGATGCTCGACATCCACGACTACAACGGGCAACTGGCGCTCAAAGCGGCCGACTTGATGGAGGAGTTCCGGGCCATCGTGCTGGAGGGGCGGCAGGCGCTGCGGTTCATCCAGCGGGACGGCACCATCCGGCTGGAGAAGGAGGACGACGGGACGGGCGGGCGGCCCGAGGTGCAGCGCGGGGAACTGCGGCGGATGTTCCTCGACGCGCTGCCCGAGGGCACCGTGCGCTGGGGCCACAAGGTCACCGGGGTGCGTGCGCTCGGCGGCGGACGGCACGAGGTGAGCTTCGAGAACGGGACCTCCGTCACGACGGACCTCCTCGTCGGCGCGGACGGCGCCTGGTCGCGCGTACGGCCGCTGCTGTCCGGCGCCACGCCCGCGTACGTCGGCGAAGCCTTCGTCGAGAACTACCTGTACGACGTCGAGACCCGGCACCCCGCCGTCGCGAAGACGGTGGGCGGTGGCTCGTTCGGCGTGTTCGACCCGGACGACGACGGGCAGTGCATTCTGGCGCACCGGGAGAGCGGCGAGACCGTTCACACCTACGTCAAGCTCACCAGGCCGCTGGACTGGTTCGCCGGCATCGACTTCGGCGACGGCGCCTCGGCCACCGCGCGCATCGCGGCCGAGTTCGAGGGCTGGGCGCCCGAGTACACCGCCCTCATCACCGAGGCCGACACCGCCCCCGTCCTGCGCCCCCACTACGCCCTGCCCGTGGGCGACCGCTGGGACCGCGTGCCCGGCGTGACCCTCGTCGGCGACGCCGCCCACCTCACCGCCCCCAACGGCGAGGGCGCCAACCTCGCCATGCAGGACGGCGCCGATCTCGGCGAGGCCATCGCCGCGCACCCCGGCGACCCCGAGGGCGCGCTCGCCGCGTACGAGCGGGTGCTGTTCCCGCGCAGCGCCGGTGCCGCCGCCGCGGCGGCGGCCAAGCTCACCACCGAGGAACTGGTCGCCTTCTTCGACCAGGAGCGGCAGACCGGCTGAGTCACGTGCCGGACGCGTCGGACGCGCCGGACCCGCCGGACGTGTCGGATGCGTCGTGGTCGGCGGTGCGGTACGTGCGGGCAGGATGGGGCGGGAGCACATCCGATCACCCCTCACGCACGACAGGGAGAGCCGTCACATGACGACCGCGCAGCCCACCGTCGCCGTCCTCGGCACCGGCATCATGGGCGCCGCCATGGCCCGCAACCTCGCCCGCGCCGGGCTCGGCGTCCGCGCCTGGAACCGCACCCGCGCCAAGGCCGAGCCGCTCGCCGAGGACGGGGTACGGGTCACCGGCACGCCCGCCGAGGCCGTCGACGGCGCCGATGTGGTCCTGACCATGCTGTACGACGGCGGGACCGTCCTGGACGTCATGCGCGAGGCCGTACCCGCGCTGCGCCCCGGCACCGTGTGGGCGCAGTGCACCACCGCCGGGACCGAACTCACCGGCGAACTCGCCGCGTTCGCCCTCGAACACGGGCTCCTCTTCTACGACGCCCCGGTCCTCGGCACCCGTGAGCCCGCCGAGGCCGGGGCGCTCACCGTCCTCGCGGCCGGGCCCGATGAGGGGCGGGCCACGCTCGCGCCCGTCTTCGACGCGGTCGGCTCCCGAACCGTGTGGACCGGCGAGGACGGCGCCGAAGCTAGTGCCAGTCGGCTCAAGCTCGTCGCCAACGACTGGGTGCTCGCCGTCACCGCCGCGACCGGTGAGGTGCTGGCCCTCGCGCAGGCTCTCGGCGTCGACCCGCAGTCCTTCTTCGGGCTGATCGAGGGCGGGCCGCTGGACATGGGCTACCTGCGGGCCAAGAGCGCGCTCGTGCTCGACGGCAGGCTGACCCCGGCCTCCTTCGCCGTCACCACCGCCGAGAAGGACGCCCGGCTGATCCTGGCGGCGGCGGAGCGTGGGGGTGTACGGCTCGACCTCGCCGAGGCTACCGCCGAGCGTTTCGCCCGGGCCGCCGCGCAGGGGCATGGGGCCGAGGACATGGCCGCCGCTTACTTCGCCAGCTTCGAGGAGAAGGCGGGGGAGTGAGCGGGGACGCCCTGCGGCCTCCGACATGAGATTCGCCGCGCGCTGTCGCACTCTGGAAGCAGAGATTTTCCGGAGGTGGTCGTCATGATGCACACCACTGTGGGCTGGCACGTCGAGCTGGAGTTCATGGAGGACGAACAGCACACGCGCGCGGTGGCCATGGTGCGCCTGCCCGACGGCAGTGAACTACGTGCCCATGGGCACGCGACCCGGCACCAGGTCGACAACAACCAGCCGAGGGTCGGCGAGGAGATAGCGGGCGCCCGAGCCCTCAACGAACTCGCCATGCGCCTGCTGACCAAGGCGCACGAGGAGATCGACGAGGATTCCGGGCGCATTTCGCATCCGATCCACGTGTGAGGGCGCCTGGCGGCGGGGGCTTCGTCCCGCTCCGTGGTGGTGGTACATCTCCACGGCCGGGACCGGCATCCCCGCTCCTCAGGCGCCCAGCGCTCCCCGTACCGCCCGTACCAGCGCCTGTGCCCTCGGGTCCGCCGTCACGCCCGGCTGGAAGCCGTTGGTGACGTAGCCGAAGGCGATGCCCGACTCCGGGTCGGCGAATCCCAGGGCGCCGCCTCGGCCGGGGTGGCCGAAGGAGCCGGGGGAGAGGAGGGGGGAGGCGGGGCCGTGGAGCATGGGGCCCAGGCCGAAGCGGGTGTTCACCACGAGGACCCGGTCCGGGCCTGCCGACTGTTCCGTGCGGGCCAGCTCCATGGTGGACGGGGTGAACAGCCGTACCCCGCCGTCCACTTCGCCGATCAGCGAGGCGTACACCCGGGCCAGGCCGTCCGCCGTGGCGATGCCGTTGGAGGCGGGCAGGGCTGCGGCGCGGTAGGCGGGGGCGTTCTCGTCCGGAAGCGGGGTGATCGCGGCGAAGGCGCGGCGGGTGAGGGAGTCCGGGTCGGCGTAGGCGTCGGCGACGGCCTTCTTGGGGCGTGTGCGCAGCGCGCCCTCGATGTGCGGCGGCTCCACCGGGCCGACCCGCCCTACCCGGCCCTGCTCCCGCTCGGGCAGGCCCAGCCACAGGCCCGCGCCGACCGGGCCGGTGATCTCGTCCGCGATCCACTCGCCCACCGGGCGCCCGGTGAGCCGCCGGATCAGCTCGCCGGTGAGCCAGCTGAAGGTCTGCGCGTGGTAGCCGTGCGCGGTGCCCGGCTCCCACACCGGCGCCTGCGCGGCCACGGCCGCCGCACCGAGGTCCGGGTCGGCGGCCTGCTCGGGGGTGAGGGGGTGGTCGAGTACGGGGACGCCCGCGCGGTGCGCGAGCAGGTGGCGGACGAGGGTGTGCTCCTTGCCGTTCGCCTTGTACTCGGGCCAGTACGTGGCCACCGGCGCGTCCAGGTCCAGTTCGCCGCGCTGGTGCAGCAGCAGGAGCGCGGCGGCTACGACGCCCTTGGTCGCGGAGCGGACCACCTGGGCGGTGCCTTCTTCCCAGGGCTCGGTTCCGTCCACGTCCCGGGTGCCTGCCCACAGCTGGACGACCCGTCGGCCGTGCCGGTAGACGGTGACGGCCGCGCCGCGCTCCCCGAGCCGCGCGAAGTTCGCCGCGAACGCCTCCCCGACCGCTTCGAAACCCTCGGCCACCGTGCCGTTCACGTTCACTTCCCCACCGGATCCCTTCACTGGCTTGCGCTCACGAGTGAAACACGGCGGCGTCGCCTTGGATTCCTCGGTGGGTGGCGGAATCTGGAGGTGAGAATGTCAGCCCAGCACGATCGACACGTCTACGTTCCCGCGCGTCGCGTTCGAGTACGGGCACACCTCGTGCGCCGCGTCCACCAGCCGGGCCGCGACCTCCTGGTCGAGGATCGGCAGGGAGACGCTGAGAGCGACCGCGAGACCGTAGCCGCGCCGCTTGTTGGGGCCGATGCCGACCTTGGCGGCGACCGTGGAGCCGGTGAGGTCGTAGCCCGCGCGGTTGCCGACCATGATCAGGGCGTTGTGGAAGCAGGAGCTGTAGCCCGCCGCGAACAGCTGCTCCGGGTTGGTCCCGTCGCCGTTGCCACCGAGCGCGGGCGGCATCGCGACCTTCAGCTGGATCTGACCGTCCTGGCTGGTCACATAGCCGTCGCGGCCACCGTGGGCGGTCGCCTCGGCCACGTACATGATCTTCGTCGGACGGTTCTCGACAGCGCTGGTGTCGGTCATCGGACTGCCTCCCCCGGAACCAGTGGCACACAAGTGCATTGCGCACAAGGTACTGCCCGGTACGACACCGGCCACCACCCAGGGTCCGTGACCGTGGGTAACGGTCACCGGGGAGGCGCCCGCCCGCTCACGCCCCCGTGGGCACCACCCCCGGGTCGAACCCGAACGGCAGCTCCAGCCGGTGTGCCCGCATCAGCGCCTCGTCGCCGAGCAGGGTGGCGGTCGGGCCGTCCGCCGCGATCACGCCGTCGCTGAGGATCAGGGAGCGGGGGCACAGTTCCAGGGCGTAGGGGAGGTCGTGGGTGACCATGAGGACGGTCACGTCCAACGAGCGGAGGATGTCGGCCAGTTCGCGGCGGGAGGCCGGGTCCAGGTTGGACGACGGTTCGTCCAGGACCAGGATCTCCGGCTCCATCGCCAGTACCGTCGCGACCGCCACCCGGCGCCGTTGGCCGAAGGACAAGTGGTGCGGGGGGCGGTCCGCGAAGTCCGCCATGCCGACCAGATCGAGGGCGGTGTGCACCCGCTTCTCCAGCGCGGGCCCCTTGAGCCCGGCCGCCGCCGGGCCGAAAGCCACGTCCTCGCGCACGGTCGGCATGAACAGCTGGTCGTCGGGGTCCTGGAAGACGATGCCGACCCGCTGCCGGATCTCGCTCATGTGCCGCTTTCCTACCGGCAGCCCGGCCACGGTCACCGTGCCGGTGCCGCCGCCCAGGATGCCGTTCAGATGCAGCACGAGCGTCGTCTTGCCCGCGCCGTTGGGGCCGAGCAGCGCGACCCGCTCACCGCGCGCGATCGAGAAGTCGACCCCGAACAGTGCCTGATGGCCGTCGGGATAGGCGAAGGCGAGGCCGGAGACCTCCAGCGAAGCAGTACTCACGTCGTTCATCCCAGCACACTTCTCACAGGGCCCAGCCCAGCAGGCAGACCACCAGCGCGGTCGCCGGGAGGGTCAGGGCGTACGACCACTGGGCGCGGGACGCGGTGATCTCGTCGATGACCGGCATGGTGCCGGAGTAGCCGCGGCTCATCATGGCGAGGTGGACGCGTTCGCCGCGTTCGTAGGAGCGGATGAACAGGGCGCCCGCCGACTTGGCGAGGACGCCCCAGTGCCGTACGCCGCGCGCCTCGAAGCCGCGTGACTCGCGGGCGATGCGCATGCGGCGCATCTCGTCGGTGACGACGTCGCCGTAGCGGATCATGAAGGAGGCGATCTGGACGAGCAGCGGCGGCAGCTTGAGCCGCTGGAGGCCGAGGAGCAGCTCGCGCAGGTCGGTGGTGGCCGCGAGGAGGACGGAGGCGGCGACGCCGAGGGTGCCCTTGGCGAGGACGTTCCAGGCGCCCCACAGGCCGTCGACGCTCAGCGAGAGGCCGAGCCAGTGCACCCGCGCGCCCTCGGCCACGAACGGCATGAGCACCGCGAACGCCACGAACGGCACCTCGATGAGCAGCCGCCGCAGCAGGAATCCGGCGCCGACCCCGGCCCGGTACGCGACGTAGGCCAGCAGCACCGCGTACACCCCGAACGCCCACATCGCCTCGCGCGGGGTGGCTACCACCACGACGACGAAGGCGAGCGTGGCGGCGAGCTTGGTGTGCGGGGGCAGGGTGTGGACGGGGGAGTGGCCGTGCCGGTAGAGGCGGTGGGCGTGTCCGGCGCCCATGTCAGGCCTCCGCCGGGACGGAGCGGCGCCTGCGCACCGCCCAGAACACCGCGCTGCCCGCCACGACCGTGGCGCCGACGCCGATCACGCCCGCGAGCCCGCCGGAGAGGCGCGCGTCGGACACGTCCTTCACGCCGTAGTCCGCGAGCGGGGAGTCGGCGGAGGCGTGCCGCTCGGCCTTCTGGTCGATGCCCTGGTCGTGCGCGACCTTCTCCAGGCCGTCGGGGTTGGCGGAGGCGTAGAAGCTGACGAAACCGGCGAGGACCAGGGAGGTGACCAGGCCGGTGATCCACAGGGTGCGCCGGGAGGTGCGCGCGGCCACCGGGGCCGGGATCGCGCCGGGCGCGTCCACCAGCTCGCCGTTCACTCGCAGCTGGAGCCGCTGGCGCAGTCCGCGCGCGCCGTAGACCAGGTCGGGGCGTACGGCGACGACGGCACCCACGGTGAGCGCGGTGATCACGGCCTCGCCGATGCCGATCAGGACGTGGACGCCGATCATCGCGGTGGCGACCTTGCCGAGGGAGACGTTCGTGGTGCCACCGATGGCGTAGATCAGCGTGAAGACCACGGCGGCGGCCGGTACGGAGACCAGCGCGGCGACGAAGGACGCGGCGGTGACCGAGCGCCGGGTGCGCGGCAGCAGGGCGAGCAGCCCGCGGAAGACGGCGTACGACACGACGGTGGTCGTGATCGCCATGTCGGTGATGTTCACGCCGAGCGCGGTCAGCCCGCCGTCCGCGAACAGCACGCCCTGCATGAGCAGGACGACGGACACGCAGAGCACGGCTGTGTAGGGGCCGACGAGTATCGCGGCGAGCGCGCCGCCGAGGAGGTGGCCGCTTGTTCCGGCCGCGACAGGGAAGTTGAGCATCTGTACGGCGAAGATGAACGCCGCGACCAGCCCGGCCAGCGGTGCGGCGCGCTCCTCGCCCAGTTCGCGGCGGGCACCGCGCAGGCTCACCGCGAGGGCGCCTGCGGCGACCACTCCGGTGACGGCGGAGGTCGGGGCGTCGATGAATCCGTCAGGTACATGCACAGGACGATTTTAGAGGCTTGTTGCGAACCCTTTGCAAGAGAGAGGCGGTCTCGGAATTCCACGCCTCGGTACTCCGGGGGCGTAAATCGGAAAGTATGGGACATTAGAGACGAAGCGGATGGGCGGAGCTCCGGCGATGTCACCCCACGTGAGAGGGCGATCCGATGTCTGTAGTCGAGCAGTACGCACGCGCCCACATCGTGACGGACGAGACGGACGAGGACGAGCCGGCGGCCGTACCCGTCATGCTGACCTACGACCCCGACACCGACCCCTGGTCGGTCCGCGTGGGACTGCCCGGACCGCAGGAGTGGACCTTCTCGCGCGCGCTCCTGGAAGAAGGGCTCCGGGCCCCCGCCGAGAGCGGTGACGGGGACGTACGGGTCTGGCCGTGCGGCCGGGTCCAGGCGGTCGTCGAGTTCCACTCGCCGGAGGGCGTGGAGGTCGTGCAGTTCGACGTCAAGGCGCTCATGCGCTTCCTGCGCCGCACCTACACGGCCGAGCCCGTCCGCAGCTGATCTGCGAACGGGCTCGTTTCACACGTGAGTTGTGCGGGTCAGCTGCCGAGCTTCAGCAGGGTCGCGACGATCGGGCCCGCCGTGTCGCCGCCGTGGCCGCCCGCCTGGACCACGCCCGCCGAGGCGAGGTCGCCCCGGTAGGCGGAGAACCAGCCGTTGGGCTTGTCCTGGTTGTCCACCTCGGCCGAGCCGGTCTTCGCGCCGAAGTCCGGGCCGAGCCCGGCCATCGCCTCGGCGGCGGTGCCGGAGGACGCGGTGAACCGCATCAGCTCACGCAGATCGGCCAGCGTCTTCGCGGACAGGGTGCGCGAGGCGGTGGCCAGCTTGCGGTTGTCCACCGAGGGAGCGACCAGGTACGGCTGGTGGAAGGTGCCCGTCTTCACGGTCGCCGCCACCGACGCCATGTTCAGCGGGTTCATCCGCACCCCGCCCTGCCCGATCAGCGAGGCCGCCATCGGGGCCGCCGACTGCACCGGCACCGAGCCGTCCAGCGTCGGCACGCCGATCTGCCAGTTGTCCATGGAGAGGCCGAAGACCTGCTGGGCCTGCTTGGTCAGGTCGTCGTTCTTCAGCTTGGGCGCCTGGCTGATGAAGGCGGTGTTGCAGGAGCGGCCGAAGCTCGCCTTGAAGGTGCCGTCCTTGATCTCGAAGTCGTCGTCGTTGTGGAACTTCCAGCCGCCGTACGAGAACGTCTTCGGGCACGGGTGCTTCTTGTCCGGCGAGGCCAGGCCCTTCTCGATCAGCAGCGAGGAGGTGATGATCTTCATGGTGGAGCCGGGGGCCAGCGAGCCCTGGAACGCGGTGTTGAAGCCGTGCCCGCTGTTGGCGACCGCGAGGATCTCCCCGGTCGAGGCGCGCAGGGCGACCACCGAGGCCTTCTCCTGCTTGTCCACCTGCTTCTCGGCCGCCGCCTGGAGGGCCGGGCTCAGCGTGGTCTTCACCGTGCCCGGGGTGCCCTCGCTGAGCGCCACCAGCGTCTTGTCGGACAGCCCGGCCTTCCCCGACGCCGCGCCGCGCACCACGCGCAGTTCCACGCCCGCCTTGCCGCCCGCCTGCTTGCCGTACTTCTCGCGCAGGCCGTCCAGCACCGTGCCCAGCGAGGGGTACTTGGCCGTCGTCAGCTCGCCGCCGTCGCGGTCCAGCGCCTTGATCGGCGGGGTGCCGGCCGTGCCGGTGACGAGCTTGTCGCCGTCCTTCAGGTCCGGATGGACGATGGAGGGCTGCCAGTCCACCAGCGTCACGCCGTCGGACGCACGGCGCACCACGGTCAGCGAACTGTCGTACGCCAGCGGCTTGTCGACGCCCTCGAAGGAGACGGTCGCCTTCACGGAGAAGGGCACCTTCGCGCCCGCGCGCGGTCCCGCGGTGAGCGTGACGTCCTTCAGGTGGGCGTCCGCGGCGTAACCGGTGAGCAGGGCGGTGGCGGCGGGGGCGTCGTCGGTGACGGCGGCCGCGGCGCTCGGTGTCCCCTGCTGCCATGCCGTCAGGAAGCGGGTGGCGGCCGTCTGCACCTCCAGGGCGCTCGGCGGGCCCGTCTTCACGGCCTTGTGGTCCGACAGCGTCCGGTTGTCGGCCGACGCGCCGCCCCCGAACAGCGCGTAGAGGCCGAAGCCCGCGCCGCCGACGACCACGGCGATCATCCCGCCGAGTACGGCGGGTCTGGTCTTCGGCCGCTCGGCGGCACGCCTTCTCTTGCCCACAGTCCCAAGTCCTCCGCGCTCTCCCCAGGGTCCCCGCAGCCCTCACACGTCCCCGACGTCGGCAACCACACTAGAGTCCCCGCGCGTGAGGCTGCGCTCAGCCCATGCTCCGTAGCACTCTTGCGACAATCGGACCGGAGGCGTCGATGCCGTGTCCGCCGTCCTCGGTGACCGCCGCGGCGGCTACGTCATTGCGGTAGCCGGTGAACCAACTGTTCGACTTCGTCTGGCTGTCCACCTCGGCGGAGCCGGTCTTGGCGCCGATGACACCGGACAGCCCGGCCATCACGCCCTGCGCGGTGCCGGAGCGGGCGGTGCGGTTCATCATCTCGCGCAACTGCCGTGACGTGGAGGCGGAGAGGCCCCGGGCGGTGGCCGGGGTGCGGCCGTCCAGGCTCAGCGGCACGATCACCGGCTGGCGGAAGACACCGGTCATCGCGGTCGCGGTCACCGAGGCCATGTTCAGCGGGCTCATCTGCACCTGGCCCTGGCCGATCAGCCCGGCCGCCGTGTCGGGGCCGCCCGGTGCGGGCACCCGGCCGTCGAAGGACGGGACGCCGATCTTCCAGTCGTTGCGGCCGATTCCGAACCGCTGTCCGGCCTCGTTGGTCAGCCAGTCCGGCCGCACGTCGTCCGCGAACTTCACGAAGGCCGTGTTGCAGGAGCGGGCGAAGCTCTCGGCGAGGGTGGCGTTCTCGTTGGGCGCCATGTTGGCGAGGTTGTTGAAGGTCTGGCTCTGCCAGACGGCGCTGGGCGGGCAGGGCGCCGGGCCGTTCGCCGTGGTCAGACCGTGGTCGATGAGGGTCGCGGCGCTGACGATCTTCATGGTGGAGCCGGGTGCCAGCTCGCCCAGGAGCGCCGCGTCGAAGCCGTCGTCGCGGTGGTTGGCGACCGCCAGGATCTCGCCCGTGCTCGGCTTGACCGCCACCACCGAGGAGTTGGCGTAGCGGGCGACCGCCGACTCGGCCGCCGCCTGCGCGGTCGCGCTGAGGGTGGTCCTGAGCTTGCCGGTCCGGCCCTTCACCAGCGTCATCAGCGTGGTGTCGGCGGCCGCGTCGCCGCCCGTCGGGTCCTGGTGACGGATCACCAGTTCCACACCGCCCTGCCCCCCGGCCTTGTCCCCGTACCGCTGGCGGAGTTCGTCGAGGATCGGCCCGAGCGAGGGGTACTTCTCCCGGGTCAGCACCTTTCCGTTGCGGTCCACGGCCTCGACCTGCGGGGTGGCGGCCGACTCGATCGTCAGCGTGTCCCCCTTCTCCAGCCGGGGGTAGACCACCGAGGGCGCCCAGTCGACCAGCGGCCGGTGCGAGGTCACCCCGCGCACCACGGTCAACTGGCTGGTGTAGCCGATCGGTTCGGACTTCTCGCCGTACGACACCTTCGCCGTCACCTTGAACGGCACGGTGGTTCCCTCGGCCTTGCCGGGGGTGATGCGGACGTCGGTGATGTGCGCGTCGTCGCCGTACGCCGTCAGCAACTGCTTGGCTTCCTCGGGGAAGTTGGTGTACGTGGCCGCCTGCGCGGGCTGGTTCTGCGTCCAGGCGGCGAAGAACGCCTTGGTGGTCTCGGCCACTTCGTCCCGGTCGGGCGGTCCGGTCTTCACCTGGGGAGCACTGCTGCCGCCCGCGCCACCCACCCCGCCGAGCGCGGAGGCGACGTTGTACATCCCGTACCCCGCGCCGCACAGCATCGCGGCGCAGACCCCGCTGATGACGGCGACCTTGACCTTCCTGCCCATGTCGTGCCCCTCCCAGCCCCGTGTCCCCGTGGTGCGACCGCCGCGCCCGACGTGCTGAACGCGTTCAAAATTGGTGCGGGGGAACTGTATGCGTTCGTGAGCCTCTGGTGACGAGAGTTGTCGATTGTTGACCGAATGGAGATGTCGCGCGACTGCCTGTCATGACGCGTGGGCGTTTCTTCGTGGCGCAAGGGCGTCCCCGCCGGGACGCGCGGGGGTGAGTCCGGCCGACGTCGGACCGGCCGGACCCACCGGGGCCCCCGGCCGCCGGCCCGGCTCCGGGGTGCGTTCCGGAGCCGGGCCTCAAGGCACGGGGGCCGTGCGGGAGGCTCTCCCCCTGGGGCCTCCGAGGAGAGAGACAACCCCAACCGACCCCCCTCGCTCAAGCGTCCGGCGCCCGGCCCTGCGGGGGGTTCGTCCTGGTTTGCCGGTGGCGGGCGCCGGGGTGTTCGACTGGCGCGTTCGGATGGCGAATGGAGAAACCGCAGGCGGGGGACGTGCGGGGGTGGCGAAACCTGGCGTATGGGCGGGTACCGCCGGTCTTCTCGGGCTCCGCCCTTCGCCGCCCCCTCGGCCCTCGTTCCGCCGCTGCTCAGCCCTCGCCGCTCCTCAGTCTTCGTCGCGCCTCAGCCTTCGTCCCGCGTCGCCTCCACCAGCGCGTCCGCCGCGAGCAGGCCGAGGGCGTTGGAGGCGAGCGGGCTGTCGCCGGTGAGGAGTCCGCGGTCCTGGTGGACCTGGCCGGTCATCCTGTCATCGATGACGTTCAGGCCCTGCTCGCGCAGCAGATCGGCGACCAGCGACTGGAGCCGTCCGGGCAGACAGCGGGCCCGTGGCACAGGGTGATGACGTGCTTGTCGTTCGCCAGGGCCCAGTCCAGCGTCCGCGTCACGTCCTCGCTCCCCGGCAGCCCCACCACGGCCCCGTGGCCGCCCGGGATGAACACGGCACGGTCACGGCCCGGCGGTGAGGCCGCCGGGCCGTGACAGATGACGCGTGAAGGGAACGTGTGACAGAGAACAGCCGGGGCTACACCCAGGTGTCCAGCCACATCCGCGACCGCCACTCGTCCAGCGGGATCGAGGTCCCCGTGAAGAGCGGCCAGAAGTAGATGAAGTTCCAGGCGATCAGCAGCACCAGGACGCCCGCGCCCGTCGCGCCCACCACGCGGCGGGTGTCGGTGGAGTTCGCCGGGCCGATGATCGCGCCGATCATCATCGCCACCGCGAGACAGAGGAACGGCACGAAGACGACCGCGTAGAAGAGGAAGATCGTCCGCTCCTGGTACATGAACCAGGGCAGATACCCGGCCGCGATGCCGCAGGCGATGGCACCGGCGCGCCAGTCGCGGCGGAAGATCCAGCGCCACAGGACGTAGAGGATCGCCGCGCAGCCCGCCCACCAGAGTGCCGGGGTGCCGATGGCCAGCACCTCGCGGGCGCACTTGCCTGCCGTGTCCGCCGGGCAGCCGTCGACGCCGGGGGCGGGGGACTCGTAGAAGTACGACACCGGGCGGCCCAGCACGATCCAGCTCCACGGGTTGGACTGGTAGGTGTGCGGGGACGACAGGTGGACGTGGAACTCGTAGACCTCGTGCTCGTAGTGCCACAGGCTGCGCAGCCAGTCCGGCAGGAAGGTCCAGGAGCCGCCCTTGCCCGAGGTCGCGGCCCAGTCGCGGAAGTAGCCGCCGGTGCCGTCCGTGGGGGAGAGGATCCAGCCGATCCAGGACGCCAGGTAGACGGCGATCGCCACCGGGACCGTCGCGAGGAACGTGATGCCGGTGTCGTACTTCAGCACCGCCTCGTACGGGTGCCGGGCGCCCGCGACCTTGCGCGCGCCCACGTCCCACAGCACCGCCAGCACGCAGAACGCGGCCAGGATGTACAGGCCGTTCCACTTGGTGCCGAAGGCCAGGCCCAGCATCAGACCGGCCCCCCAGCGCCAGGGGCGCCAGCCGAGGCGGAAGGTGTCCGCGACCTCGGCGTCCGGGCGGGCGCGGCCGTCCGGGTCCACCGGGAGCGCGGCCGCGAGTTTCGCCCGTGAGCGGTCCCGGTCGAGGATCAGACAGCCGAACGCCGCCAGCACGAAGAACATCAGCACGCCGTCGAGCAGCGAGGTCCGGCTCATCACGAAGTGCAGGCCGTCCAGCGCCATCAGCAGGCCCGCCAGACAGCCCAGGAACGTCGAGCGGAAGATCCGCCGCCCGATCCGGCACAGCATCAGCACGCTCAGCGTGCCGAGCACCGCGGTCATGAAACGCCAGCCGAACGGGTCGAACCCGAAGAGCAGCTCGCCGAGGCCGATCACGTACTTGCCGACCGGCGGATGCACGACGTACGCCGCGTCCAGCGGGATGGACAGGTGGCCGTGCGTCTGGAGGACCGCGTCGTTGGCGTTCTTGTCCCAGTTGACCTCGAAGCCCCGGTGGACGAGGGCCCACGCGTCCTTCGCGTAGTACGTCTCGTCGAATATCACCGCCCGAGGACGGCCCAGGTTCCAGAAGCGCAGCACGCCCGCGAGCAGCGTCACGAGCAGCGGGCCGCCCCACGCCGACCAGCGGGTGATCCGGTCCGCGAGCAGCGGGGGCGCGCCCAGCACCTGCCACAGGCGCGGCGAGGGCTCGGCGTACGGCGGCACGAGCCGGTCCCGTACGTCGTCTCCTCCCGGCGTGCCTCCCGCGGGCGCGTAGCCGAATCGGCGCAGCCGCTGCTGCCAGGAGGGCCGCTCGTCGTCGGGCGGCGCCTGGCCCTGCCGGAGGTCCGTGGAGGACGCGGTACTGGTCACCGCGCCATGGTAGGGAAACGCGCTGTGGGAGTCCCGTGCATGTGCGGTACCGATTGGGACGCGATCGTTTTCCGTCCGCCCCCGGGGCCCTGGGAGGATGGGGGCGTGACTGGAACCCTTGTCCTCGCAGGTACCCCCATCGGCGACGTCGCGGACGCCCCGCCCCGGCTGGCCGAGGAGCTGGCGGGCGCCGACGTGATCGCCGCCGAGGACACGCGCCGGATGCGCCGTCTCACCCAGGCCCTGGGGGTGACACCGCGCGGGCGCGTCGTGTCGTACTTCGAGGGCAACGAGTCCGCGCGCACCCCCGAGCTGGTCGAGGAGCTGCTCGGCGGGGCCCGGGTGCTGCTCGTCACGGACGCGGGCATGCCCTCGGTCTCCGACCCCGGGTACCGGCTGGTCGCGGCGGCCGTCGAGAAGGACGTCAAGGTCACCGCCGTGCCCGGCCCCTCCGCCGTCCTCACCGCGCTCGCCCTCTCCGGCCTGCCCGTCGACCGCTTCTGCTTCGAGGGCTTCCTCCCCCGCAAGGCGGGCGAACGCCTCTCCCGGCTCCGCGAGGTCGAGAACGAGCGCCGCACCCTCGTCTACTTCGAGGCCCCGCACCGCCTGGACGACACCCTCGCCGCGATGGCCGAGGTCTTCGGCCCCGACCGCCGCGCCGCCGTCTGCCGCGAACTCACCAAGACCTACGAGGAGGTCAAGCGCGGGGGCCTGGCCGACCTCGCCGCCTGGGCCGCCGACGGCGTCCGCGGCGAGATCACCGTCGTCGTCGAGGGCGCCCCCGAACCCGGCCCCGAGGAACTGGACGCCGACGAACTGGTCCGCCGCGTCCGCGTCCGCGAGGAGGCCGGCGAACGCCGCAAGGAGGCGATCGCCGCGGTCGCCGCCGAGGCGGGTCTGCCGAAGCGGGTGGTGTTCGACGCGGTGGTGGCGTCGAAGAAGACCACGGGCTGAAGCAGTCCGGGGGCTGAGGCGCGTCCCCTCCTCGCCGGTGCGCCGGAGGTGCGCCCCATGGGCGGGCAAAAGGGGCGGGCCCCAGGCAAAGGGCTGACCCCGGAGGGAGGGGCGTTTCGGCAAGGGCGGGCCAAAACGGGTCCAACACTCGACAGGACGGATGCGCTCGCTCACCGTCCGGCGTCCACTGGTCGAGGGACGAACCTGTCCCTCGCCTCCGGCGGACAAGAGGAGCGGGCATGAGCGAGATCGCAGGGCCGGTCGGCCTCCGGGCGACGACCACCGCCGTTGTTCACGAGTCGTATTCCTTCGCCTGCATGAGCTGCGGGCACGGCTGGGAGCAGTCGTACGAGATAGCCCACCACACCGACACCGAGGGCCACGAGTGCGTCCGGTACGTGGCGGACGGCCGTGTCGTGCCGTCCCCGCTGAGCCGCCCGGCCTGCCAGAACTGCGACGGACGCGTGGTGCGGATCATGCGCGCCGGGCAGGTGTCGTCGGTGCGTGCCTGCGCCCAGCCCAGGTCGCACGCCGTACGACCCGTCCCCGCGCCGCCGCCGCAAGCCGAGCCGCACCACCACTGGCACCTCTCCGACCTGCTGCATCCCTTCCAGCGCCGGGCGAGCTGAGCGCGGGTTTCCGTAGGATCGGCACATGCCTTCGAACGCCGGTCCCGCCCAGGACGACAAGCACGCGGCCCCGCCGCTCCCGGCACCCCTGGCGGTGCCCGTGGCCGACTCGCACACCCACCTCGACATGCAGTCCGGCACTGTCGAGGAGGGCCTGGCGAAGGCCGCGTCCGTGGGGGTGACGACCGTCGTCCAGGTCGGCTGCGACCTCGCGGGCTCCCGCTGGGCCGCCGAGACGGCCGCCGCGTACGACAGCGTCCACGCGGCCGTCGCCCTTCACCCGAACGAGGCGCCGCGCATCGTCCACGGGGACCCCGACGGCTGGTCGAGGCAGGGCGCTCGGGTCGCGGGTGGCGACTCGGCGCTGGACGAAGCCCTCGCCGAGATCGACCGCCTCGCCGCGCTCCCGCAGGTCAAGGGCGTGGGCGAGACCGGCCTCGACTACTTCCGCACCGGCCCGGAGGGCAAGGAGGCCCAGGAGCGCTCCTTCCGCGCCCACATCGAGATCGCCAAGCGGCACGGCAAGGCCCTCGTCATCCACGACCGCGACGCCCACGCCGACGTCCTGCGCGTCCTGAAGGAGGAGGGCGCCCCCGAGCGCACCGTCTTCCACTGCTACTCCGGCGACGCCGACATGGCGGAGATCTGCGCCCGCGAGGGCTACTACATGTCCTTCGCGGGCAACGTCACCTTCAAGAACGCCCAGAACCTCCGGGACGCCCTCGCCGTGGCCCCGCTGGAACTGGTCCTGGTCGAGACCGACGCGCCCTTCCTGACCCCGGCGCCGTACCGGGGCCGCCCCAACGCGCCGTACCTGATCCCGGTCACCGTGCGCGCCATGGCCGCCGTACGCGGCACCGACGAGGACACCCTTGCCACCGCGCTCGCCGCGAACACGGCGCGCGCCTTCGGGTACTGAGCGCCCGTTCGAGGCGCGACGGACCGTAGTCGCGTCGCTTTGGAGAGTGACGCCCGCTCCGCTAGGTTCTGGGGGCCCGATCCGGACCCCCGGCCTCCTGGAGCGTGTGTCGGCGTGACCAAGTCGCAGTACGAGACGTACGGCCCCGTGGGTCCGCACGGCACCCTCGGCCCCCTCGCCCGCACGGTGCCCGACACGGTGCCCGACCACGACGGCCTGCACAGCGCGCGGACCCTGCCGTACGACCTGCCCGGCGGCCGGGACACCTACCGGCCCGCCTACGAGGCCGAGGCGTACCTCGCCACCGAGCCCGCGCTGCCGGTGCCGAGACCGGCGCCGGACGTGTACGACGTACGGGAGGGTGCGCCGGGGGGACGCGCCGCGCGGCGCAGGGCCCGGGGCCGCTCCCGCTCCGGTGAGCGCCCCGAGTCCGCCGTGCGCAGACTCGTCCCGCAGGCCCTCGTCGTCGCCTTCCTCGCGGGCGGGACCAGCGCGTTCGTCGCCGAGGACCGGTCCGTCGAGCTGACCGTGGACGGCGGCCACCGCACCCTGCACACCTTCGCCGACGACGTGACCGAGCTGCTGGAGGAGGAGGGCGTCCGTCTCGGCCGGCACGACGTCGTCGCCCCCGCCCCCGGCACCCCGCTGACCGACGGCGACGAGATCACCGTCCGCCACGGCCGCCCCCTCCGCCTCACCATCGACGGCGAGCAGCGCACGGTGTGGACGACCGCGGGCACCGTGGCGGAGGCGCTCCGGCAGTTCGGAGTACGGGCGGAGGGCGCGTACCTCTCCGTCTCCCGCTCCCAGCCCATCGGACGGGCCGGGCTCCGCTTCGACGTGCGCACCGAGCGCACCCTCACCATCGTCGCGGACGGCCGCAGCCGCACCGTCCGCACCAACGCCGCCACCGTCGGGCAGGCGCTGGACGAGGCCGGGGTCGCCCTGCACGGCGAGGACACCACCTCCGTACCCGCCGCGAGCTTCCCCCGCGACGGGCAGACGGTCACCGTGCTCCGCGTGACCGGCACCCGCGAGGTCCGCGAGGAACCCATCGCGTACACCGTGGAGCGCACCGAGGACCCGAGCCTCTTCCAGGGCACCGAGGTCGTCGACCGGCAGGGCAGCCCCGGCCTGCGCCGGATCACCTATCTGGTGCGCACCGTCAACGGCGTACGGCAGCGGCCCCGCCTGGAGGGCTCCGAGGTGGTGCGCGAGCCGCGCCGCGGGAAGGTCCGGTACGGCACCCGGCAGCGCCCCGCCTCCGTGGGCGGCGCGGACCACCTGAACTGGCACGCCCTCGCCGTCTGCGAGTCCGGCGGCCGCCCCGACGCCGTCGACCCCTCGGGCACCTACGGCGGCCTCTACCAGTTCGACGCCCCCACCTGGCACAGCCTCGGCGGCCAGGGCCGCCCCCAGGACGCCCCGGCCGAGGAGCAGACCTTCCGCGCGAAGAAGCTCTATCTGCGGCACGGGACGAGTCCCTGGCCGCACTGCGGGGGGCGGCTGCGGGGGTGAAGAAGGGCCGTACGGGGTGCGGATCAGGCGCTCTCGTGCGGCCGTACGGCCCCGCCGTGGCGTCCGCCGCGCGGGAGGCGCCCCGTCGCCCCGTACCCTTGTTCCGTGAGTAGCCCCACCCCCGACGCCCTGCTCGGACCCGCCGACATCCGCGAACTGGCGGCCGTGCTCGGCGTGCGGCCCACCAAGCAGCGCGGTCAGAACTTCGTGATCGACGCCAACACGGTCCGCCGCATCGTCCGCACCGCCGGGGTACGCCCCGACGACGTGGTGGTCGAGGTGGGGCCGGGTCTCGGCTCCCTCACCCTCGCCCTGCTGGAGGCCGCCGACCGGGTCACCGCCGTCGAGATCGACGACGTGCTGGCCGCCGCGCTGCCCGCGACCATCGCCGCCCGGATGCCCGGGCGCGCCGACCGGTTCGCGCTGGTCCACTCCGACGCGATGCTCGTCGACGAGCTGCCGGGCCCGCCGCCCACCGCGCTCGTCGCCAACCTGCCCTACAACGTCGCCGTCCCCGTGCTGCTGCACATGCTCGCGACCTTCCCGAGCATCGAGCGCACGCTGGTGATGGTCCAGTCCGAGGTCGCCGACCGGCTCGCCGCCGCGCCCGGCTCCAAGGTGTACGGCGTGCCCTCGGTGAAGGCCAACTGGTACGCCGAGGTCAAGCGGGCCGGTGCCATCGGGCGCAACGTCTTCTGGCCCGCGCCGAACGTCGACAGCGGGCTCGTCTCCCTGGTCCGCCGTACCGAGCCGGTGAAGACCACCGCCACCCGGGAGCAGGTCTTCGCGGTCGTGGACGCGGCCTTCGCGCAGCGCCGCAAGACCCTGCGCGCCGCGCTCTCCGGCTGGGCCGGTTCGGCCGCCGCCGCCGAGGCCGCCCTCGTCGCGGCCGGGGTCTCCCCGCAGGCGCGCGGCGAGTCGCTCACGGTCGAGGAGTTCGCGCGGATCGCGGAGCACAAGGGGGCGGGCGCGTGAGCGTCACGGTACGGGTACCGGCCAAGGTCAACGTCCAGCTCGCGGTCGGCGCCGCCCGGCCCGACGGCTTCCACGACCTCGCCAACGTCTTCCTCGCGGTCGGCCTCTACGACGAGGTCACCGTGACCCCCGCCGACGAACTCCGGGTCACCTGCGAGGGCCCGGACGCCGCGTCGGTCCCGCTGGACCGCACCAACCTGGCCGCACGCGCGGCCATCGCCCTCGCCGAGCGCCGGGGCATCGAACCGGCCGTCCACATCCACATCGCCAAGGACATCCCGGTCGCGGGCGGCATGGCGGGCGGCAGCGCGGACGGCGCGGGCGCGCTGGTCGCCTGCGACGCGCTGTGGCGCACGGGGGCGTCCCTGCCGGAACTCCTCGACATCTGCGCGGAGCTGGGCAGCGACGTGCCCTTCAGCCTGGTCGGCGGCGCCGCCCTCGGCCTCGGCCGCGGCGAACGCCTCACCCCGCTCGACATCGGCGGCGGCTTCCACTGGGTCTTCGCGATGGCGGAGCGCGGCCTGTCCACCCCGGCGGTCTTCCGAGAGTTCGACCGCCTTGCCGAGGGCCGCGACATCCCCGAACCGGTCGCCTCCCCGGACCTCCTGGACGCCCTGGCCAAGGGCGACCCGGACGCCCTGGCGGCCACCCTCTCGAATGACCTCCAGCCCGCCGCGCTGTCCCTCTACCCGGAACTCGCCGCCACCCTGGCCGCAGGCCACGACGCGGGCGCCCTCGCCACCCTGGTCTCCGGCTCGGGCCCCACGACGGCCTTCCTGACCCGTGACGCGGAGTCCGCGGCGAAGGTCGCGGAGGCGCTGCGGGTGTCCGGCACGTGCCGGACGGTACGGGTGGCGTCCGGTCCTGCGCCGGGGGCGTTGGTGGTCTGATCCGGTCAGCGCCGTCCGATCGCGGTCAGGTCGATGCCGATCGGGTAGGGCTTGTCGACCTTGAGGTTGTCCCGGTGCAGGCCCATGTGCACGTAGGACTTGGTGAGCGGGTCGATCTCGTACACATGGACGAGGGGGTTGCCGGTGGGTCCATCCTGCTCGACACGCCAGAAGATCGGGATACCCGCGGCGGCGTACTTCTGCGGTTTGGTCGTACGGTCGCGGGAACCGGACTCGGGGGAGACGACCTCCACGGCGAGCAGGACGTCCCGAGCCTGAAATCGGGTCTGATCCAGCCCGGTCACCGCCTCGGCACGGACCACACATACATCGGGTTCAGGGCCGTTGCGGTCGTCGAGGACGACGGCCATCTCCCGTTCGACGCTGAACTCCGGGGGGAGAGCAGCGCGCAGCCCGCTGAACAGCAGGTCGATCGCAAGGTAATGAAAACGACGCTGCGGACTCACGAAAACCAGGCTCCCGTCGATCAGCTCGGTGTGCGGCGGGAGATCGGGCAGCGTGAACAGGTCGTCCACGGTGTAGCCGTCCTGCGGCGGCACCGGCCACTGGACGTGGTGCTCGACGGGCTCGGCGGTCATGGTTCCTCCCATGAACGGGATCCTGCTGCCTGCCCACCACGGTAGCCGCCGGATCCCGATCACGTCATCACAAAGCGTGACCGACCCCTCGCGCCCCGCCCCCTCCCCCGCAGGCCCTACGCTTGAAGGCTGATCCGCCCCGCGCGCACAGGAGTGAAATGGCCGTCAACCTGGTCAATGTCGAGAACGTCAGCAAGGTCTACGGCACCCGTGCCCTGCTGGACGGTGTCTCGCTCGGTGTGTCGGAGGGGGACCGGATCGGGGTCGTCGGGCGGAACGGGGACGGGAAGACCACGCTCATCCGGATGCTCGCGCGGCTGGAGGAGGCCGACACCGGGCGGGTGACGCATTCCGGGGGGCTGCGGCTCGGCGTGCTGACGCAGCACGACTCGCTCGATCCGGAGGCGACCGTCCGGCACGAGGTCATCGGGGACATGGCCGACCACGAGTGGGCGGGCAACGCCAAGGTCAGGGATGTGCTGACCGGGCTGTTCGGCGGGCTCGACCTGCCGGGGTTCCCCAAGGGGCTCGACACGGTCATCGGTCCGCTCTCCGGTGGTGAGCGGCGCCGTATCGCGCTGGCGAAGCTGCTCATCGAGGAGCAGGACCTCATCGTCCTGGACGAGCCCACCAACCACCTCGACGTCGAGGGCATCTCCTGGCTCGCCCGGCACCTGCGCGAGCGCCGCTCGGCGCTGGTGTGCGTGACCCACGACCGGTGGTTCCTGGACCAGGTCTGCACCCGCATGTGGGACGTGCAGCGCGGCGACGTGTACGAGTACGAGGGCGGCTACTCCGACTACGTCTTCGCCCGCGCGGAGCGCGAGCGCATCGCCGCCACCGAGGAGGCCAAGCGGCAGAACCTGGTGCGGAAGGAGCTGGCCTGGCTGCGGCGCGGTGCCCCGGCCCGTACCTCCAAGCCCCGCTTCCGCGTCGAGGCCGCCAACGAGCTGATCAAGGACGTGCCGCCGCCGCGCGACTCCAGCGAACTGATGAAGTTCGCCTCCTCCCGGCTCGGCAAGACCGTCTTCGACCTGGAGAACGTCTCCATCGAGGCCGGTCCCAAGCGGCTGCTCCAGCACGTCACCTGGCAGCTCGGCCCCGGCGACCGCATCGGCCTGGTCGGCGTCAACGGCGCGGGCAAGACCTCGCTGCTGCGCGCCATGGCCGAGTCCGCCCGTACCGAGGGCGAGGCGCAGCCCGCCGCCGGACGCATCGCCGTCGGCAGGACCGTCAAGCTCGCCTACCTCTCCCAGGAGGTCGCCGAACTCGACCCCAACACGCGGGTGTTGGAGGCCGTGCAGCAGGTGCGCGAGCGCGTCGACCTCGGCAAGGGCCGCGAGATGACGGCGGGCCAGCTGTGCGAGACCTTCGGCTTCAGCAAGGAGAAGCAGTGGACGCCGGTCGGCGACCTCTCCGGCGGTGAGCGCCGCCGTCTCCAGCTGCTGCGCCTCCTCATGGACGAGCCCAACGTCCTCTTCCTGGACGAGCCCACCAACGACCTCGACATCGAGACCCTGAACCAGCTGGAGGACGTCCTCGACGGCTGGCCCGGCTCGATGATCGTCATCTCCCACGACCGCTTCTTCGTCGAGCGCACCACCGACAAGGTGTACGCCCTCCTCGGCGACGGCACGCTGCGGATGCTGCCGCGCGGCATCGACGAGTACCTGGAGCGACGGCAGCGGATGGAGGAGGCGGTGGCCTCTTCCGCCCCCGCCCCGAAGACCGCCGCCGCCCCTGAGCGCAGCGCCGCCGACCAGCGCGCCGCGAAGAAGGAACTCCAGAAGATCGAGCGCCAGTTGGACAAGATCTCCGAGAAGGAGACCAAGCTCCACGCGGCCATCGCGGAGAACGCCACGGACTTCGGCAAGGTGGCCGAACTCGACGCCCAGCTCCGGGGCCTCGCCGACGAGCGCGAGGAACTGGAGATGCGCTGGCTGGAGTTGGCCGAGGACGCGTAACGGAGGCATCACGGGCCGGTCCTCCCTTGGGAACGCTTGGGGGGACCGGCTCTCGTGCGCTCCTGCGCTGTCGGCGGCGGGTGATAGAAAAGAGGCGTTCGGGGGAACGCCGCGCCGGCCTGCGGTCGGCCGTCAACCTCGGATCACTTGGCTAAAAATCAGTGGACGAGGGGGAGCAGCGCTGATGACCCAGCCACCCGGTCAGCCGCCGCAGGGCGGATTCGGAGCACCGCAGGATCAGCCGCCGCATGGCCACGCGCCCCAGGCGCAACCGCCGCAGCCCCCCAACACCCCGCCGCAGCCCGGTTACGGCTTCCCGCAGCAGCCCGGCCCCTACGCCCCGCCTGGTCCGTACGCCCAGCCCGGCCCGTACGCCCAGCAGCCGGGCCCCTACGGGTACCCGCCCCAGCCCGGCGGTGCCGCCCCCTACGGCCCGCCCCCCGGTGGCCCCTACGCCCAGCAGCCCGGCCCCTACGGGTACCCGCAGGCGCCGTACCCCGGCGCCCCCGGCACTCCGCCCGGCCCCGGCGGGAGTCGCAAGAAGACGGCCATCATCGCGGGCGCTGTCGCCGCCGCCCTGCTCCTCGTCGGCGGCACGGTCTACGCCGTGACCTCCGCAGACTCCGGCGGCAAGAAGCCCGTCGCGCACAAGAGCGACGACCCCAAGCCGACCGTCACCGCCCCCGTCGACCCCGGTGACGGCAGCGGCGACGGACGCTCCGACACCGACGACCTCAACGCGGGCCGCAAGCCCGGCGAGGCGAAGGTGCTCTGGTACAAGACCGCCCCCGACGCCCCCGGTTCGGGCGCGGACGCCCCGGGCATGTGGATCACCGGCCGTACGGCGGTGAAGGCGGCGTACAAGCAGGTCTTCGCCTACCGCGTGGCCGACGGCAACCCCGCCTGGGCCCCGATCGCCTTCCCGCAGAAGATCTGCGCGGTCACCCCGGACCCCGTCGGCGGCAAGATCGTCGTGGGGTACATGAACGGCGTCAGCGACCGCGCCAAGTGCGACCAGCTCCAGCAGATCGACCTCGACACCGGCAAGAAGGGCTGGCACGGGGAGATCCCCGAGGGCGGGCTGTTCGACAGCGCCATGAACGTGCAGCTCATCACCAGCGGCAACACCCTGCTCGTGGGGCGTTCGCAGTCGGGCATCGCGTTCGACATCCGCGACGGGCACAAGCTGTACGAGTCCAAGAAGTACGGCGAGGACTGCTTCCCGGCCGGTTTCACCGGTGGCGGCGGACGGCTGATCCAGGTGGCCTCCTGCGGCACGGGCGGCAGCAACGAGCACGACGAGGTACGCCAACTCGACGCGGTCACCGGCAAGGTGAAGTGGACGCAGCCGATCAAGAAGGGCTGGCGGGTCCAGCACGCGTACGCGGTGAACCCGCTGGTGATCTACCTCGTCAACGACGAGAAGAAGGCGTGGAACATCTCCACCCTCACCGACGGCGGGAAGTTCCGCTCCGAGGTGAAGGTGGACGAGAAGTTCATGACCAGCTGCGGGTGGGCGGTGCTCAACCGCGCGCTCCAGGGCTGCCAGGGGGCCGTCGTCGCCGACGACACGCTCTATCTGCCCACCAACGCGACGACCGGGCCCAACGAGATCGTCGCCATCAGCCTCGCCACCGGCAAGGAGAAGTGGCGCGTCAAGTCGCCCACGGACGAGTCGATGACGCCCGTCAAGGCGGAGGGCGGCAAGCTCGTCGCCTATGTGCACGCGTCGTACGACACGGGAGGCCGGGTCGTCGCGATCCCGGTCTCCGGGTCGGTGCACCGGGCGGGCACGCTGCTGCAGAACCCCTCCTCGACCGCGGAGATCGAGGACACCTTCTTCAGCAGCGCGATCGCCTGGGCCGACGGCCGGTTCTACCTCTCCTCGAACCGGCTGACCGGTAACGACGACGACAAGGAAAAGCTGATGATGGCGTTCGGCAAGTGACCCTGGCCCCGCGTCCCCACCCCGAGGTATCCACCCCATGAACCAGTCACCGCCCAACGACCCGCAGCGGGGCACCTCCGGTGCGGACCAGCGGGCTTCGGCCCAGGACGAGCCGTCCACGGACGCCCCGCCGCAGGCCGGTTCCGCCGCGCCCGAGCCCCGCGCGGCTGCCACGCCGGACGAACCCCCGGCGGCC
>NZ_WWIR01000010.1 GCF_009863025.1 Streptomyces sp. SID4985 | reverse complement strand
GCGCCGCCGCCCGCGCGGGCACACCGGTCAGCCGGGCCAGCGGGGTACCCAGCGTTCCGCCCCGGCACAGCAGGTCGAGGCCGAAGGCGTGCAGCGGGCCCGCCACCGGGCCGCCCGCGCGGCCGTAGCAGGCGTGCTGCCCGGTGGTGAAGACCGTGTCCGCCGCCAGCTCCAGCGGGACCAGCAGGGCCGCGATCCGGCCGAAGCCGCGCTCGCGGCCCGCCAGCGCGTACGCCGCGAGGAACACCCCGACGGCGACCGTGAGCACGGTCGCCGTCGGCAGCGGGGTCCGGGACAGCAGGACGTGCGACGCGGCGGCGAGCGTCACGGTGAAGGCCGTGAACAGCGCCGCGCGCACGGCCCTGAGCTGAGTCCCGGATATGTCCATGGTGAGAGGAGAGTCTGTCACGTACGCGGTGAAGGGGACCTCAAAGGTCCCGGGCGGAGCCGGGAAGGTTACAGCCCCGGAATCCGGCCGTTGCGGAACAGGTCGAGGAAGATCTGGTGGTCGCCGCGGGCGCGGGCGCCGTAGCTGTGGGCGAAGTCCACCAGGAGCGGGGCGAAGCTCTCCTCGTCGGCCGCGAGGGCCGCGTCGATGGCGCGCTCGGTGGAGAACGGCACCAGCGACTCGCCCGACTGGTCGTCGGCGGCCGCGTGCATGGTGGCCGTGGCCCGGCCGAGGTCGGCGACGACGGTCGCGATCTCCTCCGGGTCGTCGATGTCGCCCCAGTCCAGGTCGACCGCGTACGGCGAGATCTCGGCGACCAGCTGGCCCGCGCCGTCCAGCTCGGTCCAGCCGAGCCACGGGTCGGCGTGCGCCTGGAGGGCGCGCTGGGAGATCACCGTGCGGTGGCCCTCGTGCTGGAAGTAGTCACGGATCGCCGGGTCGGTGATGTGCCGGGAGACGGCCGGGGTCTGGGCCTGCTTGATGTAGATCACCACATCGTTCTCCAGGGCGTCGGTCGCGCCTTCGAGGAGGACGTTGTACGACGGCAGCCCGGCCGAGCCGATGCCGACTCCGCGCCGCCCCACCACGTCCTTCACCCGGTACGACTCCGGGCGGACCAGGCTGCTCTCCGGCAGCGTCTCCAGATAGCCGTCGAAGGCGGCCAGGACCTTGTACCGGGTGGCCGCGTCGAGCTCGATGGAGCCGCCGCCCGGCGCGAAACGGCGCTCGAAGTCGCGGATCTCGGACATGGACTCCAGGAGCCCGAACCGGGTCAGCGAGCGGGCGTCACGGAGCGCGTCGAGGAGTGGACCCTCCGCGGTGTCCAGCGTGAACGGCGGCACCTCGTCGCGCTTGGCGCCGGTGGCCAGCGCGTGGACGCGCTCGCGGTAGGCGGCCGCGTAGACCGTGACCAGCTCGGTGATCTGCTCGTCGCTGAGCGCCTTCGCGTACCCGATCAGCGCGATCGAGGCGGCGAAGCGCTTGAGGTCCCAGGTGAAGGGGCCGACGTACGCCTCGTCGAAGTCGTTGACGTTGAAGACCAGGCGGCCGTTGGAGTCCATGTACGTGCCGAAGTTCTCGGCGTGCAGATCGCCGTGGATCCACACGCGCGAGGTGCGGTCGTCCAGGTACGGGCCGCCCCGCTTCTCCGCGTCCAGGTCGTGGTAGAAGAGGCACGCCGTGCCCCGGTAGAAGGCGAAGGCGCTCGCCGCCATCTTCCGGAACTTCACCCGGAACGCGGCCGGGTCGGCGGCCAGGAGCCGGCCGAAGGCGGTGTCGAAGACGGCGAGGATCTCCTCGCCGCGCTGCTCGTCGCTGAGCTGGGGAACCGACATCGCGGGATGCCTCCTGGTGCTGGTGCGGTACATGCGAAAAATGCGGGAACGGCCACGGCGCGCTTCCCCCGTCTCCAACGGGCGACGCGGCGCGGGAGTGCCCGGTTCCCGATGAAGGTACGTGGACGGAACCCGGGAGTGTCAGTGCCGGGGCATAGACTTCTTCGCTGTCCCCCTGCTTGTTCACCTGGAGGCCAAACCGTGTCGAAGCCGCCCTTCACGCACCTGCACGTCCACACCCAGTACTCGCTGCTGGACGGTGCCGCGCGGCTCAAGGACATGTTCAATGCCTGCAATGAGATGGGCATGACACACATCGCCATGTCCGACCACGGCAACCTCCACGGCGCGTACGACTTCTTCCACTCCGCGAAGAAGGCCGGAATCACCCCGATCATCGGGATCGAGGCGTATGTCGCCCCCGAGTCCCGGCGCAACAAGCGCAAGATCCAGTGGGGCCAGCCGCACCAGAAGCGGGACGACGTCTCCGGCTCGGGCGGTTACACCCACAAGACGATGTGGGCGGTGAACAAGACCGGTCTGCACAACCTCTTCCGGCTCTCCTCCGACGCGTACGCCGAGGGCTGGCTGCAGAAGTGGCCGCGCATGGACAAGGAGACCATCGCGAAGTGGTCCGAGGGCATCGTCGCCTCCACCGGCTGCCCCTCCGGCGAGGTCCAGACCCGGCTGCGGCTCGGCCAGGAGAAGGAGGCGCTGCAGGCCGCCTCCGACTACCAGGACATCTTCGGCAAGGACCGGTACTTCCTGGAGCTGATGGACCACGGCATCGACATCGAGCACCGGGTCCGCGAGGGCCTCCTGGAGATCGGCAAGAAGCTCGGCATCCCGCCGCTGGTCACCAACGACTCGCACTACACCTACGCGCACGAGGCGGCCGCCCACGACGCCCTGCTGTGCATCCAGACCGGCAAGAACCTCTCCGAGCCCGGCCGCTTCAAGTTCGACGGCACCGGCTACTACCTGAAGTCCACGGACGAGATGTACGCCATCGACTCCTCGGACGCCTGGCAGGAGGGCTGCGCCAACACGCTCCTGGTGGCCGAGATGGTCGACACCACGGGCATGTTCGAGGCCAAGAACCTCATGCCCAAGTTCGACATCCCCGAGGGCTACACCGAGGTCACCTGGTTCAAGGAGGAGGTCCGGCGCGGCATGGAGCGCCGCTTCCCCGGCGGCATTCCCGAGGACCGGCAGAAGCTGGTCGAGTACGAGATGGACGTCATCATCTCGATGGGCTTCCCCGGCTACTTCCTCGTGGTCGCCGACTTCATCATGTGGGCCAAGAACAACGGCATCGCGGTCGGCCCCGGCCGAGGCTCCGCCGCCGGTTCGATCGTCTCCTACGCCCTGGGCATCACCGACCTCGACCCGGTTCCGCACGGTCTGATCTTCGAGCGGTTCCTCAACCCCGAGCGCATCTCGATGCCCGATGTCGACATCGACTTCGACGAGCGCAGGCGCGTCGAGGTGATCCGGTACGTGACCGAGAAGTACGGCGCCGACAAGGTCGCCATGATCGGCACCTACGGCAAGATCAAGGCGAAGAACGCCATCAAGGACTCCGCGCGCGTGCTGGGCTATCCGTACGCGATGGGCGACCGCCTCACCAAGGCGATGCCCGCCGACGTCCTCGGCAAGGGCATCGACCTCAACGGCATCACCGACCCCTCGCACCCCCGCTACAGCGAGGCGGGCGAGATCCGGGGGATGTACGAGAACGAGCCCGAC
This sequence comes from Streptomyces sp. SID4985, assembly GCF_009863025.1. Lineage (GTDB taxonomy): Bacteria > Actinomycetota > Actinomycetes > Streptomycetales > Streptomycetaceae > Streptomyces. The sequence continues at coordinate 8,530 of NZ_WWIR01000010.1, read as the reverse complement.
GTGAAGAAGGTCATCGACACCGCCAAGGGCGTCGAGGGACTGGTCCGGCAGATGGGTGTGCACGCCGCCGGCGTGATCATGTCCAGCGAGACCATCACCGAGCACGTCCCGGTCTGGGTGCGGCACACCGACGGCGTGACCATCACGCAGTGGGACTACCCGAGCTGTGAGTCGCTCGGCCTGCTGAAGATGGACTTCCTGGGCCTGCGCAACCTCACGATCATGGACGACGCCGTCAAGATGGTGAAGGCCAACAAGGGGATCGACATCGATCTCCTGAGCCTCCCGCTCGACGACCCGAAGACCTTCGAACTGCTCCAGCGCGGCGACACCCTCGGCGTCTTCCAGTTCGACGGCGGCCCCATGCGCTCGCTGCTGCGCCTGATGAAGCCGGACAACTTCGAAGACATCTCCGCCGTCTCGGCGCTCTACCGTCCCGGCCCGATGGGCATGGACTCGCACACGAACTACGCGCTGCGCAAGAACGGCCTCCAGGAGATCACGCCGATCCACAAGGAGCTGGAGGAGCCTCTCGAAGAGGTCCTCGCGGTCACCCACGGCCTGATCGTCTACCAGGAGCAGGTGCAGAAGGCCGCCCAGATCATCGCGGGCTACTCGCTCGGCGAGGCCGACATCCTCCGCCGCGTGATGGGCAAGAAGAAGCCCGAGGAACTGGCGAAGAACTTCGTCCTGTTCCAGAAGGGCGCCCGTGACAAGGGCTACAGCGACGAGGCGATCCAGGCCCTGTGGGACGTGCTGGTCCCGTTCGCCGGCTACGCGTTCAACAAGGCGCACTCCGCCGCGTACGGCCTGGTGTCCTACTGGACCGCCTATCTGAAGGCCAACTACCCGGCCGAGTACATGGCCGGACTGCTGACCTCCGTCAAGGACGACAAGGACAAGTCGGCGGTCTACCTCAACGAGTGCCGCCGCATGGGCATCAAGGTGCTCCCGCCGAACGTCAACGAGTCGGAGTCCAACTTCGCCGCCCAGGGCGACGACGTGATCCTCTTCGGCCTCTCCGCGGTGCGCAACGTCGGCACCAACGTGGTCGAGGCGATCATCCGGGGCCGCAAGGCCAAGGGGAAGTACCTCTCCTTCCCGGACTACCTCGACAAGGTCGAGGCGGTCGCCTGCAACAAGCGCACCACCGAGTCGCTGATCAAGGCCGGCGCCTTCGACTCGATGAACCACACCCGCAAGGGCCTCACCGCGCAGTACGAGCCGATGATCGACAACGTGGTCGCGGTCAAGCGCAAGGAGGCCGAGGGGCAGTTCGACCTCTTCGGCGGCATGGGCGAGGAGGCGAGCGACGAGCCCGGCTTCGGACTCGACGTCCAGTTCACCGACGACGAGTGGGACAAGACCTATCTCCTCGCCCAGGAACGGGAGATGCTCGGCCTCTACGTCTCCGACCACCCGCTCTTCGGTCTGGAGCACGTGCTCTCCGACAAGGCCGACGCGGGCATCTCCCAGCTGACCGGCGGCGAGCACTCCGACGGCGCCGTGGTGACCATCGGCGGCATCATCTCCGGCCTCCAGCGCAAGATGACCAAGCAGGGCAACGCCTGGGCCATCGCCACCGTGGAGGACCTCGCGGGCTCCATCGAGTGCATGTTCTTCCCGGCCACCTACCAGCTCGTCTCGACCCAACTCGTCGAGGACGCCGTGGTGTTCGTCAAGGGACGGCTCGACAAGCGCGAGGACGTGCCCCGGCTCGTCGCCATGGAGCTCCAGGTGCCCGACCTGTCCAACGCGGGCACCAACGCGCCGGTGATCCTCACCATCCCGGCCACCCGCGTGACCCCGCCCATGATCAGCCGCCTCGGCGAGATCCTCAGCCATCACAAGGGCGACAGCGAGGTCCGCATCAGGCTCCAGGGACCGCACAAGACCACGGTGCTGCGCCTGGACCGGCACCGGGTCAAGCCCGACTCGGCGCTCTACGGCGACCTGAAGGTGCTGCTCGGCCCGTCCTGCCTGGCGGGCTGAACACACCGGGTACGGAAGTGAAAAAGGGGCGCACCCCATGGGAGTGCGCCCCTTTTTCGTGTGCTCGCAAGGCTCACATGCCCTTTAAAAGCACTCAGTTGTGCCCGAAGCGCTTGTTCTGCTTGCGGGCGAAGTCCGAGGTGCCACCGGTGCCCTGCGCGGCGGACTCGTGCGCCTCGGCGGCCTGCCGCTGCGAGGTCTCCGGGGCCTGCTCGGCCTGCGACGAGCGGCTCTTCGGACCGGTCTGCTTGCGGTTCTTGTTCTTGGCCATGGGGATCTGCCTCCTGAAGGGGGTCTAGGGGCCAGGGCCGTCATCAGATTCACATACGCTGACATCAATCGCATGTCGGATAATTACCGTCTGTGACAGGGGTGATGGGGACGCGGGCGCCGGAAACGCCACGCCGAAGATCGAGTTCGGGCCGTTAACCCCCGGGCGGTCGGGCAGACTCGAAGGAAGTCCGAAGCAAAACCTCCGGGGAAGAGGGTGAGTCGCGTGGACCGCTGCATCGTCCTGGTGGACGCCGGGTATCTGCTGGGTGCCGCCGCCAGCCTCCTCGCCGGTGAACCCTCGCGGTCCCGGATCACCGTCGACCACCCCGCGCTGATCCAGGCCCTGCGCGAGCGTGCCGAGGCCGAGACCGGGCGCCCCCTGCTGCGCATCTACTGGTTCGACGGCGCCCCCGACCGGGTGCCGCAGCCCGAGCACCGCAGGCTGCGCGTGATGCCCCGGGTCACCGTCCGGTTGGGCGCCCTGACCCGTACCGACGGACGCTGGGCGCAGAAGGGCGTCGACGCGGCCATGCACGCCGAGCTGACCGAGCTGGCCCGCAACCGCGCCTGTTCCGACATCGTCCTGGTCACCGGCGACGGGGATCTGCTGCCCGGCATGATGGCCGCCAAGGAGCACGGCGTCGCCGTCCACCTGTGGGCCGTGCAGGCCGCCGACGGCGACTACAACCAGTCCGAAGACCTCGTCGCCGAGGCCGACGAGCGCCGCGTCCTCGACCGCGCCTGGATCATCCAGGCCGTCCGCGCCAAGGAACTCACCGGCGTCTGCGCCCCGCCGCCCCCACCCCGCCCCGACATCGCCGCGATCCTCTCCGCGCCGCTGCCCGAATCCGCGCTCGCCCCCGCCGGGGAACGCGCCGACGAGGAGACCGCCCACCCGCACCCCGTGGGAGGCCCCGCCCGCAACGGCACCGAGGAGCGGCCCAGCGCCCCCAAGGGCGTCCCCACCCCGAAGGACCTCGCCGCGCTGCGCGCCCCCGGCGCGGCCGCCCCGCACCCCGCGCAGCACCCGGCGAGCGCCACCCTGCGCTGGTCCTCCGACAAGGGCTGGGTGGACCGCCCCGCCACCCCCGCCGAGCCGCCCGAGGTCGCCTCCATGCCGACGCTCGCCCAGCTCACCACCGCCGAGCAGCGCTGGGCGGACCGCGAGGAGGACATCACCACCGTCGGCGGCGACCCCTACGAGGTCGGCCAGGTCTTCGCCCGCCGCTGGATGTCCCGGCTCGGCGACCAGGGCCATCTGCACCGGCTGTCCTCGATGTACCCGCGCATCCCGCACCGCATCGACGGCGAGCTGCTGCGCTACGCCGCCCGCTTCGGTCTGCTCGCCCACAAGGACGACCAGATCGACGAGCACGACCGCTACGCCATCCGGGCGGGCTTCTGGCGGGAGTTCGACGTTCCCGCGGCGGCCGCCGACGCCCCGGCCGGGGAGTGAGCGGGGCCTGAACCGGGGGATGCCGAGATGAGGTGCCCCAAAGACGAGTAAAGGGCCCGCACCCCGTACGCTCCTCCCTTGTGAGTACGCGCGCGGGACAGGCACTTCGGTACGACGAAGCCGTACGCGTGCGCGGGCTCAGCAAGACCTACCCGCCCGTCAGGGGACGGCGCGGAACCCCCGGCACGCCCGAGGTACGGGCCACCGACCAGGTGGACCTCCAGGTGCGCGGCGGCGAGGTCTTCGGCCTCCTCGGCCCGAACGGCGCCGGAAAGTCCACCCTCGTCCGCCAGCTCACCGGGCTCCTGCGCCCCGACTCCGGCAGTGTCGAGATCCTCGGCCACGACATCGTGCGCCACCCCGAGCGGGCCGCCCGCATCCTCGCCTACCTCGGCCAGGAGTCCTCCGCCCTGGACGAGCTGACCGTCGCCCTCGCCGTGGAGACCACCGCGCGGCTGCGCGGCCTGGACGTACGACGGGCGCGGGACGAGCGGGACGCCGTACTGGACGAGCTGGAGCTCGGCCCCCTCGCCGGGCGCCCGCTGACCAAGCTGTCCGGCGGACAGCGGCGGCTCGCGTGTGTGGCCGCCGCGCTCGTCGGGGACCGCCCGCTGCTCGTCCTGGACGAGCCCACCACCGGCATGGACCCGGTGGCCCGGCGTGCGGTCTGGAGCGCCGTGGACCGGCGGCGCGCCGAGCACGGTACGACCGTGCTGCTCGTCACCCACAACGTCATCGAGGCCGAGACCGTCCTCGACCGGGTCGCCGTCCTCGACCGGGGCCGGGTGATCGCCTGCGACACCCCGGCCGGACTCAAGGAACGCGTCTCCGGCGAAGTCCGGGTGGAGCTGGTGTGGCGGGAGCGGGCGCCGCTTGAGGTGCCCGAGGTCGCCGTGCTGCGCGAGCGGGCCACCGAGTCGGGCCGCCGCTGGACCCTGCGGCTCGCCCCCGAGGAGGCGCGGGCCGCCGTCGCCACCGTCACCGGCGGGGCCGCCTTCGCCGCGCTGGACGACTTCACGCTGGCCACTCCCAGCCTGGAGGACGTCTACCTGGCGCTCGGCGGCGCGGCCCGGCAGGGGCTGGTGAAGGGATGAGCGAGAGGCTTGCCGGAGCCGCGCTGAGCGCGGAGCCCGCCGTATCCGTATGGTCCCGGTGGACGCCGTGGTCCCTGGAGGACGGCGCCCCCTCAGCCGTCGGGAAGAGGAGCAGCTCGTCGTGAGTGTCGTACCCGCGGAGATCCGGCCCGGTGCCGTGCGGACCGTGCCCGAGCAGGCCCGGCGCGCGGTCGAACTGGGCCCGCCCGCGCGGTTCGGACCGTCGCTGGCCGCCGTCTACCGCGCACAGCTCTCCCGCGCCCGGGTGGCGCGCATCCCCCTGCTGTTCGTGGCGGTCTTCCAGTCCGTCGGCATCACCGTGATGATGCGCGGGGTCGTCGACGGCGGCCCCGAGGCGTGGGCGGTGGTGGCCGGTTCGTCCGTGCTGGTCGTCGCCTACGTGGCGCTGAACCTGCTCTCGCAGTACTTCGGCCAGCTGCGCGCGAGCGGCGGCCTCGACCACTACGCCACCCTGCCGGTGCCGCCCGCCGCCGTGGTGCTGGGCGCGGCGGCCGCGTACGCCTCCTTCACCGTGCCCGGCACGCTCGTCACCGCGCTCTTCGGCTGCGCGCTGTTCGGGCTTCCGGTGTCCAACCTGTGGGTCCTGCTGGCGGTGATCCCGCTCGCCGGGGCCGCCCTGTCCGGCGTCGGCGCCGCCTGCGGACTGCTCGCGCCGCGCCCCGAACTGGCCACCCTGCTCGGCCAGCTGGGCATGTCGGCGGCCCTGCTGCTCGGCGTGCTGCCCGCCGACCGGATGCCGGGGATCGTCCGGCTGGCCCGCGACCTGCTGCCCTCGACCTACGGCGTCGAGGCGTACGCCCGCACCTTCGGCCCGCACCCCGACTGGGGCGTGGTCCTCGCTGACCTGGGGGTGTGCGCGGGCGTCGGCGTGCTCTCGCTGGCGGTGGCCACCCGGGCCTATCGCCGGGCCGCCGTCCGGTGACGCGGCCCACAGCACGACCTGGCACGATGTCAGGGTGACCGCACCGCTGACTCCCCCTCCGCCGCCGCACGAAGACTCCGCGCACCCGGTCCGGCAGGGACCGCCCGACGGTGAGCCGGCCGCGGAACGGTACGAACAGGACGGCCCCGGAATGAAGACCGAAGTGCGGGAGGCCGCCGTGATCGCGGCGGTCGTGGCGCTGAGCGGGGTGCTGCTCGGCCTGCTGTGGTGGCAGCTGGCCCCGCACGTGCCGCTCGTCGGGGACACGGCGGACCACAGCTGGGTCGTGTACCTCAAGGACAGCGAGGGCGAGCAGGCGGTCGGGGTGGACGGCACGTTCACTTTGCTGGCCCTTGCCTTCGGCGCGCTCAGCGCGCTCGGCGTGTTCCTGGTGCGCAGGCGCGGGGGCGTGCCGCTCGCGGTGGGCCTCGGGGTGGGCGGACTGCTGGCCTCGGTGCTGGCCTGGCGGCTCGGGGTGTGGCTCGGACCGGCGCAGGACGTCATCGCCCGCGCGAAGGCGGTGGGCGCCGGGGTCACCTTCGCGGCCCCGCTGCGCCTGGGCGCCAAGGGCGCGCTGCTGGCCTGGCCGTTCGCCGCGCTCCTGGTCCATCTGGGGCTGACGGCGCTCTTCGGGCCCCGCGACCCGGAGGAGCACGAGGACTACGGCCGGCCGGGGGACTACGGGCCGCCGCCGCAGCGGTAGGTCATCGCCCGGCTTTGCGTGAGGGCCCCTGATCCGGGGCCCTCACGCATGTCTTTTACGCGCGGGCGATCGGGGCCAGCACCGCCGAGGTCAGCGCGGCCAGCGCCTTGGGCGCGAGTTCCACCTCCAGGCCCCGGCGGCCCGCCGAGACGCAGATCGTGGTGTGGTCCTCGGCCGAGGCGTCCAGGACCGTGGGCAGCCGCTTGCGCTGGCCGAGGGGGGAGATGCCGCCCCGGACATAGCCGGTCGTGCGCTCCGCGAGCGCCGGGTCGGCCATCGCGGCCCGCTTGCCGCCCACCGCCGACGCCAGCGCCTTGAGGTCGAGGGTGCCGGAGACGGGGACCACGGCCACCGTCAGCGCGCCGTCCACCTCGGCCACCAGCGTCTTGAAGACGCGCTCGGGGGAGACGCCCATCGCCTCGGCCGCCTCCTCGCCGTAGGAGGAGTGGGCGGGGTCGTGCTCGTAGGAGTGGACCGTGTGGTCCACGCCCGCCGCGGTGAGCGCCACCGTCGCCGGGGTTCCGCCGGACTGCTGCTTCTTGGACTTCTTCGCCATCGGGGGTTCGGCCTCGGTTCGGGTCAGTTCAGGCTGGTGCGCGCCCGGGTCAGCTCGAACGCGGGCAGCGACGGCAGGCTACGGATGATGGCGGTCTCCGAGCGAAGGAGTTTCAGCTCGTCCCGCAGCCGGGAGGCGGTGTCCGGCGCCTGGAGGAGCCGCTGCTTGGTCGGGGTGTCCAGGACCATGGCCGCCGCGACCAGGTAGGAGGCCACACTCGGGTCGTCCGGCAGCTCCGCGTCGGCCAGGGAGTGCTCGGCGGCTCCCGCCAGCCGCTTCTGGTACCGGATGAAGTAGTCGAGGACGCCCTCCGCGAGCGCGCCCGCCTCGTCGCCGGGCTCCTCCTCCAGCTCCTCGACCTCGGCCGTCAGGAAGGCGCCCGAGGAGTCCACCGAGAGCAGACGCACCCGCCGGGTGCCGGTCGCCAGCACCTCGAAGGTGCCGTTCTCCCGCTCCCTTATGGTCGCCGCGTCCGCGACACAGCCGATCCGGTGCACCGCCTTGAGGGGGTCGGGGCCGAAGCCCGCGGCCGGGCCCTGGTCGGGCAGCGCGGTCGGGTCCGGCATCCCCGGGGCGCTCGGCGCCACCTCGTGGCCGTCCCGGATGGCCGCGACCACGAACCGGCGTGGCTCCTCCTCAGGGGTCTTCAGCAGCTCGCGCATCATGGCGCGATACCGCTCCTCGAAGACGGTCAGCGGCAGCACGAGACCCGGGAACAGCACCGTGTTCAGCGGGAAGAGGGGCAGGCGGGCGGTGGTCACGACGCCCCAGCCTAATGGTCATGGGCGCCGCCGGACCCTTGCGGTCCGCCGTCCGGCCGCCGGGGTGTCGGGATCAGCCCCGCGAGGGCGGCGGCCGGACCCCCGGCGAGCAGCGCCTCGCGCACCCGTACGAAGTGGCCGAGCGGGTCGTCGGAGACCCGGGTCCAGGGGAAGGAGGTGGCGTACGGGCCGATCAGGGCGGCCTGGGCGCGCGCGTCGTCCCAGCGCTCCAGGCGCAGCAGCACGAAGAGCAGTTTGTTGCGGACCTCTGCGGGCCACGGGTCGGCCGCCGGGAAGCGCCCCGAGAGGTCCGCCGCGCGGTCGGCGGCCCCGTCGAGGCGGGCCCTGCCCACCTCGGGGCCGCACAGGTCCGTCAGATAGCCGAAGGCGGCCCGCACGGGCAGCGCCTGTACGAGTGAGTCCGCGGGCGCGTCCTGCGCGGCCCGCTCGGCGAAGTCGAAGCACTCGCCGTGCGAGCCGTGCCAGAAGGTGCCCAGATAGCGCAGCGCGGCCACATGGCAGCCGTAGTGGTGCGGGGCACGGCGTACGGCCGCCTCCCACAGCTCCTCGAAGTAGCGGTGCCCGGCCTTCGAGCCGCGCGCGTGGTCCAGCGCGATCCGCCACGGCACCGGGTCGCGGTCGTCGGCGCGGGCGGCGGCCGTGATCAGCGGGCTCACCGCGCGCAGCAGCTCGGCGCGGGCGGGGGAGGGCCAGAGGCGGTCCACCGCCAGCTGGGCCGACACGAGCAGCGC
>NZ_WWIR01000001.1 GCF_009863025.1 Streptomyces sp. SID4985 | reverse complement strand
GACCGGCGGCGAGACGTTCACCCCGCTCACCGGGGCGCCGTACGTCGCCGCGTTCACGCCCGTCGCCAACATCGCGGTCGGCGACCAGACGCCCTGGGGCGTGGCCGCCGACCTGGCCCGGCTGTTGCCGGGCACCCGCACCGGAGGATTCGCCGGGGAGAAGGCGGGCGAGGAGGCGCTGGCGGAGGCGGGGGAGAGCCGGATCGTCGCCGTGGTCCGCGACGAACACCGTCACCCCTGGATGTCGGCCGCCCTGGACACCCTGCTCGCGGCCCGCCCCGACACGGTCGTGGTGGAGATGGGCGTGCCGCAGGCCCCCGCCCGGGGCGCCCTGCACGTCGCGACCCACGGCGCGGCCCGGGTCTGCGGGCAGGCGGCGGCGGAGGTCATCGCGGGGGGCTGAGCCGGGGGTATGCCTGAGGTGTGCCCGGTCTGCGCCAGGGGTGTGCCCGCTGCTGGGCTGGGATCGCGCCGGGGGCCGAGCGGCCCCCGGCGGGTCAGATGCCCTGCCAGGCCGGCTTGTGCGCGTAGGTGTGCCGGAAGTAGTCGGCCAGCTTCAGCTTGGACGCGGCCGCCTCGTCGGCGACCACCGTGGCGTGCGGGTGCAGCTGGAGCGCGGAGGCCGGGCACACCGCAGCCACCGGGCCCTCGACGGTCGCGGCCACCGCGTCCGCCTTGCCCTCGCCGGTCGCGAGCAGCACCAGGTGCCGGGCCTCCAGGATGGTGCCGATGCCCTGGGTGATGACGTGGTGCGGGACCTGCTCGATGTCGCCGTCGAAGAAGCGCGCGTTGTCGATACGGGTCTGCTCGGTCAGCGTCTTGATCCGGGTGCGCGAGGCGAGCGAGGAGCACGGCTCGTTGAAGCCGATGTGTCCGTCCGTGCCGATCCCGAGCAGCTGGAGGTCCACGCCGCCTGCCTCGGCGAGGTCACGGTCGTACGCCTCGCAGGCCGCCTGGACGTCCTCGGCCGTGCCGTCGGGGCCCATGAACGCGTCCATCGGGATGCCGAGCGGTTCGAGGACCTCGCGGCGCAGCACCGAGCGGTAGGACTCGGGGTGGTCGGCGGGCAGTCCCGCGTACTCGTCGAGCTGGGCGATCCGGGCGCGCGAGGTGTCGACGGCGCCGGAGCGCACCTTGGCGGTCAGCGCCTGGTAGACGGGCAGGGGGGTGGAGCCGGTGGCCACGCCGAGCAGGGCGTCGGGCTTGCGTCGCAGCAGCTGGGCCATGGCCTCGGCTATCAGCTCGCCGCCCGCCGCCGCGTCCGGAACGATGACAACTTCCACGCTGGGGCCTGCCGTTCTGAAGAGGGCCGGGATGGGGGAGCGCGTGCCGCGCGTCGCCATGTGGTTTAGACCAATCTAGCAGAGGGGGTCCTTCCCGGACCGGCTTCGCGGGGGAGGCGGGAGGCGTGACGGCACTGGGTGCCCTCCTCGCGCACCCCCATGCACCTCCATGCACCCGCGTGGCGTAAATCGCCCTGGTCGACCGCTCCCCTGAGCGGCACCCCCGGGCTAGGCTGCGTGGCATCGGGTGCCACCTGGCCCCGCCGTCCGTTGCCCGTGCCGTCATCCATGCTTCACGGTGCGATCCGCGCTGCTTCATGCATGGACATGCCAGCGTGGTCTAGTCCACAATGCAGGCAACGAACACCGCAGGGCGAACAGCTGAAAAACCTCCGTCTTCCCCGCACAGGAAGACGGATTCGAGGAACCGGTGCTCTCTGCCCTGACTGCCCCGGCTCCTCGGCCTTCGGCCGACCGGGACCGCACACCCCACGGCCGATGATGCTCCGGGCTGCGGTGCCGGGAGGGCTGAGGGTCCCTCTCAGGCGCCGCGGCCCGCGGGTGTTTTCCGGCCGCTCCGAGTGCCCCGGTACGCTCACACTCGTGCCCTCCATGAACGAACTGGTCCGCCAGCACACCGCCCTCGGCGACTCCGACCTCGAGTGGCTCCACCTGCTGGTATCGGAGTGGCAGCTGCTCTCCGACCTCTCCTTCGCCGACCTGGTCCTGTGGGTCCCCACCGAGGACGGCACCCGCTACGTCTCGGTGGCGCAAATGCGCCCCAACACCGGCCCCACCTCCTACCAGGACGACATGGTCGGGCACCTCGTGCCGCGCGGCCGCCGTCCCCTGCTGGACGCGGCGCTGGACGAGGGGCGCATCGTCCGCGAGGGCGACCCGGAGTGGCGCGAGGAGGTCCCCGTACGGGTCGAGTCCATCCCGGTGCGCCGCAACGGCCGCGTCCTCGGTGTGATCGCCCGCAACACCAACCTGCTGACCGTGCGCACCCCGAGCCGCCTGGAACTGACCTACCTCCAGAGCGCCTCCGACCTCGCGCAGATGATCGCGGCCGGCACCTTCCCCTTCCCCGGCCAGCACGTCGACATGGACGCCTCCCCGCGCGCCGGGGACGGACTGATCCGGCTGGACGCGGACGGCATCGTCCAGTACGCCTCCCCGAACGCGCTCTCCGCCTACCACCGCCTCGGTCTCGCCGCCGACCTGGTCGGCCACGACCTCGGCACCACCACCGCCGAACTCGCCCCGACCCGGGGCCCGGTGGACGAGGCGCTCGCCAAGCTGGCCAGCGGCTGGGCGCCCCGTGAGTTCGAGATCGAGGCCAATGACGGGGTCATTCAGTTCCGGACGATTCCGCTCAAGCCCAAGGACACCCGCATCGGGTCCCTGGTGCTCTGCCGCGACGTCACCGAACTGCGGCGCCGCGAAAGGGAATTGATCACCAAGGACGCGACCATCCGGGAAATCCACCACCGGGTGAAGAACAACCTCCAGACCGTGGCCGCCCTTTTGCGGCTCCAGGCCCGCCGTATCGATTCCGAGCGCGGCCGGGAAGCACTGGAGGAGGCGGTGCGCCGGGTCGGCTCGATCGCCATCGTGCACGAGACGCTCTCCCAGAACCTGGACGAGCGGGTCGAGTTCGACGAGATCGCCGACCGCGTGCTCGCCATGGTCGCCGAGATCTCTCCCGGCCGCGTCACCGGGCGGCGCAGCGGACGCTTCGGCGTGCTCGACGCCGAGGTGGCCACCCCGCTGTCGATGGTCCTCACCGAGGTCCTGCAGAACGCCCTGGAGCACGGCTTCCGCGAGGGCGACACCGGAACCGTCGAGGTCTCGGCGGTCCGCGGCGGCACCACCAAGGAGGGCCGCCTGCTGGTCACCGTCCAGGACGACGGCGTGGGCCTGCCCGAGGGCTTCGACCCGCACACCGCGGGCAACCTCGGCCTTCAGATCGTACGAACGCTGGTGGAGGGCGAGTTGAGCGGCACCTTCGACATGGTGCCGGGGCCTGAGCGCGGGACGCGAGTGATCCTGGACATTCCGGTGCGGCCGCAGCGGTAGCGGCGTCGGGCCGGGTTTCCCCCGGCCCACTCCGGCCCGGCGGCCCGCTCCGGTCCGGGCAAGCGAAAAGCCTCGGACCACTGGTGGTCCGAGGCTCGTGCTCGTTGCTGTTGCCCCTTGGCGGGGCACCCCCCGCCCGGCCGGAGCCGGGACCTGGAGGAGCATCGGGGAACTGCGCGCTGCGGCTCGGGGGCGGGAGAAGCGCACGTGGTGTGCGCGCCGCCAAGCTCAGGCTGTCAGCAGGGGTGGGAGTGTCAGGCGGAGGCCTGACGAGCCCGGTTGCGGGCGGCGCGGCGCTTCATGGCGCGGCGCTCGTCCTCGCTGAGACCACCCCAGACGCCGGAGTCCTGGCCGGACTCGAGCGCCCACTGCAGACACTGCTCCATGACGGGGCAGCGACGGCAGACGGCCTTGGCTTCCTCGATCTGCAGCAGCGCAGGACCGGTGTTGCCGATGGGGAAGAAGAGCTCGGGGTCTTCCTCGCGGCAAACGGCGTTGTGACGCCAGTCCATGGCTGCTACCTCTCCTTGGTACGTGCAGGTATTACGTGCAAGTTGCTTGTGAATGTGAACGCTTTCACGAGTCCCCCAACAAGTGAAGGGCCGACTGCCGAGTTGTCCCGGTGTGGTCCTGTGGATTGAAGGGAGATCGGTGATCAGTGGACGCCGATTCTGCGGGCCGTCCCGATCGCCACGTAGAGACTCGCAAACCTCGGCGACGGATACAACCCCTTCCGGAAGATTTTTTTTGATTCCTCGGTGTCGACTAGGTCACAGCCGTACTTCCATGGGGTGGACCCTGGCCTAAACGTTCGAGTGAAAGGACTTTTGCCTGTTCCGCTCACACAATCACACGCAGTGCACGGCGAACGCCTGTGAACGTCACGCTTGTCCGCAGTCCTAGGTGGTCGCCGTCCATCTGGAGGGGCAGAGGGACCTTCGAATGCAAGGTGAAGCGGTCCAGATCGTGCAGTGAGAACGCATGTCTCCCATGGGGTCCACGCTCGGGGGACGAAGTGAGCAACTGGGTCGCATACCGGGCAACGGCGGCTGTGGACAGGCGACTTAGGCCGAGTACGTCGAGCCCTTTATCGAACGACGCCTTAGGCGACGTGTACATCGGGCGATTGCCGAGATAGGTCCAGGGGGACGTGTTCGAGACTATGGCGACAACCAGGTCCGCCACCGGGTCCGCGCCCGGTCGCTCCAGCTCGATCGTGCCGTGGCGGCGGTTGGGCTCACCGAGGAACTGTCGTACCACCTGGCGCACATAGAGGGCGTGCGTCGACTTCCTGCCGCGCTCGCGCTCCCGCTCGACCCGGCCGACCACGCCCGCGTCGAAGCCGAGACCGGCGTTGAAGGTGAACCAGCGCTCCGGCACCGCCTCGTCGGCCGTGCCCGGCGTCCCGGAGGTCAGACCGAGCCCGACCACCCGCTCCCGGCTCTCGCGCAGCGCGTCCAGAAGGGCGCCGGTCGCCTCGACCGGATCGTTGGGGAGGCCGAGCGCGCGGGCGAACACATTGGTGGAACCGCCGGGCACCACGGCGAGGCCGGGCAGCCGCGCCAGGTCGGGGCCCGCGTGCAGCAGACCGTTGACCACCTCGTTCACCGTGCCGTCGCCGCCGAGGGCCACGACCATGTCGACGTCGTCACTCTCCGCAGCCGACTGGGCCAGATCGCGCGCGTGGCCGCGGTACTCGGTGGTGACCGCCTCCAGCTTCATCTCGCTCGCCAGGGCGTGGATCAGCACATCGCGTCTGCGTGCGCTGGTGGTGGTTGCCGCCGGATTGACCACGAGAAGTGCACGCATGACTGGCAGCGTACCTACTGGGGGGTATCGGGCCCAGAGCGAGTTGAGGATCGGGTAAGAGAAGACGGCGTGAGCCTCGCCACGCACCGCCCGGCGCCCCTCGGGCACAGGGCTACCCTTCTCGGGTGAGAGCTGAGCAGACTTCCGCCCCGGACCCCGCCGAGGCCGCGGCGGCCCCCGGACCCCGCCCGCGCCGGCTGACCTGGGCGGCCGCGCTGGCCGCCGTGGAGGGCGCCGGACTGGTGATCGCGGCCGTCTGGATCCTGGTGCTCGGCCTCACCGGCTCCCCGGACGACCGCCAGCAGGCCGTCACCGGCGGGATCACGCTCGCGGTGCTCGCGCTGCTGCCGCTGCTCGCCGCGCGCGGGCTGTTCCTCATGCGCCGCTGGAGCCGGGGCCCTGCCGTCATCACCCAGATCCTGGCCCTGCCGGTCGCCTACAACCTGCTCAAGGCCGACAGCGTGGCCATCCCGGCCGGCATCGTCCTCGCGGCGGTGGCCGTGGCCTCTCTGGTCCTCCTGGTCAACCCGGCCACGGCCCGGGCCCTCGACATCAAGGGACCGGGCCGGGCGGGCTGAGGCCCGGCCCGCCCGGTCGTACGCGCGAAGCCCCCGCCTCGGCGGGGGCTTCGTGTTTCCTGCGGGCTACTCCTCCACCAGGAGCTTCTCCCGCAGCTGCGCCAGCGTGCGGGCCAGCAGCCGCGAGACGTGCATCTGCGAGATGCCGACCTCCTGGGCGATCTGCGACTGGGTCATGTTCCCGAAGAAGCGCAGAAGCAGGATGCGCTTCTCCCGGGGCGGCAGATCCTCCAGGAGCGGCTTGAGCGACTCGCGGTACTCCACGCCCTCCAGCGCCTCGTCCTCGGCGCCGAGGGTGTCCGCGACCGCCGGGGACTCGTCGTCGGTGTCGGGGACGTCCAGGGACAGCGTGGAGTAGGCGTTCGCCGACTCCAGGCCCTCCAGGACCTCCTCCTCGGAGATGGCCAGCTTCTCGGCCAGCTCGTGCACCGTGGGGGAGCGGCCGTGCTGCTGGGACAGCTCCGCCGTCGCCGTGGTCAGCGCGAGCCGCAGCTCCTGGAGGCGGCGCGGCACCCGGACCGCCCAGCCCTTGTCCCGGAAGTGCCGCTTGATCTCGCCGACGACCGTCGGGGTGGCGTACGTGGAGAACTCGACCCCGCGCTCGGGGTCGAACCGGTCCACGGACTTGATCAGACCGATGGTGGCGACCTGGGTGAGGTCGTCCAGCGGCTCGCCGCGGTTGCGGAAGCGGCGCGCCAGGTGCTCGACGAGCGGCAGATGCATCCGGACCAGCCGGTTGCGCAGCTCCGCGTACTCCGGGGTGCCGTCCGCCAGGCCGCGCAGCTCGATGAACAGCGCACGGGCGCCGCTGCGGTCGTGCGGGTCGTGCGGGGCCGCGCGCACGGCCTCCGTCGTGCCCGGCGCCGCGTCCTCGGCGTGTCGCTCGTGCTCGCTCATCGTCCCGCCCGTAGCCCTTCCCCGAGCCCTCGCCCCGGCGCGGGCGGCCGTGCCGCCGCCGCGCTGCCCCAGGGGCGCGCTCCGCACGGTCCCCTCGCCGACGGCCCGCGCGGAGTCGTCCTCCGGGTGGGGCCTGGCCTGCTCGGGAATGCCGTCGATGCCGTCGGCCATGTGCCGGGGTACGTCCGCCGGGCTCTGCCTCGGGTTCTCGGCCTCGCCCGAGCGGGGAGCACCCGTCTCCCCGGTCGGCAGCCGCCTTGTGCCGCGCTCTTCGTCCCGCACCGGACCGTCCCCGTTCCTCACGCCGGGCCGGGGCCCGCGCCGCGTTGTTTGTACAGGCTGATCGACACGGTCCGGTCCTCGTCCACGGCGGACGAGACCTTGCCCGCCAGGGCCGACAGAACGGTCCAGGCGAACGTGTCCCGCGACGGGGCGTGGCCGTCGGTCGTCGGCGCCGAGACCGTGACCTCCAGCGAGTCGTCGACAAGCCGGAAGACACAGCTCAGCACGGACCCCGGCACGGCCTGCTGGAGGAGGATCGCGCAGGCCTCGTCGACCGCGATGCGCAGGTCCTCGATCTCGTCCAGGGTGAAGTCCAAACGGGCCGCCAGACCGGCCGTGGCCGTCCGCAGCACCGACAGGTAGGCACCCGCGGCCGGCAGACGGACTTCCACGAAGTCCTGGTTCGCCGTGGGCTCGCCTGCGATCTGGGACACCCTCACCTCCATGGTGGTACAAGCTTTACGGGGCCGAGGGTCGCCCCCCGGCGTAACGCGTTGGTGGTTCCGCGGTGACGCTATCGCGCCCGGAACGTTCCTGTCCCCATGACCCCGACCCCCTGGCGTCACTCACAGTAAAACTCTGAATACGCTCCGTGTCTAGGGGGTTTGCGGGCCCAAATGGGAAGAGCGCGCGCCGGGTTGACGTACCCAGACGTCAGGCGGTCGAACCGTCCGAGGTCGGAGTGCCTGTCATACGCGCGTTCGAGGTCATACGAGTACATGGTCGACGAAGCACCACCGCCAGTCCTCGCCCGGTTCGTACGTCCGCATCACGGGGTGGCCCGAGTCCGCGTGGTGCTTGGTCGCGTGCCGGTTCGGCGACGAGTCGCAGCAGCCGATGTGGCCACAGCTCAGGCAGATCCGCAGCTGCACCGGGTCCGTCCCGTCCGCCAGGCACTCCAGGCACGTCTCGCTGAGCGGCCCGGGTTCCGGGAGCGGCAGCGCGTCGACGTGCGTGCACTGTTTCATGATTGCCAGATTACGTCGGGTGCGCGGGTGGCCGCGCGGAAAAACGAGGGCGGGCGAGGACCATGGACGTGATGCCGCTGCTGTTGCTGGTGGCGGGCAGCGCCGCCGTCGCCGGCGCGGCCCGGCGCACCCCCGTACCGGCACCACTGCTGCTGGTCGCCGTCGGCCTCGCCGCCTCGTACATCCCCGGGGTGCCGGACTACACCCTCGAACCCGATGTCGTCCTGCCGCTGCTGCTGCCCCCGCTGCTGTACACCTCCGCGACCGACAGCTCCTACCTCGACCTGCGCGCCCAGGTGCGGCCGGTGGCCCTGCTCTCGGTCGGCTACGTGCTCTTCGCGACCGTGGCCGTCGGCTGGGCCGCGCATCTGCTGGTCCCCGGGCTGCCGCTGACCGCCGCCCTGGTCCTCGGCGCGGTCGTGGCGCCGCCCGACGCCGTCGCCGCCACCGCCGTCGCGCGCCGGGTCGGGCTGCCGTCCCGGATCACGACGATCCTCCAGGGCGAGTCCCTGCTGAACGACGCCACCGCCATCACCGCCTACAAGGTCGCCCTCGCCGCCGCCATCGGGGAGGGCGCCACCTGGTCCGGCGGGGTGGAGGAGTTCCTGCTCGCCGCCGTCGGCGGGGTCGGCGTCGGCCTCGTCCTCATGGCGCCGCTGCACTGGCTGCGCACCCATCTGAAGGAACCCCTCCTCCAGAACACCCTCTCCCTGCTCATCCCCTTCGTCGCCTACGGCATCGCCGAGCAGCTGCACGCTTCCGGGGTGCTCGCGGTCGTGGTCGTCGCGCTCTATCTGGGCCACCGCGCGTGGGAGGTCGACTTCGCCACCCGCCTCCAGGAGGAGGCCGTGTGGAAGATGGTCGCCTTCATCCTGGAGTCCGCCGTCTTCGCCCTGATCGGACTCCAGCTGCACGGCGTCCTCAAGGGACTGGGCGCGTACGAGGCGGCGGCCGCGGCCGGGTACGCCGTCGCCCTCTTCGCGGTCGTCGTCCTGGCCCGGTTCGTCTGGGTCTACCCGGCGGCTTTCCTGCCCCGCATCCTCTCGGAGCGCGTGCGGACCCGTGAGGAGAACCCGACCTGGCGGGGCGTGCTGGTCACCGGCTGGGCCGGGATGCGCGGCGTGGTCTCGCTCGCCATCGCCTTCTCCATCCCGGCCACCGTGCACGGCGGCGAGCCCTTCCCGCAGCGCAACCTGATCCTCTTCCTCACCTTCACGACCGTCATCGGCACCCTCGTCATCCAGGGCCTTTCGCTGCCCCCGCTGATCCGCCTCCTGAAGTTCCCCGGGCGCGACCAGCAGGCCGAGACCCTGGCCGAGGCCAACGCCCAGGCGCAGGCGTCCCTGGCGGCCGAGTCCCGGCTCGACGCCCTCCTGTCCGACGAGCGCAACACCCTGCCCGCCCCGCTCGCCGACCGGCTCCGCGCCGTCCTGGAGCGCCGCCGCAACGCCGTCTGGGAACGGCTCGGCCAGGTCAACCCGGTCACCGGCGAATCCGTCGACGACACCTACCGCAGGCTCTCCCGCGAGATGATCAGCGCCGAGCGCGAGGTCTTCGTCCGGCTGCGCGACCACCGCTACATCGACGACGAGATGCTGCGGGCGCTGCTGCGCAGGCTGGACCTGGAGGAGGCGGCGGCGTACCGGGAGGCGGAGTAGGTCACTGGTTCTCGAAGGGGCGCCCGGTGATCACCGCCGCGACCCTCGTCCCGTGCGGGAAGGCGCCCTCCTCCGCGAGCGTGGTGAGGGCGTACAGCAACTTGGCGACATACAGCCGCTCCACGGGCAGTCCATGGAGCTTCTCGAACTCCTCGGCGAACGCGTCCAGCTCCGGTGTCGTCCGCGCGTAACCGCCGCAGTGGAAGCGGTCGTCCAGTGACCAGGAGCCCGTACGGGTGCCGAACGCGCGCTCCTGGAGAGCGCGTATGTCGTCCTCCATGAAGCCGCCCTTGAGCACGGGGACGCCGAGCGCGCGCTGACCGGGCGCGAGCCCGGCGGCCAGCCCGGCCAGCGTGCCGCCCGTACCGCAGGCCACCGCGACCACGTCGGCCCGGCCGCGCAGCTCCGCGCCGAGCGCCCGGCAGCCGCGTACCGCCTCGGCGTTGCTGCCGCCCTCCGGGACGACGTACGCCCCCTCGGCGCCCGCCGCGCGCAGGATCGCCGCCAGGGTCTCCGGCTCGTCCTTGCGGCGGTACGCCGACCTGTCCACGAAGCGCAGCCGCATTCCGTCGGCCGCGCAGCGCGCCAGCGAGGGGTTGAGCGGGAGGTCCGCCAGCTCCTGGCCGCGTACCACCCCGGTCGTGGCGAAGCCGAGCAGCCGGCCCGCCGCCGCGGTGGCGCGCAGATGGTTGGAGTAGGCCCCGCCGAAGGTGACCAGCTCCCGGCCGCCCGCCGCCTCGACGTTCGGCATCAGCTTGCGCCACTTGTTGCCGATCAGCTCCGGGTGGATCAGGTCGTCCCGCTTGAGCAGGAGGCGTACGCCGTGCCGGGAGAAACGGTTGTCCTGGATCTCTGTGAGGGGGGAGGGAAGGGCGGGGCGGAGGGGCATGGGGTCATTGTCGCCCGGGGCGGGCGTATGGCGGGCGGCGCGGTGGGCCGGGCCGGACAGCGCGGCGGGCGGGGCCGCTCCCGGTGCCCGCCCGGCCGGGTCAGTCCTTCAACTGTTCCTTGATCCGCGCCCGCAGCCACTTCATCGTGAAGCCGCGTGGGTCGACCTTGCCCGGCTGCCACTCGAGGTGGCCGATGACCGACCGTTCCGTCCAGCCGTGGTGGCGGCAGACGGCCGCGGCGGCCCGCACGATCGCGTCCAACTGCTCCTCCGGCCAGGGGTCCTTGCCGTCGCCGAGGTTCTCGCACTCGAAGCCGTAGAAGTACCGGTTGCCGTCGGTGTTCGCCTCGTTGTCCGGCGGCAGCCCCTTCTCCGCGATCACCGCGCGCAGCACCTCGTCGTCGCCCAGACCGGCGTGGTTCGTACGGCCGTAGCCGACCAGGTGGACCGTGCCGTCCTTGGTGATCACGCCGTGGCAGAGCGGTCCGGGCAGGTCGTCGTGGCCGGTGCGGCACAGCTCCACGGTGCGCTCGCTGCCGCTGGTCACGGTGTGATGGATCATCACGCCGTGGACCGGGCCCCACGGCCCCTTGTGGTTGCGGCTGTGGTGCCGCCAGCCGTCGACGCCGACGACCGTGAGTTCCTCCCGCCTGAGAGCGTCCAGAAACGCGCTCGCGGACATGGGTGAGGACATGACCGCCTCCTTCGTGCCGTGCGTGCGGGGCCGCCGGAACGGCCCGTTCTTATCGCTGCTTCTACCGAGGTCGGGGGGTCGGGATCACATCGTTCGCACGGTGTGCGAGCCGATTCGGACAAGTTGGGGCGGGGGTCGGGGGCGGGTTGGCGCGGTCCGGGTGCCGTCCGCCCGGCGAGCTGGACAAAGTCGCTCCATTTGCCCAGGAGTTGGATGATCCATTCCCCTCCTTTCGGGTAATGGTGCGGGCACGCTCCGTGATGGAAAGCTCGGTCGTGGGACCGGTGCCCCGCGAGATCGGGCACCGGGCATACATGGGAGGGCATTTCCTTATGTCGGTAGGCGAAGAGGTCCGCACGGAGCAGGCCAAGCCGCAGCAGTCACTCGGCACGGCGGCGGCGCGGAACCTGGCCACCACCACCAAGTCCGCACCGCAGATGCAGGAGATCAGCTCCCGCTGGCTGCTGCGCAGTCTGCCCTGGGTCGATGTGAAGGGCGGCGCGTACCGGGTCAACCGGCGGCTGACGTACACCGTCGGGGACGGCCGCGTCACCTTCGTGAAGACGGGCGACCAGGTCGAGGTCATCCCGGCCGAGCTGGGTGAGCTGCCCGCCCTGCGCGACTACGAGGACGAGGAGGTGCTGACCGAGCTGGCCCGCCGCTGCCGCCAGCGGGACTTCGCGCCCGGCGAGGTGATCGCCTCCTTCGGCAGCCAGTCCGACGAGGTGTATCTCCTGGCCCACGGCAGGGTCGAGAAGATCGGCACGGGCCCGTACGGCGACGACGCGGAGCTGGGTGTCCTCGCCGACGGCGCCTACTTCGGCGAGCAGTCCCTGCTCGACCCGGACGCCATCTGGGAGTACACCGCCCGCGCGGACACCGCCTGCACGGTGCTGATCCTCACCCGCCAGGACTTCGAGCAGGTGGCCGAGCGCGCCGACTCGCTGCGTGGCCACCTCCAGCAGCTGCGTGCGATCCCGGACCAGCGGACCAACAAGTACGGCGAGAAGGAGGTCGAGCTCGCGGCCGGCCACTCCGGCGAGCCCGACATCCCGCACACCTTCGTGGACTACGAGGCCCGCCCGCGCGAGTACGAACTGAGCATCGCTCAGACCGTGCTGCGCATCCACACCCGCGTCGCCGACCTCTACAACCAGCCGATGAACCAGACCGAGCAGCAGCTGCGGCTCACGGTCGAGGCGCTGA
The DNA here is from genome assembly GCF_009863025.1 of Streptomyces sp. SID4985. Classification (GTDB taxonomy): domain Bacteria; phylum Actinomycetota; class Actinomycetes; order Streptomycetales; family Streptomycetaceae; genus Streptomyces. The sequence goes on along the minus strand of NZ_WWIR01000001.1, from coordinate 1,175 downwards.
AGGAGCGCCAGGAGCACGAGCTGATCAACAACCGGCAGTTCGGCCTCCTCCACGCCTGCGAGTACGACCAGCGCATCCAGCCGCACGACGGCGTCCCCGGACCGGACGACCTGGACGAGCTGCTCAGCCGCCGCCGGGGCACCAAGTTCCTCCTCGCCCACCCGCGCGCCATCGCCGCGATCGGGCGTGAGCTGAACAAGCGCGGACTGGTCCCGGAGACCATCGACGTCGGCGGCAACCGCATCCCCACCTGGCGAGGCGTGCCGATCTACCCGTGCAACAAGATCCCGGTCACCGAGGCCCGTACGACCTCGATCCTCGCCCTGCGCACCGGCGAGGCCGACCAGGGCGTCGTCGGCCTCAGGCAGTCCGGCATCCCGGACGAGATCGAGCCGAGCCTGTCCGTCCGCTTCATGGGCATCAACGAGCAGGCCGTCATCAACTACCTGGTCACCGCGTACTACTCGGCGGCCGTCCTGGTGCCGGACGCGCTCGGCGTGCTGGAGAACGTCGAGATCGGCCGGTGGCGGTGACCTCCCGCCACCGTGCACCCGGGTTCCCGCCCCACGGGGCGGGAACCCCTTCGGGGGGAGGACCGGCCCGGCACCGTGCCGGCCGGAGCCACGCGCTCACACTTCGGGAGGGGGAGCCGGGAGCCATGACCGAGTTCATGACCCAGGCGGAACAGCGCCCGCCGGGCACGGGGAAGGCGGGCGCGGGGAGGGCGGTTACGCCGCCGCGCCCGCCCGGGCAGCGGGAGCCGGTGGAGGACACCGGGGTTCTTGACGGGCGGGGGACGGCGGAAGGCGCCGGGGCGCCGCTCGAGGGGCGGGGTGCGGCGGGTGACGCCGGGTCGCTCGATGGGGCGGTGGGGGCTGTTGGGTCGCCGGACGGGCGGGGTACGGCGGAAGCTGCCGGGGCGTCGCTCGACGGGCACGTGGTGACGGAGGACGACTCCGGGGCTGTCGACGGGCAGGAGGCGACGGTCCTGCTGGAGCGGACCCGGGAACTGGTAGACCCTGAGCTGAGGGCCGCGATCGAGTCGCTGCCCGCGCCCCTGCGCCGTATCGCGCTCTACCACTTCGGCTGGCAGCACGCGGACGGCACCCCGGCGGCGGGCAACGCGGGCAAGGCGATCCGGCCCGCCCTCGTGCTCGCGGCGGCGTCCGCGCTGG